>JAZGFK010000044.1:0-40753 GCA_036479375.1 Pontiella sp. | reverse complement strand
TCTCCGGTCGGCTTGGCCGATCCGAGATAGTGCAGGTCGCCCATGAGTTCGTCGAAACGCCCAGGTTCGGCCTTGGGCACTACGACAACTTCAAGTTTATCTTTTTCGCCCCGCGTCGCGGAGCCCGGCTTTTTCCAATCAGGATTTACAGTCTTCATCCATCCTATGGGAGCAGAAGGTGGTGGGGTTTTCTAGCTAAAATTCAAACTGTTTGAGTTCAGGTAGTTGGAGAATTTTAGGAAATGACCCTGACCGCCTCGTATGCAGATCGATTCCGCAGTTGTATTTCGTCATCGTTTTGTAATACTTCATCCATGCCTCCTTCGATTCGTTGCCAATTGGAGACGCCATCCTCGGGTGGTCAGCCGTATTGCTTGGCCAGAGGGAGGCACCTATATTTTAGCTTAAGGAAATATCAGCCCTTTCAGAAGGGTTTAGATGAGTATCAAGCAATACCAATCGACCTCCAGAGATCGCCTTGATCGATGGTTTTTATATCATCTCTTATAAAAATTATGACAATCCCTTTCGTACCGGAGATCCAGGCTAATTGCCGCATCGCAATCGATGCACAGACAGGTGAGTTCATTTCTACTGAGGGTCTGAATCGCGGGGTCGTAGGCATTAGGACCAGCCGAGAAACAGGTGCAGGCATGGTGGATGAAACTCCTCAGGCCGAGGAGTATCTAGCAAGTTTATCCAATGGGTTGAAGGAATTGCATCGAAGAGTGCTCCATAGTCAGCCACTCCAATCCGAACCACAACCCGGCATGCTGGCTCCGGAAGAGGCGGTTCGTATTGCTATGGAACAGGTTGCCGACCGAAACTATGACCGGAACAAAGAACCGCTGGCTATCCTTGTCGATGATGTCTACATCGTAATCTTCTGGTATACGAACGCAGACCAGCTTCCGGATGGATCGCCCTCCTACGACTCGCGCGTCGGGATCAATGCCAAGACCGGGGAATACATCGCGATGGAAATCACATGGGAAAGACGGGATTCGACCACAGAATAATCGGGTATTTGATGTTCATTTGATTTACTCAAGCACTCTTTGTTTCGATCACTTCTAAATCATCTTCAAATAAACCGAAAAAAACATACCCGCACTGAATTGGTTTGGATATGTTCTGTTCATGCAGGTAAAACGTACGCTTAACAAATGTGATGGGTTCACCCTCGCTGAGCTGTTGGTGGTGATCGCCATCATCGGAATCATGTTCGCAATTGTCCTGCCTTCACTGGATAGCATCACCGGCCAATCCAAACTGGACGGAGCCGCCAACGCCGTGCACTCCGCCGCCAAACTTGCCAGACAATATGCCGTTTCAAAAAACCAGCCCACCTACCTCGTTTTCAACGAAGGCCAGACCGACAGCAATCTCGCTTATCGCGCCTACGCCGTCTTCACGATCAATATTCACACCAATCTTCCTGGCCCAACGATAGCCGTCCCTCAGGAATCGGGTTATTTTATGACTGAATGGGAAGTGCTTCCAACGGGTATTGTATTCGATAATACCACTCATCAACAAGTTCCTGAAAACATCTTAATTGCCACTGCTAAAACATGGAATGGTGCCCTTAACAAAAATAATCTATTGCATATACAAGGTTCCACCTACAAGGTTCTAGGTTATAAGCCTAGCGGGAAAATCGGTTCCAACACACATTGGATCTTTCTGGCAGAAGGCCTGTATAATAGCGATGGAGTCTTGGTACGGTCTTCCGATCAAGGCAAGCAGATTCATTATGATACGACCGGAAGAAGCCGAATCAATGACACACTCTACGATACAAACGGGGAGGCCTCCGTTTTGGCGGAGTAATGCGCATGAAAATTCCAATGCTTGGAAAGAGCTATAAGCGGGGATTTACCTTGATCGAAATCATGCTGGCGTTGCTGGTAGTAACGATCGGGATTGTTGCCATAACCGGCCTGCTCGGCACATCGCTAGACTCCTCGGCGAAGTCGCACGACGACCTGAATATAGTCAGTTTTTCCGATATGGTTCTTAACTACTACCACGCTTCTACTAACTGGAGCGAAGTCCCACCCGATGGCTCATGGACGGTTAAGGACTATGAGGAAAACCCGCTCGATCTTACCAGCGGCCAGTTCACTAGCGGAATCGGAAAAAATGGCCACACCGTTTCATTCCAACTCACTGCGGCGAATCAGGATTCCAACGTCAAGGAACTCACCCTGAAAGTTTGGCCGGGCTATAACACGAACGGTACATCGCGTACGTTCTATACGGAAATATACAACTGGGCGAATCAATGATGAATAGCTCAAAGCCAAAAAACGGATTTACGTTGCTCGAAATCGTCGTGTCCATTACGTTGCTCGCCCTGATTGCACTGATGATCTCCCGCGTGTTTACGGAAAGCATGCGTGCGGTCGACCAAGGCAAAGAGCAGGTTTTGATCGATGAAACCGCCAGACTATTGCTAGACATGTTCGAACAGGATGTCAGCCAGACGCTCATCCGAACCAACGTGGCTTTCCGGATTAATTCTTCATCTGCCGGTAATTCACTCTATTTCATTTCGACCGCCGTCCGCCGAGTGCAGGAAGGAAATCCGCGCGATACCGCTCCAATGAGACTAAGAATTAAGAGTAAAGAAAGCGCCGATTTCGGACTAGTCCCTGCTTTTAATAAACTTGTCATTAGTGAATTCAATACGGGAATCGGGGCAATATCAAACCTCATCAACCAATCCGACTACTATTATCCAGACACAACACCCTCGTCCCAAAGCGGGGACTTCTGGGCCATACAAGGCGGCAGCAAGAAAGATCCTCGTAGCACGGACTATACTGAATTCTTAACTAGAACCGAGGGTCTAGAAAACCATGCAAGTCTCACCTTTCTGGAATTTGTAGCAAACGCCAACAATACTAGTGCCACCGGAACTGATAGTAGTCCACCCGATCCGAATGACATACCCCGATTCGTTGATGTTGCCTTCGGATTGGTTTCCTCAAAAAATCTGCAGCAGGCGATGCGAATCTACAATGCGCAAGGAAATACCGCGGCGCAGGATTTTCTCGCGAAACGGGAACGTATCTATACCCGCCGCATCTTCATGCGTAATACAGGAACCAGCCAACTCAACTTTTAATATGACGACTAAGAGAACAACTTATGGGCAGGCGGTGATTCGTCGCCGCCAACACGATTTCGACAAAACGAAATTCACCGTGCCCCCTGCTCGCCGATCTTCTAAATGCGGTGCTGCGCTGGTAATCGTCTTAGGATTTCTGGCGATCCTGACTATTTTGATCATCGCGTTTTCTGCGCAATCCCGCACCGAACGCCTCGCCGGCCGTGCCTACTTATCCACGGCCCAAACTCGCCAGCTGCTCAACACCGCATTAACGCGAGCGCTGGAGGACATCGAAAACACGGTTGGCACCAATTACCCATCCTTTTTTGTAAAAGGTTCTCCGCTGACTAGAGGTAATGATCCCTATTTAGTCAGCACGCTGGATTTCTCCATAGAGAAGGATTATTTTCCAATAGGTAATACATCCATTGCTGCCGAATTTGATAGCGCGCTTAGCTCGGCAAGATGGCAAACTTTGCCGGATTCCGGATCAAATACCGTGGGCCGAATTGGCTATATCATAATCAATACATCCGGGTTGCTTGATGCAAATCATGTAGGTGGGTCTCATACAAACCCTTCTCCCGAAGTAGTGGAGCGTCGTTCCGGAGTCAGTCCATCCGAAGTTCAGCTTACTTCAGAGATTCTCGATGAGCTGAGCGAATCATCTGCACCACTATTTGCGAGCGATGGAACCGTGATAACAACAGGAGAAGCAGGACTGGCATTCACCTATAACCGCGCCAATGCATGGAGACGATTTGAAACTTTACGCGATGTCATGACGCTGAACAAACGGGATGAACCCTATGTCATCGACTCCCCTATCGCATCCTTCTCCACGTTCTCCTTCGATCCCCGAGAAGACGCTCGCACCTTTATGGGAACAAACTGGACTACGGTAACCGATAATAAGGAGTTCATCCGCGCTGAACTTGCGGAAACCGGCATCGCCAATCCTGATTTTGTGCTGAATCAACTACGTGACTACCTCGATACCGACACGATCCCCGAGGATGAACACGACGAGTATACTGATGAGTCCGTTGAACCGGTCCCCCTCATTAACGAACTCGCATTAACCTGCAACTTTATGTTCTCCCCACAAATTGAGGAAACGGGTGAGGATGACGAAGGCAACGTGATCTTTGAAGTTACAAGCGTTATTATCTCCAACAGCTATGAACTGGAGCTTGAAATTTGGTATCCATTCATAGGCTATGAAACGGAGAATACGTTCACGATCCTGATCGACGATCCTGAGGCCATGGCCGAAGGGGTCGACTTCCCTGAAGAACTTTTTGGTGCTGCAACAAACTGGGCGGATATCAATCTGCTACCGACCGATATTACAACGCCTGGGTTAGATCCCTACGACTATTTAGTGTATGGCGGCCAATACGAAACCGAAGTTTCAAACACGAATGAGATAGAAACGCTGTTTGAGAATATGCGAACCGATATTCAATTCCCGCTTATCTATTGCGAAGAGGATTCCGGCGCCATGGTTGACCGCGTAATTAACCTTAGCCTGCCGCTTCAAACAGCCGTGGAGAATGAGCTGTTTCCGGCAGCAAGAGAACTTTATACCAATCTATTCAATGCCGCGACTGCTGTGGATGAATCTATCGGAATTTCCTTATCGATGTCTTGTGTTGATCCTCGACTCAACTGGGAAGGCCAATCAACGAACCAATGGAAAGAAGACATAGTCGTTGGGGAAAACTCCAGTGCCGGTTCGATTGGTGGCTATAATGATGTCGTAATTGCAGAGTTTATTACAACGCCCGATGACACCGACAAGATCGTCGTTCGTAATATTGACCGAATCGACACACCGTGGGAATTTACCTATTTTCTATATGATGTGAACAAGCCTTGGAAAACGTTCCAGATGCTTGAAGAATATGATGATGACGACACCCGGTTCATTCTCAGAAACCTATCCCCCTATCCGCATGGCCCACCAACCGCTGGACGTATTAATCCATACTCGCCCCATCCCGACATTATCGCATCAACATTCATGAATCTTCCGCTCGATGGATACAACGTGCCACCTGTCCGGCAACTCACCTCGTCGCAAGCGTCCGCTGCGGCCACTGCGTTCATCGAGTATTTTGATCGAAACGATTGGCCAACCCATGCGGCCAATTATGGAACAGACATTTACAAGGAAGTCATAACGGATCTGAATACCTGGGAACAGGAAGCATTTTTCCGCAATAGCTACGAACTCTTCAACCCACGCGACACGCTCTACACCATCCTGCTTGCAGCCCAGAACGGGACCGATATTAATAATGACGGTGTCATTTCAGATGACGAAGTACGGAGCACTCAAAAAGCGGTAGTGTATGTCTGGCGAGATCCAGAAACCGAACAAGCAGCATGCGTTTTCTATGGTTTAAGCGACACCCTGCAAAGTTCCATTGGCAGTGGCGACACATGGAAAGAGATCCTGCAAAACTTCGCCCCTAATCCCTGACTTTACAACCATTGGAAGTTTCCGTATACACTCCGGACCCTATTGAGAAATTTTTATGGATATAACCAACTACCTGAAAGAAAAACAGACGCTGGTCGACGCGGCACTCAACGAATGCCTGCCTCCTGCCAGCACCCGACCAACCATCCTGCACGAAGCCATGCGCTATTCCGTACTTACGGGCGGAAAACGAATCCGCCCCATACTATGCATTGCGGCGGCGGAGCCTTTCGGTCAGTCAAAAACATCGGTTATGGCTTCGGCCATTGCCGTCGAGCTATACCATTGCTCCACGCTTATCCACGACGATCTTCCGTGCATGGACGATGATGATCTCCGCCGCGGAATGCCGACCTGCCATATAAAGTTTGGGGAAGCCAATGCGGTACTCGCGGGCGATGCCCTCATACTTCAGGCCTTTCAAGTACTGGCGGAAAAAGGCAACTCGGACCTTTCGTTAGAGCTGGCCCGAGCGGCCGGATCTCTTGGCGTAATTGCCGGTCAAGTTGAGGATCTGGCCGCAGAAAACAAACAACCCAATGCAGATCTGATTAAATTCATACACATGAATAAAACGGCCATCTTAATTCGTGCTGCCATTCGTATGGGTGCTATGGCCAACGGAGCGAACGATGATGATTTGGAAAGTCTAAGTTTATTTGGCGAAAAAATCGGTCTGGCCTTCCAGATTGAAGATGACATCCTGGATGAAACATCAACGGATGAAGAACTTGGTAAGCCGGCCGGCTCCGATATAAAACAGCATAAAATGACCTACCCGGCCGTACATGGCATGGAGGCAGCACAAGCTGAAGTTCTAAAACTAACAACGGAAGCCATTGCCGCACTGGATCGAATCACCAGCGACACCTCAACCCTTCGGGCGATTGCCGAGTTCCTTATGAACAGGAAATACTAATGACGTAACATCGAAAACGACGCATGGAAGGGGAAGATTCCCATGCGCCGTTTCCCTGACATCCCGTGATGTCTTAAATTATATTAGACTTCGTCCTGATGCTTCTGCTTGCGTTTTTCCATCGCTTCGCGAGCGGCGGCACGTTCCTCTTCACTAAGCTCGCCATCACCATCGGTATCGAATTTTTCCAACATTTCTTCACGGCTGGGGCGCTCTCCGCCAGGACCACGGGATCCTTTCCGACGACCCATGGCTTCACGAGCTGCAGCACGCTCTTCTTCATTGAGCTCTCCATCACCATCCGCATCGAATTTCTCTATCATTTCTTCACGGCTAGGACGCTCTCCTCCAGGACCATCACCACGCACTTCGCGGTCGGCTTTGATCTGTTCCCTTTCCGCTTCGGAAAGTTCGCCATCGCCATCGGTATCGTATTTTTCCAGTATTTGTTCGCGGCTGGGTCGCTGACCTTTCTTGCCGCCCTTATCGCCTTTTTTACCTTCACCACCACCTTCACCGGGTTCTGCTTGTACTAACGTCAACGAACCCATTACGGCCATTGCCAGTCCTGTCAGTTTCCATGCTTGCGTATTCATGTGATACCTCCTGAGGTTAAACTTCATCGCTATTGATGGATGTAAAACGGCGGGGGGAAAAAATTATTGCGATGTTTTTTTCGAACAATGAAAAAGGGACTCGTCACGGAATTACGCATGAATCGAGAATAAGACGATCATCTGATGGTTGTATTGGAGGGACGGTCTCTGTGTCGTTCTAACGCTGGAGAGGCCGCACCGGGATAGGTCGGAACAGAGCCCGACCCTCCAGAACCAATCGTTATTCATCTGTTGATCCTAAAATGTACTTCCGTGAAGAGCCCTATTTACGGATACTACGCCAATTCAGGCCGCGGCATATCCCGAACCCTCAGCGGCAGCGTTGCCATTGCAACATCGTCAATCGAAAGATTGATCTGGTAGTCCGCAAAGTCATCAAATTTAACGTTTTGAAAATTTAAAATTAAATTAACGGCCACCGATCCGACATCCGCCCCCATGCGGGGGTTTACATTCCCTTCCATTGCTTGCAAAACCGGAACCCCGTCAGGATTGATGAGCTGCAAATTTACTTTATGTAATCCCTCTTCTATTTTATCGAACCGCAAACGTAATGCGATCGCACAAGCCGGATGTACAACAGGCATCTTGACCGCATAAATCTGGTCGAATGTTCCGAGTATATTCAGCTTCCCGCGGTTATCGGTTGCCGCATCACAAAGGGCAAATATTTCAACTTTCATAATAGGTAATCTCCAAACTTTGCATTAGGCAAAGCGATGCATCGATCGGTGGTTATAAATAATACAGGTATCTAGCTCGTTACCGCGCCTTCGGATGCAGAAGATACGAGTTTAGCGTACTTAGCAAGGACGCCGGTTTTGTATTTCGACTTCGGTTGCTTCCAGTCGACAAATCGTCGTTTAATTTCGGCCTTGGATACGTCCAATGTCATGACTCGTTTTTTGGCATCGATCGTTATAATGTCGCCATTTTTAACGACGGCAAGAAGACCTCCAACATGCGCTTCCGGCGTGATATGCCCAATAACGAATCCATGGCTTCCTCCAGAGAAACGGCCATCAGTAATCAGTGCCACGTCTTTCCCTAACCCTTTACCCATGATTGCTGAAGTCGGCGCAAGCATCTCACGCATGCCCGGACCACCCTGCGGTCCTTCATAACGAATCACGACCACATGCCCGGCTTTTACCGAACCGCTCAGTATTTTTTTCATCGCCTGCTCTTCGGAATTAAAGACAATGGCCTTCCCTGAAAACTCTAATCCCTCTTTACCTGAAATCTTGGCCACAGCACCATCCGGCGCAAGGTTTCCTTTAAGGATAACCAAATGCCCTTCCGGTTTTATCGGGCGATTAAAGGGTCTAATTATATCCTGCTTTTTGGGATAAGGCTTAACCCCTGCCAGATTCTGCTTCAGCGTACTTCCTGTGACCGTGAGGCAGTCGCCATCAAGTAATCCATCTTTAAGTAATCGGGCCATCAGCGGTGCGACCCCGCCAATTGCGGCAAGCTCAGCCATCGAATATTTTCCGCTGGGTTTGAGGTCCGCGAGCACGGGCACCTTTTTGCCGATGGCAGTAAAATCACGGAGCGAGATACGCACGTTGGCTTCACGTGCCATGGCGATCAGATGAAGAACGGCATTGGTTGATCCTCCCAGTGCTGTAATGACTGTGATCGCGTTCAAGAACGCTGCACGGGTTAAAATATCGGAAGGCTTAATTCCTTTTTCAATCAACTTCATTACAGCTCGGCCGGCTGCGTGGCATTCTTCATCTTTACTTTTTGATGAAGCCACACGCGATGAGCTGTTCGGAAGACTCATCCCCATGGCCTCAATCGCCGAGGCCATTGTATTTGCAGTATACATTCCGCCGCAGGATCCTTCTCCGGGAATGGCGGTACACTCGACTTCTTTTAGTTGTTTTGTATTTATTTCACCTTTGGAAAATTGTCCAACCGCTTCAAATACAGAAACGATATCGACATTTTTTCCGCCACAATTTCCCGGAAGGATTGTGCCGCCATAAACGAATACGGAAGGACGGTTCAATCGGGCAAGCGCCATGAGGCAACCCGGCATATTTTTATCGCATCCACCTATGGCGACGACACCATCAAACCCTTCGCAACCGACAACCGTTTCAATGGAATCAGCAATGACCTCTCGGGATACCAATGAATACTTCATTCCCTCCGTTCCCATGGAAATGCCGTCGGAGATGGTAATCGTATTGAAGATCACGCCTTTTCCTCCAGATACATCAACGCCCTTCACTGACTCTCTTGCAAGACGGTCAATATGCATATTACAGGGAGTAACCATGCTCCAGGTCGATGCGATCCCAACCTGAGGCTTTTTAAAATCGGCATCCTTAAAACCAACAGCTCGAAGCATGGCCCGGCTGGGTGCTCGTTCAACACCATCAACAACTTGTAACGAAAAAGGACGCTGCTCTTTCTTATACGATTTTGAGCTCATAGGTATATTCTCCGTGTTTTAGTCGAGTCTAAGAGGCTTTTTTATCGGTTCAATCCATTTCGTCTATTATTCAAGTTTGGGGAATGATGATGATTTTACTTCTCTTTTTCTCGTTCGTGATAGCACTCATCATTCTCCCCCGGCCAAAATCCCTTAAAAAGGGTGCAAACAAGGTAAATTTGGATGCCATCAAAAACATGGTTCGATATCTGCTATATAACCATTCACTAAGAACGAGGTGTCCTATGAAAACATGGTCAATTGTAGCTGTTGAAATATCGATGGTCGTTACGGGCTTCGCCATGATTTGTTTAATGGTTGTTGTCGCTTTTACCTAATTTATCTCCCTGGTTTCAATGATTGGAAGTAATCCTCCTCCCGATCTTCCAATCATTGGAACCGATTTTTATAAGCGCGTGCCTCGGAAATAATTTCCTCTTCCCCATCCACATAGCCGTTTTTCATTAGAATCTTCCCATCGCAAATAACGGTATCGATACAGCTGGAATCCGCGCTGTAAACAAGGTCATCAATCAGTTGATACCCAGGACACAGTCTGTGATTCGATAGATCAACCAGTGCGCAATCCGCCAACATCCCTTCAGCGATTTTCCCGCAATCCAAACCGAGTGCTTCTGCTCCTTTTACGGTGGCCATATCAAACACTTCGGCAGCCGGAAGCAGGGTGGCATCGTTGTGAACAAGCTTGGCATGTAATGCAGCAAACTTCATTTCTTCCAACATGCATAAATTATTGTTCGAAGAGCAGCCATCCGTACCCAGAGATAGGTGTACTCCTGCATCACGCATACGGGCATAAGGAAAACTGCCGGAGGCCAGTTTCATATTGGATACCGGATTATGGACTACCTTAACCTGATTACGGGCAAGAATGGAAATTTCCTCATTCGTCACATGAACGGCATGGGCAACGATTATATTCGGCCCAAGAAATCCTATTTTTTCCAACCATTGAATGGGGCGCAAACCCCGCAGGGACAAACAATCCTTAACTTCTTTTTCTGTTTCAGAAATATGAATGTGAATGGGTAGATTATTTGCATCGGAAAACGACTTTATCCAACGTAGGGATTCGGCAGAAACGGTGTAGATTGCATGGGGTCCCAAGGCGAACTGGATTCGATCAGAGTAGCGCGTTCTTTCTTCATGCAGCTCAATGGTCATATCGCGTTGTTGCGCCGCCTGATCCGCACCACCCAAATCGATGAATACCGAGGAAAGCATCGCACGCATTCCCATTTCTTCGACTGCACGGGCAACTCCATGAAAATGCCAATACATGTCGTTGAAGCAAGTGGTACCCGACTTAATCATTTCCAGACAGGCCAAACGCGCACCATGGTAAATATCCTCTTCCGTCAGCTTAGCTTCCAAAGGCCAGATATAGTTGTTTAACCAGTCATGAAGTTCTTTATCGTCCGCGTAGCTTCGCATCAAAGACATCGATGCATGGGTATGAGCATTTACAAGGCCTGGAATAATTGCCAAACCATCTCCTTCCAATATCGGGGAGTTTTGAACATCGAGATTATTTCCGATGGTTTTAAAGCGGTTACCTTCAATCAACACATCCGTTTTCGAACCATCCAACTCCACATTTCGAATCAGTATTTCCATAGTCATTCTCCAATGGAGGGAGACTACCCAAGCTAAACTGCAAAGTCACAAAAAAAGCCCGGAAGAACCGGGGCTTTAGGCTTCCCTGATTTCTGAATACATGTCATGAAATATAACTTTTATTCATCGGAGAATCTAATGAATATATTTGTGCCGGGACGCATCTGCCTGTTCAGTGAACACTCAGACTGGGCAGGTGGTTATCGACGATCAATACCGACATCGATAAAGGCGCCGCCTTGATCGTTGGAACCAATCAAGGCCTATACGCCGAAGTGAAGCCGCATCCAGACAAGCTTATTCTTAAAGCGTCGTTTGAAGACGGCAGACGCAAGAGCCCATTTGAGATTCCTATGGAGCGCGAAGCATTGCTTAAAGAGGCCATGAAGGGCGGATTTGCTAGTTATGCCGCGGGCGTAGCGTATTAGATTCTCACGCTTTACCGCGTACGCGGTCTTGAAATCGACAACTACCATACGGATCTACCCGTTCAGAAAGGCCTATCGTCATCTGCGGCAATTTGCGTAATGGTCGCCCCGGCATTCAACCGCATATATGATCTGAAAATGACGGTGAGATGGAATATGCCTACCTTGGCGAAATTACCACCCCTTCCCGCTGCGGTCGCCTCGATCAGGGATGCGCCTACGGCAATCGGCCGGTTAAAATGATTTTTGATGGTGACCGGTTGGATGTTGAGGAATTGAATGTTCCAGAACCGCTCCATTACGTGATCGTCGACTTGAAAGCCCTCAAGGACACAAAAGAAATATTATCCAAACTCAATCAGTGCTACCCATTTGCCGAAAGCGAGACACAGCGAAAGGTGCAGGAATATCTGGGTCCGATTAATAGCGACATTAATCTGCGTGCTTCGGATGCAATACGCGCAGGAAATGTCGCTCTCATTAGACAGCTGATGAATGAAGCCCAGGCCAAATTCGACGAATACCTACAACCCGCCTGCCCCACACAGCTAACCTCACCCGTGCTTCACAAGCTTTTGGCCTACGAACCCATCCAACCGCTCATTCTCGGAGGTAAGGGAGTCGGCTCTCAAGGCGATGGCACAGCTCAGTGTCTGGTAAAAGATCAACCGTCGCAGGAAAAAGTGATCGAAATTATTGAGCGTGATCTGAAGATGCCATGCATGAAACTCGATATCGAATCGCTCAATCGGCTGCGAAAAGTAGTTATCCCAGCCGCTGGATTCGGCAATCAGATTTTTCCATCAACCAAAACACTAAAGAAAGAAATGTTTCCAATCATCGATCGTGACGGTCGGACCAAGCCCGTAATTATGGCCATCGTGGAACAGGTATTGAATGCCGGAATCGAAGACGTTGGAATTATCATTCAGGAAGCTGATCGCGAACTGTTCGAGGATTTTTTCCACCGACACCTTGCCATCGAACATGTCAACAAACTCCCCAAAGAAGATCAGCGCTATATGCAGCACATCATGGACATTGGCAACCAAGACACGCTGCTAATTCAAGAATCGCAGGAAGGCTTTGGGCATGCGGTGTACTGTGCCAAGGAATGGGGGAACAACGAGCCCTTTATTTTAATGCTCGGCGATCATCTTTTCGCATTCGATACAGACACGCCATGCATACAGCAACTCATACAACTCTATGAACGCACCGGAAGAAGCGTTGTGGGTCTGCAGGAAACCCCTGAAGAAAGGGTAAAAAACTTTGGCTGTGCGACCGGTATTTGGGAAGAAGGCGATAGTCTGTTGTCTATAACCGAATTTTGTAAAAAGCCCTCAATCGACTATGCACGGGAGCATCTAACAACACAGGATGTAAAGGACGGGCATATCCTAACGATCTTCGGGCAATATATTCTAACGCCACATATCTTTGAACTACTGGAAGATAATATCACTCGAAATATGCGGGAAGGCGGAGAATTTCAACTGACCTCTTGCCTGGACAGGCTGCGACAGGAAGAAGGATTTGTCGGGCTAAAAATTAAGGGTCGGCGATTCGACATCGGCATGCCCGATAATTACCGCCAAACAAGTATTGATTATCAGAATACGTAGCCAACAGCCATAAGCTGACAGCCCGCAGTGCCTCAACCAGCCTTAAGCTAATCGATAAATCAGTACGCGCCTTTGGCACAGCAGACGGTCTTAAATGTTCGTGCGAGAATTACGATATCGAGCCAGATAGACCAATTGCGCACATAGTAGGGATCCCACTTTTCCATACCCGCCGTCCCTGCTTCGCTACGACCGGACACCTGCCATAAACCCGTTATACCCGGTTGTACTTTATCACGGAGGAACCGCACTTGCTCCGGCAGATCCTGAAAATGGTAAGCAGGCAATGGTCGCGGTCCAACCAACGACATCGTCCCACGTAGTACATTTAGCAACTGAGGAATTTCATCAAGCGAAGTAATTCGCAAAAACATTCCTACTTTCGTAATTCTCGGATCTTTCTTTAATTTAAAATTAGCTTCCCACTCAGCGCGCAAGGCCGGATCTTTTTTTAACGCTTTTTGCAGCGCCAACTCAGCATTCGGAACCATGGTCCTGAACTTAGCCGTCCGAAATGTTCCTCCACCACGCCCAATACGCGGTTGCATGAACAGCGGGTTTTTGCGGTCTTCCAACCAAATCACGCAATAGAGCAAAAGCATAAGCGGAGCCCAGAGGGGCAATGTAATCAGCACTAATGACAAATCGATGAACCGTTTAAAATACCTTGCAAACGGATTTAACAGGTTCTTGGTAATTTCAAGACCGAGAATCCCCTGAAGATCGCGCGGGATTACCCATAACGACGGGGCTTCTTCCAAATCAGGAATTAAAATGACACGCCGATACACTTCCAACGGTCCTTCTAGCACTTCCACGGTCTGATGCCGCGATCGGTTGCCGAGAGCAACAATGGCAACCGGAGTTCGGTAGGTCGTATTATTCAGATGCCCCAATACGGACACGCCGCTAATTACGTTCCCCAGTGGAGCTTCATCCGTAAAGATTGCGGCGGGAATATAACCCAGCCCCATCTCTGCACGTAGTGCATCAATGACGGCCTTCACCGACGCAAGATCGCCATAGATTGAAACCGGAACCCCCCACTGAGATAACTTAATAACGATTCCACGAGTGATTGCACGAGCCAGCGGTATTAAGATTGCACTGAACAGATAGGTGAATAGAAAAATGATACGACTGGTCGACAAGTTAATCCGCGTGAAAAAAGAAACCAGAAGCACCATCGTAAACATAATGAAAAGGGCTCTCTGGATTTTTCGGAGCTCGTCCACCACCCCGATGCCCCAGCCAGGAACCAAGCGGGCGACAGCCGAAACAACGGTCCACGCCGGAACAATCAACATTCCGTTTTTTATATAAAATGGAACGTCATTTATCCACCAGAGCAACAGATTCCCGCAGCATATAGCCAGTCCGACCATCAGGGCATCGGAGATAATAATGGCTAATGAATTTTGCGTAAACCGACGATAAAATCGCGGTTTTCGACCATCCGAATCAACACTGACTGCACTACGTCTCAACTTTCATCCCTCTTATTTTGATCCCACCATAATGCCGATAACTAGTATTTTATACTACTACTTTTCCGTAGTTATTATTTTTGCATGGTTCTCTGAATCACCAAATTATAGCACTTTATTACTTCTTCATTTGATCTAAAATCCACGAAAAAGTTTGTTCCATACCCTCAAGTAATAATTTTTCTGGAGCCCAGTTTAATTTCTCTTTAATTAACGAATTTTCAGAATTACGTCCGCGAACTCCGGTCGGGCCGGGAATATGATTAATCGTAATTTTTTTCCCCGCTATCTCAGCCGCCATCAAAGCGAGATCATTAATCGAAATCATTTCGTCAGAACCGATATTTATAGGTTCTGAAAACTCCGACGCCATCAACCTGCGAACACCTTCTATACAATCGTCAATGTAGAGAAATGAACGGGTCTGCTCACCATCTCCCCACATTTCAATCGTTCCTCCATCATTGGCTTCTGCAACCTTACGGCACATGGCTGCCGGCGCTTTTTCTTTTCCTCCACACCAGGTTCCTTCTGGACCAAAAATATTATGAAAACGCGCAATCCTCACGTGCAAATCATAGTTCCGTTGGTAGGACAAATATAGGCGTTCACTAAATAATTTTTCCCACCCGTATTCCGAGTCCGGCTGAGCGGGATAAGCAAATTCTTCCTTAAGACCGGGGTTGTCAGGATCAGTTTGAATGCTTTCCGGATAAATGCAGGCTGAAGAAGAATAAAATATTTTACCCACTTTTTTACGAACCGCTTCTTCTACCATATTCAGATTACACAATGCTGAATTATGCATTACCGCTGCATCATGTTCTCCTGTGAAAATATATCCAGCCCCGCCCATATCCGCTGCAAACTGGTATATTTCATCCATCCCCTGATCAACAACCGCAGCAGCCACTCGCGGATCACACAAGTCACCAACCACAAAATCATCGCAGGGGAGCGTGCAAAAATCATGTTTCTTAATATCGACACCACGAACCCAATAGCCTTCCGCTTTGAGACGTTTAACCATGTGTCCACCAATAAAACCACCTGCCCCACATACCAAAGCTATTTTCATTGTATACTCCTTACTTGATTCCAAAATAATTTTTCCATCAAATCCAACAACTTAGATAAGTCCATATCCTCTTGTTTCATCAGCAGATCAGGCATTTGGCTTTTGATCGTCTCAGTTTCTAACGCCCTTTGCCCAATGCCTTGCGCAGTTCGACTCCCAGCATCCACCAGTAGTTATCGTTAAATTTACGGTAGTTGCATGCTTCGAGGAGGAGCTCCATAACTACCAACTGCTCGCCTTTCGCTCCTTGCTAATCGCTCACTGCTAACAACTCTCTATCTTTCCATAAGGTTTAGAAGTTCGGACAGATCCGTCTTCTCCTGTTTCATCCGTAAATCTGGCAACTGACTTCCGACTTCTGACTTCTGATCTCCGACACCTGATATCTGCCTCTCCAGCCATTGAATATTCTTCCGCGACGACGGTGTCCGTTTAATCTTTTCCATTGCGCGGAATGTTTCCAGCGCCTCCTCGTAATAGCCCGCTTTTCGCAGCTCCACGCCTAGCGTCCACCAATAGGTGTCGTTAAACTTCCGGTAGCGGCAGGATTCACGGAGAAGCGCCAAGCCTCTGGCCTGGAGCTGGGCTGTTAGCTGTGGGCTTTCTGAGAGGTTGCTGATTTCAATCCTCTGACCTCCGACCTCTGTCCTCTGCTGATCTCCGCCCTCAGTCCTCTGCCTCGCGAAGCCCCCGTCTTTCGGGGCGTCTTCCGCTCTGCTCAGGAAAATAAGACATTTTCCTAGTGCCGAGATGATCTCCGGATCTTTCGGATTATGCGCATAGGCATTTTCGAACCACTCCCGTTCCTGTTCAGCCAGCTGCACCTTTTCGATCCTATCCAGACAGTGATAACGATGTTCGTAAAGCAGATTACCCATACCTTTGTACGCGCGCCAGTTTTGGGAGTCGATCTTTACGGCAAGGATGTAGAAGTTTTCAGCCGACCGCTTGGAGCCGACAGCCAATTGCCTAATGCCTAACGCCTGCCCAGCAGCCCTATCACCTAGAGCACGTATAAACGAAGAACCCATCACTTGGAGCGAAAGAATAGCCAATAGCAGGTAGCCGACAGCTAATAGCCAGGAAAGAAGAATAGCTGGCATTTGGCGTTGGGCTTTGGGAGTTGAGAGTTTTCCATCTGGAAGGATGAACTCCGTTTCGTCCTTTACAGTCAGTTCGGAGCGAACAGCTGACTGCTCATGTTTAAGCTGCTGAGTTGCCGCTTCGTTGCCATCGCGTCGCTCCAGCCCCACTTCGTGTCTGATTCCTGATTCCTGACCTCTGTCATCCGACCTCTGCTCTCGCGCGCGGCTAAGTGAATCCCGTTCAGGAGAAAGCGATGACGAGTCACCGCACTCCAAAGCGGCTTCGCCGCGGGCCCCCTGCCCTCTGCGCTTTGCGGCGCGGAGCGGGCCAACGACCACTGCTGCTAATAATGCGAAAACGAGCGCATTCGGATACACATGCATCTGAAAATCGAAAAAAGAATGCACCATCGTTCCGGCCGCAGTGCCGAGAAAAGCAAAGCCAAGATAGGCGTGGCGTATTTCTCTCGCCCGGAGCGATTTAACCAGCACCCAGACTAGGCCATAAATCCAGGCTAATGCAAATAGACCGAAGCCGATCAATCCATAGTCGGCCATCAATTCCAGCACTTCATTGTGCGGATGCCCGGTAACGATCCGCTGACCTTTGAAGCGGTTTCTGTATTCTGGATAGGTATACCGATAGTTGCCCGGCCCATGGCCAAACAAAGGAGCCGCCTTGATCATATCGATCGTATCCATCCAGGTTTGCGGGCGGAAATCACGCGCCTCGCTACCCACGCCGTCCTCGGCCTGCCCTTGAAGGAATTCCACCACCGGCGCCATGCGGCGCTGGAAGGTTTCCGAATAGCGCCAGCCGCCCAACAACAGGAGGATTGAACACAAAGGCACCAGAATCATCAAGAGCACAAATAGTTTTTTGCTGCGGCGCAGCGCCATCAGGCAGATCGTTATCCCGACTGCAGCAATAGCACCGAGCCAACCCGCACGTGATTCCGTCAAATAGAGCGGCGGAAGGAAGACCAGAAAACTGTAGGCTGATAAAACACGCAGATAGATTCCCGACTGGGGAATAAACAGCAGCACCAGGCAGAACGGTAGCAGCATTTGCATCAAATGCGCAAAATGGTTCGGGCAGATGTAAGTCGACATCAACCGTCCATCATACATCGCATACCGTTCCGTCCACAGCACCTGATCCGGACATTTAAAATGAATGATCAGTCCATACAGTGCCGCCAGCATCACTACAAAAATCAGAGTCCCAAGAACAATCCGATTATCTTTAAACGCGGTTAGCTCAACCCCCCAGACCAGATAAGCACCCACCACCCCGCCGATAAAGAGCGTCACCAGCTTAGCTTCGAAGGGAACGGCGGCGGTTTGGATCATGGCGATGCCATAGATCAAGAACAGCATCCAAAGGATGGCTGTTGTTGGCAGTTTAGAGTTGGAAGTTTGGGGTGAAGATTTAGGCTGATGGCTGATAGCTAATAGCTGATAGCTTTTTCTCAGCAACGCGATTGAGATCAATGCGTAACTGAAAAGGTAGACTGGTGCCAGCAGCCACGTCTTGTCCTGGCCCACAACCCCATAAAAGAGGAAAGAGCAAATCGCGAGGCCAAAAAGAATGGCCGAGGACTGCAAACCGAGGACTGAAGACTGCCCTGAACGCATGCTAAGCACTCTCCCTGAGAATCCAATTTTCCGAGTTTTTCATCATATTCCCTAACTTACGACCTATCACCTGGCACTTCGTTAACAAGACATCGTGTTCATCTTGAGCAAGATAATTGCACAACAATGCAGATTTAATCCAACGTCTTGTTTCATTCTGTTCACCGTCCGAGTCACTTAGCTTACTTATAAAATGAGCCGGGTATCGTCTCTTGGACCAAGCTTCAGTGATATTCGCACCACCGGATCTGGACGATCGCCGAACTTGGTCCGTAAGCGAATAGGTTTCTTCCTTTGGGAAACGCTTACTCATCTGAAATATCTCCTGCCGTAATTCCAAAGCCAGTTGATACACATCCAGATCTTCAAATGTTTCTATTACACCCATGATTCACCTCCACTCGCTATCCAGACCTCAGTCATCCGTCTTCAGTCCGCCGTCCTCGGTTATCTGCCTTCCGTCATCTGACCACTGTCTTCTGGCGCAAAGTGCCTCTCCCCTTATTCGCCCTCAGTCTTCCCGTGCGTTGCGCTGCAGCTTCCATACGCCGCCGAATTCATCCGGGAAAACCAATTCAATATGAGGCTCCAGCTTCGATGCATACACCGCTATCTGACTGGTTTTTTCGGGGAAACGAATTCGTAATGATGCGGGCTGGTTAAATACATCCCCTAGCACATAGATGGTGCCTATCGACTCCAGCTCAGGTAAGTTTTCGAGTTCTTCAGCAGAGTGTTTGTGGAGATACAGCACCTCACCCTCAAAGTGATATCTTAGATATCGTTCGAACACCGGATTGCCCGCCGTGATTATTACATCATCATCCGAAGCAAGTTCCAGCACGGTTTTGGCCTTCTGTTGCTGGTAGTCCAGTTTGGGGTTCTTCAAAACTCTCATTGCTCCCGCATTGTGAATAAACAACAGGAGGATCATACAGAACGGAAGCCACAAGCGGTTATCGAACGTTAGGGGGAGCAGCACCAATCCGCAAAAGAGAAGTGAAAACGGAACCAGGCCCATCACCCATAATTCCGGATTGCCCGGTTCAATAAATAACAATAACCCCGCATAACCGGAAATAAAGATACCGGCAACGACCAACGCAGGAATCCCATCCGGCAACTGAAAGCGCTTTCGATCCGCTATGATATTTTTCCAAACCCATCCCGCTCTCAATAAACAAGCGGTGGCCAGCATGAATGAAGCAATAAAGGTCAGCGTCGATAAAAGCACATGCAGACGGGGAAGCCGCTCGCCCAAATAGAATTCTTCAAGCAACATTCTACTTTTAAATAGCTCACCCAAAAATGCACGAACCGAAGTAAACCCCAGCATGAAATCGCAGGAGATTACACACTGGCAAAAAGCCACAGCGGCCTTAACAAAAGGTCCGAATCCGACCGACCTCAAAGGAGATACCCCTGCGGTATGTAACTGGCCGGCATGAGTAATTAATCCATATATACCGAAAACAATCCCGGCGGTGATCGCCAGGTACCATCCGGCTTTCTTCCACCGTTTCTGCAATAGGTAAAAACAGGGTATCGCCGCAAAAACAGCCACCAAATTCATGACATGCATGAGCACCGATAAAACAGAAAAAAGGATGGCCAGTATGAATGATCTTTTCCGCGCCCCCGGATCCGTCGCAAAAAAGAGCGCAGCCACCATTACAACGGATGCCGTTAAGGGAATTTCAGACTCTGCGGAATACCGCCAGAAACCATAGGTCATGCCCAAAAATGCCGTCGCAAGCAGCGAGCTGACCGGACGAAGACTGAAGCGTTTATAGCAGAATAGAAAAAATAAAAACAAGGTTCCGGCAGCCGCCAGTGCACTGACCAGACGCATGATGTCAATTGCCCTTCCGTTATATCCGAACAACTGAGCCGTACTATAACACAGTCTCATCGACGACCCGTACAACAGATGATGTTGATGATAAAACCACGGATGTTCTGCACCTTCTTCCACCATCAATGCATATTCATAGATGTCCTCGGCATCCGTACGATTTTCTATACTTTGTCCGGTGTTCCAATAAAAAAGGAACCAGAGAATAAAAATAAGAATGTAGAAGATGCGTTTCATGCGGAACGAATAGTTTTTAGAACGTTAAATAAAGCGCCGATCAGAATCAATACCTGGCCCAGCATCATATGAGAACCAAAAGGTTCAACACTGCACCAGGCTCCTCCGCGAACCACAGAGAACGGAACCAGAATAAGAAGAGACGAAACCAGCAGCAACCCTTTCACACACCGACCAGAACTCCCCCACAGGACAATCCAGAACGGTAGATAAAAAAACATATAGTGCTCCCAGCAATAGAAACTGGATAATAAATATATTGATAAAAGAACAACCACCCAGTTAATGAAATATGGAAAATCATTCCTCAAGAGCTTTCGGGTTTGCCACATTTTCCAGCAACATGCTCCGAGCATCACTGCACTCAGACTCTTTATGAGGGTGATCTGAAATGAAGTCAGAGTTCCCAGCACCCGCACAAGAAAACCAAAGACTGATTGATTCCCTATAAACGAATCCGGCTGACGGGTAGTGGTATAAACCACACTAAAATATTCCCGGAATAAATCTCCTCCCGCTATTACCAACATTAAACCGAGTATGCACGTTGTTAAAACGACACCTACAATAGCAATTTTCCATCGTTTCAGTAGTAGGATCAATGGAATAAGAAGAACCCCCGTCCCTTTAAGGAGGGTCACCGCAATACAACCGACAACGGTTCTCGCAGCCTTGTTTTTATAAACACCGACAGCTGCCAACCCTAAAAAGAGAGCCGCCAACGGAGTGGCATTGCCTGTACGCAAACCTTTTAGGTAAAGCGGAGAAAATGACCAGACCAGCCACCACAACAAAGCTACCTGCACAGTAGCTCCTGTACGTAGCCCTATTCTGAAAGCTAAAAAACCTGCACCCCAGAAAGCCGAGCCCAGCGCAATCACCCAAACCCATTTTGCCAAGGGATAAGGAAGCAGACTAAATGGCACAAAAAGCAGCGCTGAGGGAGGCGGAAGAATAAAACGATGATTATCTTCAACTCCATATTTACCCATTAAGTCCCGGTAACCCGGCTTAACTTCAGACATTTCCGGCCATCCGATATTATGAGAATTTTTCCCCTCTATCGGAATGGGATAGAGCGCATCGAACCGCCCATGGATTAACACTTTACCGGCCATGTAATAGTTGGCTATATCCTGATTTCCATCTTCAGAATTATAAATCGGTCGTACTCCGCCCTGGTACAAACACAGACAAGGAACCAAGATGGCGCACCAGATCAGGGAAGCAGCAGCACATAAAAAAACAAACCGCATACGTCCAACCAGACCATAAAATTTATCTACCAGCTTACTCATTCCGTATCGTATTTCTTTATCCCCAAAAGTTGAATCGCCGCCAACCAGAGAAACGTCGGAACAATATACAGATAGCGTCGCCACAATCTGCGAGGCTCCTGGCAAAGACGGTGAAGCCACTGAAGTCCGGAATTTTTAATCCACTCTGGAGAATCCTTCTGCAAACCTGCGTGAATCGGGAAAGCCGCCCCAACACCGAGCATGATTCCTGCGTCTAGCGGAAATTTGCAGCAATCGGAGGTCGGAGGTCGGAGGTCAGAACCTGACTGCTGTCCGCTGACTTTCGCCCTCTGTCCTTTGACCTCCGTCCTCTGACCTCCGTCCTCTGAGTTGCCGCTTTGCTGCCGTCGCGTTGCTCCAGCCTCACTTTGTGTCCGTCTTCCGACCTCCGTCCTCGGTCCTAGGCCCTCTATCTTCAAACTTGCGCTATGCGCATACATGAACCGCTCCTGCTTCGGAGTAGAGAGACCCACCCAGAAAAAGTCCGGCTTGCATTCCGCTACCAATTTTCGAAGTTCTTCTTCCTCAGCGTCATTCAAAGGTCGAAAAGGCGGTGCATAGGTTCCAACAATCTGAACCCCGGGGAAACGGGCTTCCAGGTTGGTTTTTAGCTTTCTGAGCGTCTCCTCGGTTGCACCGTATAAGAAGTGCGTTAAGTGCTTCTTGTCAGAGGTCGGAGATCCAAGGTCCGAGATCACCCCTGACTTATGATCGCTGACGTCTGTCCTCTGTCCTCTGTCCTCCGACTTCCAACCTCTGTCCTCTTTCCTCTGATTTAATGCTGAAGTTTTCTCGAAAATATTCAGCATTAAATCCGGCCCATACACTCGCCCCATATGCACAAAGCCCTGCTCTCTCCCCATCCAGACGGTGGGCATGCCATCAGGCACGGTAAGAAACGAGCGGTTGTGTATCGCCTTCAACTCAGGATCGCGCTGCGATTCAATCACACCATGCACACCCGTGACACAGATATACCCTGAACGATCCTTCTTTCGGGCATCCAGCAGCAACTCCACCGCTTCATCCATATCAAGAGCGGACACACCAACGCCCAGGACATTTGTCCGGTTTTGAACTTTGAATTTTTCTTTGTCTGTTAACACCTGATTCCTAAAACTTAAATCTTAAAACTTCCCCAGTGCCCAGGCCCCTCTTCTTCTCTAGTACGCAGCACCCAGTGCCTTCCCCTACCCCAACTCCCGAAACACATGCTCAATCGAGCTGATAAATTGCTCGTGAGTATACTGTTCTCCATACTGTATCAGAGCGGCGTTCCCCATTGTTTCAGCCAGTCCCTGATCGGATATTATTTTCTTGATCGCATCCGCAAAGGCTCCGGCATCATGGACCGGACATATGAAACCAGTTACTCCATTCACGACCACATCGCCCGGCCCGCGCCAATCCGAAGCCACCACCGGAAGACCGTAAGCCATGGCTTCCAACACCACAATCCCAAATGTTTCAAACTCGAAAAAAGTAGGAAAGAACAAAATATCAGCGGCAGCATACTCAGTCCATAATGGATCGCCCATTAATTCGCCGCAGTAAATAACGTAATCTTCCAGTTCGAGTTCCCGCTGCCTGGTTTCAAAGGCATCCCGGATTTTTCTGTTTTTCCACGGACCCACCGTATGTATTTTGAAGTTTGCTCCGGAAGCTTTTAATTTATGCGCCGTATCCAGCAGATCCAGAATGCCCTTCGACTCAATATGCAGCCCTACAAACAGAATGCGAAATGCGTCATCATTTCTTTCGACGGAAGCCTCAACTACAGGAACATCGATTCCATAAGGAATCGTCACAATTCGCCTGGCCCCCACAACCTCCGCGTCTTTACGGCACAGCTCGCCCAGTATAATCGCCACATCCGGACGCTTGAATGCCCAACTCACCTTGTTCAACAAGGAATGGCTTTGAAAAAAATCACCCAGACCATACGCGTGAAAATGGAAAACCGTCTTCCCGGCAAAAGGGCGCACCAAAGAGAGAAACACCAGATCCCGCAACACGGTAGTCCATTTCGGTGGTGCAGGAGGATAGTAAAGAGTCGATCCGGGATATTTAACCAAGAGCTGTACTACCTGAAAAGTCAGCGAGACAAGGTGAAGTAATTTCTTTACCCCAAAATCTCCGTTTTCATCGACTTCGCGAGAAAATCGCATAGGCACCAACTCATAATCCAAGCGCCCATCCAGACCATCAACCATGGCCTTGATCATTACCGACTGTCCATGATACGGAGGGGGAATCTGCCCTACTATGATTAGCTTTTTCATTGAAACCCCGTGTTATTCCCCCAAGCGACTAAACCATCTGGAATCTGGGTTATCCACTGCGAACTCGGTTCGACTGGTCAAGTCGTTAACATAAATAGAATAGGCTACCGGAGGCAGACGATAGACTCCTGCCATCCATTTTTTCACTCTGTGCCTTAACACCCACAACCAGCGCAACATTCTGGCCCAGCGAGGGGCTTGCTTGCGGATGGTTTCATATTCCCGCGCCGCAACCTTGTCCAAGGCCATGTTTTGGCCCGTGTCCGAAAAAGCCGAAACGTAGTCATGCAGCAACCCGATACGAACACCATTCATCATCATCCGCAAAACCAATTCAACATCGCCAATATTCTTCCACTCCGGGTCCGGATACAGCGCATGCTTTTCAAGCGCACTTCCCCGAATAAACATTGCAGCAGTAAAAAGTGGAAGTTGGTCTGTCATGATATGAAACTTGGAAGGAGCAACCATCTTCCGCCCACACACCAACTGGCCTTCCCCATCAACAATAAGAACATCACCGAACAAAACATCCTTTTCGGGACACTCCTTGAACCATCGGGCAACCTCTGCGAGAGCACCGGGCAGATACTGCTCATCGCAATTGAGATAAGCCATAACATCCATATTGTCAGGAGCCATTCGCCAGCCGGTCCGAACGGCATCGTACATGCCTTCGTCTGGGGCGCTTTCATAGCTGAAAATATAGCTGACAACTGACAGCTTTGAGTTATTAGCTAAATGCTCCGCGAGGAACTCGACGGTGCCATCGGTCGACTGTGCATCTTGAATATGATGATGCACTCCTATACTCCCAGCACCCTGTTCCTCGCTTTCCGTTACCTGATCTTCAACCGAAGCCACACACCGCTTCAGAAAATCGAGTTGGTTACATGAGGGCGTTGTAATAAAAATACGCAATCCTATCTCCCGGCCTTCCGATTGAACACCCGGCGAACGAAAACCTCTTTAACGACTCGTATGATAAACAGAGGATTGCCCAAAATATAGCGCTTCCAAAGCCGGTGAGGCTCCAGAAGAAAACGAAAGAACCACTCCAGTCCGGAATTCAACATCCATTGAGGAGCTCGTTTTTCAGTTCCTGCCAAATAATTAAATACGGCACCTCCTGTCATGATGATTTTTACCTGCAAATCATCACGATGGTCTAGAATCCATTGTTCCTGACGGGGCATACCCAAGCCGATAATTAGAATATCCGCTTTCGATGAGTTGATTCGTTCTATCAATTGTCGATTATCCTCTGACACAGGATCACCCCAATTGATGAATCCATGTTCGGTACCGACTATTTGCAACGTATTGTATCTAGTGACACATTCCTTCCTTGCCTGCTCCGCAATTCCCGGGGCACATCCGAAAAAAAACACCTTGAATCCTTTTTCCGCACACATCTCAAGCAGCGGCCAGCCAAAGTCAGCCCATGTGCTTCTTTGAGGTGGTTTATACCCAAGAATTCGGACTGCCCATGCGACCCCGGCCCCATCTAAACGTATGATATCAGCATGATTTAAAAATTCCTTATACCACGGAAGTTTTTGAGCCATATTGAAAGAATGAACATTTCCAGAAGCCATTATCGCCGGACTATTGATCGGAGCGGTTACAGATTCTGATACAAAACCAAGCAAAGAATTCAAATCAAGCAAAGTTATCTTAGTACCACATATACTCGAGCAATCACTGTTCATAATTATTCAATCAATCAAACGTTGAGATATCATCTATATTAATTTTACTTCCAAAATCAACCTCATAACTATGAGGGGTAAACATAGCGGAAGCACTTTCTGGATACAGAGTCACTTCTCCAAAATATATTATATCTTTAATTAAAAAGAGATCAATTCGCGTAAAAGGAAAACCCCTTGAAAGCTTCTGCGCAATAACCAGCATTTCTCCCAGTTTCTCGGGAGGCCTATGCATTTCAGTGGATTCATCGTAGATGTAGTTGCACGGGATCGTCTTCCATTCTGTTGTATAGAAATTTCGTTTGTGACCGCCAAAACGGTCATAGTCGACTTGGATAAATTCCGGGGTTCCGTTAAAACAAAATATTTTATAGTCCTCAGGAATTGAATCATTTTCATCCAACAACAACGCCTCGCATATGATGCGAGGAGAAACGCATTTATACGCCCACTCTCTTCGTGTTTTATAATAATCCACAGCCAACCATTTATCTACGAGAGACGTAACCTCATCGAAAGAAAGCTGAGATTTATCTCTGCAAATCAGGTTCATCCCAGAAGAATGTGTAGCCTTCAACACATATGCATTAGGCAAAGAGTTGAACGTATCCATATCCAAAGAAGTTCCCACATAATACAGTCCATTCAGAATAGTTTTACCCGCTCGCGACTCCACAAAGTCTCGAACCTCATATTTATCAACTAACTGATGCAAAATAGGAGGACGATAATTCAGCTTTAGCCAATTTAATTTGTCGCAAAAAAGTTCCGGGTCCTCCAGATAGCGAGGATTTCTTCCGCGAAAAATATAATAAAAATGGATAAACTGCTTATCACTTAGCCAAAAAAAACCGGAAGAAACATCGCACTCTTAAACCAATAAAATTAGAGGGCAACTTCATTATTTCCTCTCAACTCCTAATAACTCACAAATTACACTCTCATATTGATCAACCATCTTACTAGTGCAGTATTCTTTCGATACTTCCAATGCATCTGCGACCATCTCTCTGGTCTTTTCTGGATATTCCTCAATAAACTTCACGGCACTGATCATGGCCTGCACATCATTTGCCTCAACAAGAATTCCCGCGCGCCTTTCCCCATGCCCCAATAATGCTCTGGTTGCCGGCATCTCCGATGCAATAATAGGAATCTCAACACTCATGGCCTCTACTAAAGCCAATCCCATTGCCTCAAAAATCGAGGGGAATACAAACACATCTGCTCTTTTCAACAGTGACCACACCTCATTACGCGTTTTTTCTCCCACAAAGTGGACCCTATTTGAAACACCTAGATTTTCAGCACACTCAGTAAGATAAGTTTTCAACTCCCCATCCCCTACCAGAACGAGATGCGTATTTTGAAGTTCCTTAATTAACGAAAATAAAACATGCTGATTTTTCACCCTCGATAACCGCCCGACATTAACAATAACGCGCACATCATTAGGAATTCTTAAATTATAAGGTTCAATAGTTGAAGGAGGAGATTGGATACCATTCCTCACTAATTTAACTCGTCGCGACATCCGTCCCTTATAGGTTTCCATGAAAGAATGGTAAACTGCCTCAGATACGGTAATGTGAGATGAGTAAATTTTCAGGAAATCAAATAATCGATCAAGAAGCTTTGAACCCTCAGAATATGTATCTATAGGTGTATGATGGACGGGAATAACACAGGAAACGCCGGCAAACTTTGCAATAAAACCTCCAAAAAAATTAGATAGGCGAGTATGACAAATGACGACATCCGGTTTCTCTTCTCTCAAATACAACAGAAGCCGTCTTCCTATGCCTAAAAGATCCCTTAACCCCTGATAAGGTCTATTAAGCATGGAGATTGATCTTCCCTCATACTCCGGCACCCGCCGTTTAGTATATAAAAATACTAAACTTGAATCATAGCCCTTATCCCTGAGCCCTTCAGCGACCTGAAAGGCTATATATTGCGCGCCCCCAGCCTCTTCTTGTGTTACAAGATTCACAATTTTCATACTATTCATCTACCAACTGACGAAATACACTGATGAGATTTCCCACATGTTTTTCCCATGAAAAACGTCTAATATTCTCGTAACCTTTACCAACCAACTGCTGAGCGAGAGCATCATTTTCGTAAATTCCCCGAAGGCAGGATGCCAACTCCTCCGCTGATTTCATATCGTGATACAACGCCGCATTTCCTCCGACTTCCGGTAAAGACGACGAGCTTGCAAGGACACAGGGGAGACCACAACTCTGGGCTTCGAGCACAGGGAGACCAAAACCTTCATAGACAGACGGAAAAGCAAGAACATCACACATGCTATACAACTCATTCAATCTCCTCAGAGAGATTCTTCCAAATTCGAAAATAAATTGAGATATTCCGAATTTGTTTACCAGATCGGAGTAACGATCCAAAATCGAATCCCCAGCCTTAACAAAAACAGCAGGAACCCCCTGCTTCCTGAGAATTGAAATCGCCTCTAACAAAATAGGTATATTTTTACGCCACCCGACAAGACCAGGATGAAATATTAAAAATGAATGCTCAAGCTCTTCAAGTAGGGTCCGAAAATCAGCAGATAATTCCTCACGATTTTCTATTCGATTCATGGGCACAAAGCCATTGTAATTAACACTCAGCCGAGATCGTTCAACGCCAAAATACTTCACAACATCATTCATAGTATGCTTTGAAACACAAAAGATGTGATCTGCATCAGGAAGCGATTTCATACGCCGTTTCCACAACATATATCCATGCTTAGACTGTTGCGAGAAATGAAGTTCTGCCAAATCATGACATGTAATAGTCACAGGCACTCTGGATGAATTCAACAAATACGAATAATCTTGATTTCCTATATGTAAAACCGATGAATCACTCGTATTTCGTTTAATTACACTCGGATAAAACAACTCTTTACATATATACTTAAGTACTTTATTTTCATTTGCATGGAAAGGAACTTTTTCAGGAACATAATTTACGGATATATCAGCTGCCCGAAAGGCTTCAAAAACCTGCTTATCGCAGTACTTCAAACTATGCATCCGATCGGAAACAATCGTCCCCGCCAGGGTAATATTTAAACCACTATTCATAAGACGCCCAACCCAATTACATTAGATCCCCCCAAAAAAAAAAAGAATCTAATCAAACCTCCTGTTGAATTTCATCTCTTCCAATCGGATCCACCAATAAGGCCCCTAATGTTGCGAATAAAATAATAAAGAAATCTACATTCAAAAGATCCATCAGCAAAGAAATCACAAATAAAATACCAAAACTAGAAACAAAACCCTTAGCAAGTACTATTTGGAGTCGATTGCTATACCGATGAGTATAAATATTTTTCAATACCACACCAATAATCCAAACACATAAAGCTGAATAGAATAATAGACCGCCCAAACCTAATTCTCCCATTAAGACTGGAGGGCTAGATACCACAATCTGTGTTATACTGTGCCCGGCACGATCTTGTTCGCCACTGAATGTCAGAAAATATCGACCTAGATAACGCATTGTAAGAGCTGAATGTGGTGTCTGATACATAGCAACGGTGCTAATAAAATCACCCGGGCCTGCCCCAACAATCCACCGTACGGGACTTTCCGAGGGAGCATGATAAAAAGCATCCGCATAACATTGTCCCTTAGGTCCTAGAATCATTTTATTGTAACGATAGACAAGATTGTCCAACCGAAGCTCTTCACGAACTTTTTGCGTTGCTCCCGATTCAGAAATGAAACTCTCAGAAAGTGACAACAACAACAAACCACCAATAAATATAGCAAGCAATCCTGAAGGCACAATTACCCACGCTTTTTTCCCCGAGAAAAGCACCACATACAAAACCACACCTAAAACCAAGAAAAGGTACGCGTGTAGCGTAAATGTCATCACTAGCTGGATAAAAACCAAAGCAAACAAAACACTTGATCCAAAGCGCACCTTTGAGGATTTATAATGAATAAACACGCCTATTAAAGTAAATAGTATAAAACAACAAAAATAAGCCACATAGGTCTGAGAGTTAAAAGATCCAATCGCGAAGTCATGGGTATATAACCACCTATTTGGAATTGGATTAATTCGCAATACCCAACCGATATTCAATACAAGTTGCAAAAAGAAAATACCGATAACAACACGCACAAACACAGCGAGATCTCTGTCTTTATTTAAAAAATTGCGAGCAAGGAAAAAAGTAACCAGAGGAAACAAATAACTAAGTGAAAAAATGATCATTTTTTTTGTATTGGAACCATTTACCAACCAAGATATCAAACTGATTAATATAAGTCCTCCGAAAAGTTTCGCAAACGAACTATCTTTAACCACCGTTTGCTTGAAGGCAAGCATCCCCAACAATACAACGCACCACAACATAATAAGTAGCTCATCGCCATACCGAGATAAAGGAAAGATAACCTGAGAACATCGCAAAACAAAAACCCAAACAAAGTAAAACCAAAACAAATATCTTGGGTGCGCAATCAATGGAGCCGCAATAGCAAGACCAATCACAACAAGACCAGCCAGAGCGGGATTTAACCCCATGCTTGGGAAAAATAATATTGCGCCAAACATTAAGCCCAAAAACGCAAGTATAAGGCCCGCTGGCATGAGTTGCATATTCGATTTCATTTGTACTTGTTTCCTAAAATTACCGCATATATGTCAGAAATAATACGGACATGCTCAGACGCATTATAATGAAATGATTCAGCCCTTGCCCGTTCGCCTAGCCGTGCAACAGATTTTGGATTCTGAAATAACTCAATCAACTGATCCGCCCATATACCGGCATCGTTATCCAAAAGATACCCCGTTACACCATTTTTCACCGTTTCATCGAAGGCGTTAACTTTCATAGCAAGAACTGGAGTTCCCTGCGCATACGCCTCAACAACCGTCCTACCAAATGGCTCTGTGCATTGGTTCGGGCAAACCACGACATCCGCCGCCCGCAATGCCTCCGCTGCATTAACTCGTCCAGAGAAACACGCTCTACCCGCATCAAGAATGTCCTCCCAAAGCAATAAGATTTTTTCCCGCTCCAATCGCAACTTGCCCGAGCCACCTTTACTTCTGCGATAAACCAACCGAAGAAATTCGCGAACAGCCCCAGCAGGGCTATCCCCCACACTCCCCGCCAACACATATTTGATCTCACTAAACTCACGAGTCTCCTCGGCAACCTTAGCAAGGAAACCATATCCTTTATCAAAGTTAACAGTACCTAACAGAAGCACCATAAAATCAGTCCGCCCCCCACCCCACGATTCTCGCAAAGTAACATTTTTAGGATGTAGTTCTTCCGGAACAGTGACGGCATTGTAAAGAACAGAGATTTTACCGAGCTGATCAGTTCGAGGCAATCGCTTGCGAACGGCATTGGATACTGCAATAACCTGATTCGAACATGCTGCATAAATCCAATCTTGAAGCCACCCCAATCCATTCATTCGGACCAATTCCCGTATATGCCACACCACGGGAATCCGCATGCAACGACAAACCACACCCAGCACGACAGACGGACCACTATTTATATGCACGATATCCGGCTTAATGCGTCGCAACATAAAAGGCAGAACAAACAGTTCCTTCACGCCAAGGCAAAGGAATAAAGCAAAACGATACCACCAAATAATACTATTTACAGGCGATGCAAAATCAAAATTATCTAAACTGCTTCCATTATATTCATAAACTTCCTCGCCTTCCCAATGACCTCTATTTCCCTTGTCACCAAAAAGAAATACCGGCATATAACAGGTTCGATCCAGCCCATCAACCAACACTTTTAAACTGACAGATGAGCCACCTCCGAAGCCGGTATACTCATAAAATAAAATTCTATTCACAAAAAAGTACCTAAAGTTATTGGATAATACTCTTATTCGATGACACTCCCCGCCCCAAGGGTCGGGGTATCTTAAGTTACTCTTTCCCAAACAACTCGCCCTGGTGCAGTTGTTTATAGGTCTTCCCTTGGTTCCTTACGTATTTCACAATTGCATCCTCGCAAGTATAGTGACCTACGGTGTTCGCATAGTATCCTATACGTCCACAAAGAACCGCCCCACAATATCTTTTTTACTTCAGGATGCCTCCTGAAGATTTCCTTCGCCGTGACACTCTTGATAATCGTAACCAATCGAGTCACGGACATAGTCGGGACACCTTGTACCAGAAAATGAACATGGTTTTCTTCCATACCTATTTCAACAAAGACAATTTCATACCTTTCTCCAATTCCAAGGCAAACGTCCCGAAGGCTTTCCTCCACGATTTCGGCAAAAGCCTCTCGTCGATATTTGGCAGGAAACACCAAATGATACAGAAGCAATCTTTTGTTATGACTCTTATAGGCATGCTCGCTCACCTGTTTAAGTTACCATAGTTGCATCCGAGTTGCGCCCCAGAGGGGCGGGGAATTAGACCCTCCTTTGATTCAATATCATTCTTTTCTGATGAAGCAATTATTCACTCGCGATGCAGTCACAATCTGTTCCTAACGCCTTAAATTACCACACCAGTCCATTTTTCCGCGCAATCGATACAAATTAACTAAGCCCAAATGCCTTAACCACCGAGAGCGATTCAATTTCTGTTCCTTAAACCTTTTAGCTTGCGAAACTTGCTCGGAACGCTCGGGAAAAACAACCGGCTTTATACCCTCAAAAACCGCGACCAGCTGATTTTTACATAAACTCCATTCTCGATTTTCCACTGCATATTTACGGGAAGCCTTTTTCATTTCAGGAACTTTTTCCCTGTTATCCACAAACCACTGCATAACAGCACTCAGCGCCTCTAAGTCCACGGAACACTGAGGCCAATAATACCCATCATAACGAGAAACATATCGTACAACCGGAATCCTTCGACCGACTTTATCACTGGGCACAAATTCATTCATCGGGCCATTATCCGGCACAACAGCCGGCAATCCGCACGCAAGAGCCTCACAAACCGTCAAGCCGATTCCATCCAATCGAGCCGGATATAAATATACATCACCTAAATGAAAAAGCCCAGGGGCTCCCACCGTCTTGTGCACAACCTCAGCTTTCCCCTCCTTGACTAATTTATCCAGAAGATCGCGGCACTCATCAGAAAACTCACCGTGGTGCCCTAAAAATCCACCGCCAAGATCAGGTTCAAGCGAAACTTGCGTATGCAAAACCAATCGCACATTTTCACAATTTAACGCACTAAAAGCCCGGACAACTAAATCGGTTCCCTTTCGGCTGGGACTCATGCCGGTACTATGAAAAAAAGTTACACATTTCTCATCTACTAAACGCCCATCTTGATGCTGGGGTTTAAAAACATCCGTATTGGTTCCCCAAGGAATATAATGCGCTCCGGGATGCCAGTTAAAAACCGAATAGTGACGTTCAGTGTTACAAATCAACACATCATAAAACGAAAACAAAGGGACCACAGGCTCCGTGTAATAATCCACATAGGCCACCGTTTTGACGCCCATCTCTCGACAGGCTAGAACCGCCCACCAAGTTTGCTGTTCGTTAAATAGCACACAGTCCACACCCGTATTTTTAAGCCAAGACTTAAAGTCCTTCATATCAAGACCACTACTATCCGTCTGTAAGGATTGCTTGCCCCAGTGAACCCCTTCAAAGTCCCATTTCGGATCGCCTATCGCATAATTCTCACCGCCACGGGCATAGATATATACCTCATGATCCGGTTCCAATACATCGCGATACTGCCGCGACACATACGCCGCACCACGCTCAAACCAGGTTGTTACAATTCCTATTTTCATTTCCCCATCCGCCAAGTAATATTCTGCTTAAAACCTATAAAGATGCCCCATAGCATTAAAATAAACGAGCTAAGGAATAGATAAAAATCCCATGAAACAGCAACCTCAGAAACTCCTAGTGCTGTTCGATTCCTATTGCAACGAGTTAAATAGTCAGAAGAGTTTGTCTCGTATTTAGCGGAACAGAGATGAATATTCGGAAGAATATCGTCACAACCAAACACTCCACCTTGCTTGTTGATTAACCGACAAAACTCACCAACCTTTTCATCATACTCAAATGCCACAAAGTTCTTGCCGAGCATTTGAGCGAAAATACAACCATGCAATCGCATGGTATAAATTTCACTCGCCGACGCTAGGAGTTGAAGAGTCGACTGGATGCACGATGGACGAACAATCCGGACAGTCTTCTTCCACTCAACATTCTTGTTAATAAAGTTTTCATAAAAAGGTATATCGGTCTCCTCAAAGGCAATAAATATTATAGATCTAAACTTACGTGATACCTCATTGACCAATTCAACAAAACCGCCACGATCGAGGGATGGCCAATCCCTAAAGACAAAAATAGCACTACCATCTGAACTAGTCTCAACTTCACTAAAATCCGGCATCAAGGGAACAATATCGCCGGCCAATACAACGCGATCTACACCCACCCCAATAACCTCTGTTAGGTATTGATGAGAGTGTTCATCACGAACACAAATACATGACACATGCGATAGTATGTATTTTGCTATCGTTATGAGAAACCGCGACCGAACAGGTCCAACACCCAATGCTGTAATTACGACTGGTGTTTTACACAGTAACGAGCAGGCAATCATAAACAAGGAGGAGCCCATCAGACACGGACTGTGTACATCTTGAAAAAGTCCTCCTCCTCCGATGACGACGAGATCCTTCGATTTTAAAACTTTAAGAAAAGGGAAAAATCCACGCCAAAATCTTAGTCGTGGAAATCTATATTCATAAATTTCCCCAGAAAACCCAGTCATATGTTTTGATACATCAACATTTGTTGATAAAATCGAGATGTCACATTCATCACCAAAAGTTGAGTGGCACAATTCGGTTGAGGCACGGCAAACGGCTTCATCACCGATATTCCCTCCTCCGAACATGCCAAATACTAATACTTTCTTCATTAAATCACCTTTGATGGAAATACGACTTTCTTAAGCTCGCTCATCTTAATATTAAATATTCCTAAGCTAGCCCAAACCAACATGCCCAGCATGACAAGGAACTGGATACTTCTTAGATAAAAAGGTGCTTCAAAATAGACCACTGCAAACTGAATCGACATAACAACCCAAATGACAATGGTATACTTGGATAAGAGTGTTTCACGTGGTGCCAATTTCCACCGAAAATAGATCGGCATGATCAAAAGGGTATTTGCGACATAGGAGATCAAATAGGCTAAACTCAATCCAATCGCTCCATACCTTCGGAAAGAAAGAGTGCAAAAAATAATTGCGATAGCCCATACAGCATTGCTGGCAAAACCAAACCACATCAGGTTTTTTGCTGCCATCAACCGAGCTAGCCCTTGTTTATAAGCCATGACTGATGTTGTCATCATAACCAAGGAAAGTACGATCCGAAAATCCCGTCCGGAAAACTGGCTCCCATATAGCCACTCCGAGCATTCAATGAACGAAAGTACCGTAATCACTACAAAGGAAGCTGAGATCCAAGAGGCCATCATGTTAAAACGTTGTAGCTGTTCACTCGCTTCGTTTTGTAAATTGGACATGATGGAGAGCAAGGGGCCATTTAATTGGGTGCCTATAAAGAGAACAATAATCTGAATGCTCATGGCCGCAGTGAATAGGCCCATCTCTGAGAAACCGCATTCACGTACAATCACGGTGCTACAAAACCAGCGAACCGGTACGACCATGATTCCACTAATAGCGGCAGGAATACTAAATTTAAGAAGGACAGGATACTCATTAAAGGAATCAATCACATTGGCAAACAGGGTTCGCTCTCCCTTGCCAAGGAAGGTTGCTAAATATTTTCGAGCTAACCAAAAACAGACCATCTGCTCAATGAGCATGCTAAAGATAGCACCAAGAACACCGAAATATACGGCCAACAGGATCCGAAAAGGAAGCGAGATAACCATTGCAATAACATGAACTTTCGCCACCTTGCTAAAGGCTTCAAAACCAGAAAGGGCCCCAAGTTGGGCTCCATTTATCGAAAGCAATAAAATCAATCCCGAAGCCACCCTCAACTCTTCAATCAGATGAGGGGCATTTAGCATCTCCGTACATATGACAGAGGCAAAATAAAAGACCAGCCCTGCGACCAACAAGCCAAATACCAACGCACAAAACTGAGAAAGAAAAATAATCCGTCTCAGCCGAACCGGGTCTTTATTACGAAGTTCCGCAACATACCGGGTGGCCGTAAGTCCAAGCCCAAGGCTTGCAAAGGTCATAAATGTTGTAGCGGTATTCCGAATTATCCCGAATTCACCGAACAGCTCCCGTCCAAGAATTCGTGCCACAATGATCGAGGCAATCATTCCCATGACACGAACCGCAATACTCCCGACAGTGACCCAAAAGACACCAGACAGTACTCTCTTGGCCACCGTTGATCCTTCAAACCGGGAAAGTGCCGACGCGACCAAGGGTTGTTCGATTAAACGCTGTAGTAGTTTCTTCAAAAAACAACCTTTACATGTGTTTTAAATGCCGCTCAGCCGCTTTTCCATCCCCATACGGATTATGTGCACGAGCCATTTCCGCATACGCCGTTTTATTTTCAAGCAGCTCGCTCACAGAAGAAACAATCACTTCATAATCCGTCCCCACCAGCTTGACCGTGCCCGCATCCACAGCCTCGGGACGCTCGGTGGTGTCGCGCATGACCAAGACGGGCTTACCCAAGCTGGGAGCTTCTTCCTGCACTCCCCCTGAGTCTGTCAGGATAATATGTGCGCGGTTCATCATCGCGACAAAAGGGAGATACTGAAGGGGCTCAATTAGGTGAATATTATTCATTGTCGCTTGCTGATGAACCGCTCCTTTGTCGCTATTTCCCTTCTGGAAATTATCTGCGCTTCGCTTCGGGTCGACTTCCGATTGATTAACACTGTCCGCTGGCTTCTGTCCTCCGTCCTCTGATCTTACACCTAAAATCCTCTCCACCGGTTCACGGACATTGGGGTTCAGGTGCATCGGATAAACGAAGTGCACATCAGGAAAGCGGCGAGCCAACTCTGCAATCGCGTTGCAGATGTTTTCAAATCCACCTCCAAAGTTTTCTCTTCTATGTCCCGTAATCAGCACCAAGCGGGGTGCGTCACCAATGCCTAATGCCTCATTCCTAGTGCCTGGTTGAAGGTTTTCCGGCAAACCTTCAACCACAGGCGGAGCCTGTTTAATTTTTTCCAAGGCCAGGAATAGCGCATCAATCACGGTGTTGCCTGTAACCACGACTTTGCTATCCGGAATATTTTCTTTCAACAAGTTCTGACGACTCGTTTCCGTAGGCGCGAAATGAATGGCCGTCAATTGTGAAGTCAACCGCCGATTCCCCTCTTCCGGCCAGGGCGAATAGAGATTGCCCGTCCGCAACCCGGCTTCGACATGGCCTACTGGAATTTGATTATAGAACGCCGCCAATGCTCCGGAAAGAACCGTCGTGGTATCCCCCTGAACCAACACCATATCCGGCCGATACTTCTTCAGATATTTATCCAACCCCGTTACCGCTCTCCCGGTCAACCCAGCTAAGCTTTGATTCGGTTGCATCAAGTCCAGATCCACATCCGGTGTAATTTCAAAAATCTCCAGAACCTGGTCCAACATTTCACGATGCTGGGCGGTGACACAAACATGGCATTCAAAATCAGGATGTTCCTTAAGCGCCAAAATAATCGGAGCCATCTTAATAGCTTCAGGACGTGTTCCGAATATTACGGATATTTTTTTCATGGGTTTCTCCGAATTAAGCACTGAGGGCTTTAGTTTATAAGTTGCTGAATGATCTAAAAAGGGGTCGGAAAGGAAAGTAAAAGGGGTCCTATGAAAGGATGTTTTAAGGAAAGGTGCGTAAAGAAACATGAGAGCAGAGCGTGGTCAGGAAAGCCGGTTTAAGAAGCGGGCGGAGCACGCGGTGTTAGGTTTTAAGCCAGATTAGTTGATGGGGGATGCCAGACTGCGACTACCAAATGACCTCAATTCCATACTTTTCAAAAAACCGATCCGATGTAACTACAGGCAGTTTATGCGTTATCGAAGTTGCGATAATTAATCGATCAAACGGATCTTTATGATGCCCCGGCAGTTCGGCCGAAATATAGATAACCTCATGCGAGAGAGGAAGAGCCGTTATACCCCATATATCACATTGCTCTTCGATCCAGATTCTTGGTGCCGCGGGCAGTTCAAGTTTGCCCAGAGCGCTTTTCAAGGCGATCTCGAGAATGGTTGCATCGCTGATGAAAAGCTCCACCTGCTCATCACGCAATAAGACCTCGCTAGCCTTGGAAGAAAAGTTGTCGGGGCTGGAGCACAACCAAATCAATGCACATGTGTCTAGCAGAAGCTTCACCCTAGAGGCCCCAGTCCGTTAGATCCTTTCCGGAAAGCGGAGCCAACGCACCTTTGCTTATTTTGATCTTTTCCGATGTACAGGTTCCAAATTCCGGGCGTTTTTTGTCAAAAGAATCCAGCAGCGTGATCAATACATGAGCATGACTTGGAAGTTTTGCCACCTCGGGGCCTATGATCTGTCCGTTTTCTATGTCTGCTTCTATTGTTGTATACATATTTATAACCTCGCAAAATGGTATAGCATCCGAGTTCTGTGTTTGGAAGTCTGGAATTCGTGGTGTTAGGCGCTAGGTGCTGGGCAAAAAAGGGGTCGCCCTCGGGGTTAATGTTTTAAGTGTTAGGTAGGCGCTATGCGCCGTTTTAGGTATTGAACCACTCATTATATTCGTTATGTCCCAAGGGACATTATCTGCGCTGCGCTTCGGGGTTTTAAGAGTTTTCTGGGTGCTTGGTAAAAGCGCCGAGGGCGCGGAGTTAAGATGCATGAGAGCAGAGCGTGGTCAGGAAAGCCGGTTTGTATAATACAACGGATCGCGATGCTGATGCGCGACACATGTGATGAAGATATTTTCCTGATCAACGATATACAACACCAGGAATGGAAACCCGCTTATATTTATCCGTCTTGTATTTAAACCCACCTTTCTCCATAGCTCAGGCGAGCCTTTGATGTGGTGAACGGTTCCAAGAAAACATTTGTAAAAGCGATCACCAAGTCCATTCATCTGCCCATCATAAAAATCAATCGCATCCTGCAGTTCAAGATCTGCCGGAGGCAACAAAATGACGTTCACGTTCTCTTCCTCGGCGAAAACTGCGCCAAAGGTATCCCCTGAATCTCTCCGTTTTTATAAGCCGCGTACCGACGTTCTGACTCATTTACCCATTTTTTTTCGATCTCAACATCGGGTCTATCCAGACTGGAAAGCAGTGATTCAGCCAAGCGAACTTTCTCGACGGGTTTTAACTTTAAAGCTTCAACTTGAATTTGTTCGGCCAACATGCCCATCTCCTATTATCTCTTCACTGAATTGCAACGTAGGACAGCGCCACTGGCCTGTCGAGTTTGTAATAATTTGCTTCTCGCGGGATTAAGCAGAGGGATCAGCCCGGAATGGCACTTCCTTAAGGGTTTCTATCATGATTTAGTTCAATGATATCAAGGTATTATGAAACGTGCTTCTTTTCGAAAATCTCACCATCAAGACTCTTTTGTTCTTCTCGCCTGTTGCCCGTATTCCAAGCAATGATACCAACACAATCACCATGATTGGAATTGGGTGCTGACAGCGTCAGAACCTCCAGATTCCCGCAACAAGAAATAACTCAATACAGTCAATATTTATAGGGTTTCGGCATGCTGGAACGGCTTAAGGAAGTGCCATTCATGTCTTACCTCCATTTCCAACAAAACCAGTACTGTAAGGAACAGACTCGCACAAGAACAAATACGGGAAGCAGGCAAGGTCTGCGGTATTACGTTTTAAGGAATCTGTGTTACGATTTAAAAAAGTTCGCTCCCTCTAGCTACAGAATGCGCTGAATACACGGAACCTGAAAGCAGAGCTGGGTAAAAAGATTTCGACAAAATAATTTTGGACAGAATGATTAAAACTAAAAATCATTAGAATAAATCTGAATTAAACTCAAGGAAAGGGGCCAGCCCGCCTAATTCGTCATTTCTCTTTTTTAAGGGATGGGTCGGCCCTCGGAGTTAAGTGTTGGTACAGTGTGATATCGAAAGCGCGTTCGCATTAATCAGATAATTTTTTAATGATACTTCTTGCAAGGTGTTCATTAATCTCTCGGTGGCGAGGTACGGGTTGCGCCATTCCCGTTATGGAATTCTGATACCAATCGTGCTTACCGCCATGCCGAATAAGACTACATCCTGACTTTTCAAGTCGCTTAATTAAATCTCGACGTTTCATGCAACAACCAACTCTCCCTCATGACGAATCCCGGGGATCTCGCCGCCTATCAAGTCGGAGTATAAATCTTTAAGATGCTCTTGCAGGTCTCCAAACGAAGAACCTTGAGTGGCATAGTCTGGAAATTCTTCTAGATAACCAAGCCAGTCGGAACCTTCCTGCCAATAGATGTATTTCATGTTTTTCATGCGGGTAAATGTACTAAAATAAACTCTGTTTATCCACTATAAAACGGGAAAGAAGTCGGTCCTATGAAATGATCTTTTAGCCAAAAGAAGCCATCGCCTAGCTACAGAATACACGAAACTTGAAATCTGAAAGCAGAGCTGGGTAAAACGATTTCGACAAAATAATTCTTGGACAGAATGATTAAAACTAAAAATCATTGGCTCTCCGTTAATTTTTATGGAGAACGTAGGTTTTTCGACCGGATAACAGGATCATCTGGATAATTCTACTATGAAGGCCGCTCTATCCTGTAGAT
>JAZGFK010000043.1:0-30600 GCA_036479375.1 Pontiella sp. | reverse complement strand
GGGGTTCATCGCCGTGGATGATGCGGGCGGCGCGAACCTTGTTACGCAAATCTTCATAGAGTGCCGCGCCCGCCTCGGCGGTTTGATGAGAAAAAGCCATGGCTGATACCGGTACGAATGATATGCCGAAAAGTCCGGTAAGAACCTTTTTAACATCACGATTGGAGAGTTTGACGCTATGGCGCAGGTAGACCGCTGTCGCTTTCGTGACCGGCCCGATACTACAGTTGCGCAGCTCGCCGTCCGCCGTGCCGAAAACCTCTCGGCGGCACGTCGGGCAAAAGGCTTTTTGATGAATGTACTCGGTAACGACAGTGCGGGGTTGCAGAACAATATCTTTCTGGATTTGAACGTGGCTTTTGTCAACCGGTTCTGGTCCTTCATGCCGGCAGTGCGGACAGCTGTCCGGTGCGTCTAAGTGTACGGAGCGATCAGCTCGTTCGGGCGTGGCGCGTTGCCGTCCCGGATGCCCCTTCGGTGCGCCCCGCTTCCGGGGTGCTGAATCACGAGGGCGATCCGCCTCCTTCTTATTTGTCCTGAACTTCAACTGATGCTTCACCCGAGCCTTCAGTTCGGCATTCTCGGCCTCCAACTTTTTATTGTCCGCTTCGAGTGCTTTGGCATATTGCTCTGTTCGATAGTTTTGAAGTCCAAGGAAACTCTGTTGCTTCCGAGCATCGCGAATCTCCAGAGAGGCCCACGTCGTGGACATCCTCAGATGGGGGCACGCATTCTGATAGGGGGCATTCAAACCCCCATGGAGCTTTCTTATACCGACCCATCGTTCTTCAGATCCACACCCTCGCGAATGAGCAGCCAGTTCACTTCCCCCAACTCCTTAATTAACTCCTTGAGTTTCTTATGCCGAAGAATCATCTGCCGAACTGTTGGAACCCTATCGATAGGGATATGCTTCGTTTTTGTTTTTCCATCGATCTTAGTGGTGAGGTTATAGGCCTCGTACTTCAGGCCTTTAGACGAGACGGATCCGACTAGGAAATCGAGGTTACTGGAGATTTTTACCAGCAGCCGTTCTCTCTTTTTTTTCAATGTGGTCACGCTGGGCATATACCCTCCTTTTAATAGGCGTATCAAGATGCCTAATATGCATCAAAAAAAAGAAGGGGTCAAGGGGAAACCTAATTTGAAACGAAAGAAAAAATGGCGGATTCCGCTAAACTGTTACGCAGGAGATCCATTAAACGTATTGCCGCGTATGATGAAGGCAGATAGGGATTTGATCATTCATACGCTGGCGATGAATATGATGAAAGGTGATCTAACTCCTGAACAACAGGACTATAAAAACACGCTTGAGACTGTTGGGAAGGAATTTTTAGGAACTGAAGAAGCTCCCGAGAGCTGGGAAAAGAATGAGGATGTTCTGGCTCATTTAAATGAGGTGCTCACGGAATCTCAAAAGGAAGAATTGCAGATATATCTTGATGAACAAGTCACCCGTAAAACGGAGCGGAGGGCCCTGCGTAGAACAAATGAACTTTCCGATAAACTGGGGCTGAATGAAGTCGATCGCTCGGCACTCTACGACTATCTGTATGAGAACCAAAAAGCGACTCAGGAAGACATCGCGGAGCAGTTTTCACCTGAACTTACCGGCCACCGGATCCGTCATTAGGTCGCTCTTTGATGGTTTTGCGCTTGGGGTATTGGTGGAAGCGGCGCTCTCTCCCGGTAACCGGGAGAGATAAAACGAGAAGTAGAGCGATCGATCACTTTATCGATAATTTATGCAGGGGAAATAAAGTAATTAATACGCAATGGAAAGAGGAATAAGCGAGATGATTATCCTTTGTGTGCTTTTAAATCGATGGTTATCAATCGTTTTAGCCGCGGGTGAATGACGGCGGGGGAATATAGCTCGATAGAATGAATCTAAACAGGACGTAAGCCGCATTGGATAAATTCTCTAGGTTATTCTGAATCGTGTTATAAAAGGTCATGAATTTTCTTGCCACAAAATAAATAATATCGTTATCTCAAACCATTGAGGAGAGGTTTGTCGGCGCATTTGGTCGCAGGACAGTTCTCGCTTTGAAAAAGCTGTGGATAACCTGTTAATAGTGGTTTCCATCTTAAATCAGAGGGCACTGATCCCGAGATACAAAATTTTGCGGAATAGGTATACCCGAATTGGCGCCAGATAGTTTGTTTGGTAAGGTTTTTAGGCAGAAAAGAAATTATGTATTGATCCGATTCCATGGAGGAGAAAATATGAATGAAGCAGTATCAAAAAAATATTCACTGGTTGTTGCAACCAGCATGGGGGTAAGACTTACTCCGGTTGATTCGCAACCATTTCACTCCAGCGACACGTTCAAAATGCAGGCAACCAGTGCAGAAAGTAATGTCGCAAGCGTTGCCTCCTATCTGGGAATGCCGGTCAAAGTTCTGACCGCTTTTGTAAAGGGCAGTCCCGTGTCGCACTTCATCAAGGACAATCTTAAAAGCCGTCGAATGGACTTTGAAGGGCCTGAATTTGAGCAGGGAAATCCGTGGGGCTACCGTCATCAGATCAATATGGCCGACAGCGGATGGGGAACGCGTGGCCCGAGGGTACAAAACGACCGGGCTGGTGAAGTCGGTTTGGAGCTGTGTGCAGACGACTTCGACCTGGAGCGAATCTTTGCGGAAGAAGGCGTCGAGATTGTGCATCTTTCCGGCCTGATTGCCGCCTTGTCGCCAAAAACCAGCCAATTCTGTCTGGATATCGCTCGCATTGCTCAGGAAAACGGAACGCTGGTCTCATTCGATCTCAATCACCGGGCAAGCTTCTGGAAAGGGCGGGAAGAAGAACTGGCCGGCGCCTTCGCTGAAATAGCTTCCCGAAGTGATATTCTGATAGGAAACGAGGAAGACTTCCAGCTTTGCCTCGGAATCGAAGGTCCGGAATCGGGCGGCGCAGGGCTCGATGAAAAAATTGACGGGTTCAAGGAAATGATCGGTCGTGTTCAGGCGGCCTATCCTAATGCCCGCTATTTTGGAACTACGCTTCGGGAAGTCATCTCTGCAAACGGTCATATGTGGGGAGCGGTGGTTACGGATGGCAAGGATTGGGAAATTATCAAGCCGCGCGAAATAGGCGTGCTCGACCGCATAGGCGGCGGCGACGGTTTTGTCGGTGGACTGCTTTATGGAATACTCAAGGGTTGGGACGTGAAACAGTGCGCCCGATTCGGTTGGGCAAGTGGAGCGCTCGCAGCAACGATGCTGACGGACTATGCTCAACCCGCCGACGAAGATCAGCTCTGGAGTATTTGGAACGGAAACGCTAGGGTTCAGCGTTAACCAGCAAACGAAAAATTTAAACGAATAACCGGGGATATAATTATGTCAAAAGCAGATATCGGACTCATTGGATTGGCGGTGATGGGGGAAAACCTCGTCCTGAACATGGAAAGCAAGGGGTTCACGGTGGCGGTATTCAATCGGACCGTGGCTAAAGTGGATGCATTTATGGCCGGACGCGGTGCCGGGAAAAAAATCATGGGCTGCCAGAGCATTGAAGAACTGTGCGCAAACCTCGAACGTCCGCGTAAAGTCATGATGCTGGTGAAGGCCGGGCAAGCCGTTGATGATTTCATTGATAAAGTAATTCCGTACCTCGAAGAAGGCGACATCATCATCGATGGCGGTAACAGTCATTATCCAGATACCATCCGCCGCACCAAGTATGTCGAAAGTAAAGGATTCCTGTTTATCGGAACCGGTGTTTCCGGCGGCGAAGAAGGCGCACTCCTCGGCCCGTCCATTATGCCCGGCGGTTCTTCTGCTGCATGGGATTTCGTTAAGCCGATCTTTCAAAAAATTTCCGCCCATACCGATGCGGGCGAAGCCTGCTGCGAATGGGTGGGTGAAGATGGAGCCGGTCACTTTGTGAAAATGGTGCACAACGGCATTGAATATGGTGATATGCAAATGATTTGTGAAACCTACCAGATGATGAAGGAAGGTCTGGGTCTCTCCAACGAAGAGATGCACGAAGTTTTCAAGGACTGGAACGAAGGGGAACTGGATTCCTATCTCATCGAAATCACCCGCGACATTCTCGGCTACAAAACCGAAGAAGGCGAAGCCGTCATCGATCAGATTCTTGACACCGCCGGGCAGAAGGGCACCGGAAAATGGACGACCGTTTCGGCTCTTGATTTCGGCCAGCCGCTCACACTCATCGGCGAAGCGGTATTTGCCCGTTGCCTCTCCGCATTGAAAGATGAACGTGTTGAAGCTTCAAAAGTATTGAGTGGTCCTTCCTCTTCATTCGGGGGCGATAAAGCGGCCCTGATCGACGATCTGAAACAGGCCCTCTACGCCTCCAAGATTGTTTCCTATGCGCAGGGCTATCAGCTCATGCGTGCCGCTGCTGAAGAACACGGCTGGAAACTCAATAACGGTGAAATTGCCCTCATGTGGCGGGGCGGCTGTATCATCCGGTCGGCTTTCCTCGGAAATATCAAAGAAGCGTTCGATACGGATCCCAATCTCGTAAACCTGTTGCTCGATCCCTTCTTTAAAGATGCGATCGAAAATGCGCAGGCATCCTGGCGCCGCGTAATCATGAAATCGGTCGAACTGGGCATTCCGATGCCTGCAATCAGCGCGGCGCTAGCCTATTTTGATGGCTATCGCGCAGCTCGTCTTCCGGCCAACCTGCTGCAGGCGCAACGCGACTATTTCGGTGCGCACACCTACGAACGGCTCGATAAGCCGCGCGGCGAATTCTTCCACACGAACTGGACCGGACGCGGCGGCGACACGGCTGCTTCCTCCTACATTGTGTAATGATCAGTAAATACGGAGAACAGGTCTCCATACAGCCCGATGAATTGCGCGGGCTGGTTTTGGAAACATTGGCATCGTGCGGTAGTAACCTGAAAAAGGTTTTAATCCTTCCGCCGGATCATACCCGCTTGAATTCAATGGCGGGGCCGATCACGGCAATCGTCTATGAAAAGCTGACCGGTGATGGTGCTCAGGTGGATATCCTTCCGACGCTCGGAACGCATAACCCGATGACCGAAGCGCAGCTCCGTATGATGTTTGGCGACTTGATTCCGCTCGATGCGTTCAAAGTGCACGACTGGCGAAATGAAGTCGTTCAGAAAGGACTGATCGATGGCGAAATACTTTCTGAACTATCCGGAGGCAAGGTAGATTATACCGTTGGTGTTGAAGTCAACAGAATGCTGTTCGACGGCTACGATCTTATTCTTTCCGTAGGGCAGGTTGTTCCGCACGAAGTGGTCGGCATGGCGAACTATACCAAGAACGTTGTCGTTGGTGCAGGCGGTTCGGATATCATCAACAAATCTCATTTTCTCGGTGCCGTGGCCGGTATCGAAAATATTCTCGGCCAGACTGATTCGCCCGTTCGGCGTCTGTTCAACCATGCGGTCGAAACCTATTTAAGTGACTTACCGATTACCTATATCCTGACCGTAATGGAGCAGGACTACGCCACACGCAAAATGCACATGCGCGGGTATTATTCTGGCGAAGAAGTGCAGGTTTTTGAAGAGGCCTGTAAGCTGGCACGCACAACCAATATTATCCTGCTTGATCGGGAACCGAAGAAGGTGGTGGTCTATCTCGATCCGCATGAATTCCAGAGCACCTGGCTAGGCAACAAAGCCGTTTATCGCACGCGCATGGCGATTGCCGACGAAGGCGAGCTGATTGTTCTGGCTCCGGCATTGAAGGAGTTCGGCGAAGATCCGACGATCGATAAGTTGATCCGGAAATTCGGCTATTGCGGCACACCTGCAACGCTCAAATATGTTCAAGAAGATGAGGAACTACGGAGTAATTTGGGTGCGGCTGCGCATCTGATTCATGGATCCTCGGAAGGTCGTTTCAGCATTACCTATTGTCCCGGACATGACATTACACTCGACGAGGTTCGATCCGTTGGATTCGAAGCCGTTGCCTACGAAGAAATGGCGGCGCGTTACAATCCTGAAATGCTGAAGGATGGATTCAACACGTTGCCCGACGGCGAAGAGATCTTTTACATCAGCAATCCGGCCCTCGGTCTATGGGCGTACCGCGAAAAATTTGGAGACTAGCTTATGAAAAAATTTATGGATGATGATTTTCTGCTGCAAACGAAAACGGCGATCAAGCTTTACCACGAACATGCGGCGCATATGCCGATCTACGACTATCACTGTCATTTGCCACCGCAGGAAATCGCTGAGGATAAGCAGTACGATAATCTGGGTGAAATCTGGCTGGGTGGCGATCACTACAAATGGCGCGCCCTGCGTACAAATGGTATTCCCGAGGAACTTGTGACGGGCGCGGCATCGTGGCGCGAGAAGTTTCAGGCGTGGGCGGAAACGGTTCCTCAGACGATTCGCAACCCGCTTTACCACTGGTCGCATCTTGAACTGCAGCGCTATTTCGGAATCGATACCTTGTTGAGCCCGGATACCGCCGATGAAATCTACGATGCCTGCACGGAAAAGCTGCGTACGCCTGAGTTTTCTGCCCGCAACCTGATGCGAAAAATGAACGTCAAACTCGTCTGCACCACGGATGATCCGATTGATGACCTGAAATGGCACAAGCAACTTCAGGACGAAGGGTTTGAAATTAAAATTTTGCCGACCTTTCGTCCGGACAAGGCCATGAACATCAGCGATCCAAAGGCGTATAAAAAATATGTAAAGCAGTTGGCGACGGTTTCGGAGGTCGAAATTTTTGATTTTGCGACGTTATTGGAGGCGATTGATTTGCGGCATGAATATTTTCATTCCATCGGTTGCCGGTTGTCGGATCATGGTGTGGCTTATGTTCCGGATGCCGAGGCGGATTCGACGCAGCTGGATTCCACGTTCAGTAAAGTGATGCGCGGCGGAGTGCCGACCCTTGAAGAGTCCAATGCATTTCAGGCCGCATTTCTTTATGTCGTCTGCAAGTTGAACCACACGCGGGGTTGGGCTCAGCAATTTCATGTGGGCGTGTTCCGCAATAATAATAGCCGTCTGCTCAGTACGCTTGGACCCGATACAGGTTTTGATTCAATTGCGGATTATCGTCAGGGGCCGGGCTTTGTGCGGTTGTTGGATCGGCTCGATTCATCCAACCAGCTGGCCAGCTCGGTTCTCTACAATATTAACCCCGCTGACAATGAGCTGTTTGCCACGATGATCGGTAACTATCAGGATGGCTCGGTTCCTGGTAAAGTCCAGTATGGATCGGGCTGGTGGTTTTTAGATCAGAAAGACGGCATGGAAAAGCAGATGAACGCGCTTTCGAATTTGGGATTACTCAGCCGCTTTGTCGGTATGTTGACGGATTCGCGCAGTTTCCTGTCGTATCCTCGCCACGAATATTTCCGTCGCATTCTCTGTAACCTGATCGGAAACGATGTCGAGAACGGCGAAATTCCGGCTGATATGGAACTGTTAGGAACGATGGTTGAAAATATCTGCTACAACAATGCTGTAGACTATTTCGGGATTGAGCTGTAGTTAATTTTCTTTATCGCGCTGGAACCAGGCTTTTAATTGTTCTCCCTTGCGGTGAACAAAATCAGCCATTTTCGGGAAACGATGCTGAAGCCAGCTTTTTATTCGGGCAAAAAAGGGTATTTCATCGGCTAGCAGATAGACGCCGATCAGGATGGTTAGAATGCCCTGACCGGGTGTAATCAGCATAATGATGCCAGCCAGAATACAAAACCATCCCGCCAAGTGCTTCAGCAGAAGCTTGGTATGTTTATTCCAGATCAGCCGTTTCATACGAACCTTCGGTTCAGTTAATGGGGAATAGTTAATCGTTAAGGGGGCCGTTCAGGAAGCTAAATAACCAATAACTGCGGTAAAATAAAAAAACCACGGACTGGTGAAAAGTGTGACCTAACCTCGTGGTTCCAAGTGCCACACTTCCTCATCGGATCCGCCGAAGGGGGGCGGCGAATTACCGATGATTCCGTGGTTTGGTATCATAGACGCTCTAAGGCTTCCCAGCGTTCAAAACTTTTTTCCAGTTCCTTGGGAATGGCCTCCGCGCGCTCCGTTGCGGCCGTGATTTCATCTTTTGGCTTCTGGTAAAAAGCGGGGTCGGCCATGGTTTGAATCAGCGCTTCCTGTTCAGCTTCCAGCTTTTCGATCAGCTTGGGCAGACTTTTTAGCTCGCCCCGTTCTTTATTGGAAAGTTTACGCCCTGTCTTGGGTTTCGCAGGCTCTGTATTATTTTCCTGTTGTCTCTTGTCTAATGCCTCTTTCCTATAATTCAGCCAATCATTATAGCCGCCCACATATTCATTAATCTGGCCTTCGCCCTCAAACACAAGCGTGCTGGTAACGACATTATTCAGAAAAGAACGGTCATGGCTGACTAGCAGCAGCGTGCCCGTATAGTTCGCCAGTAGATCTTCCAGCAGTTCCAGCGTTTCAACATCCAAATCGTTAGTCGGTTCGTCGAGAACCAGCACATTGGATGCTTTAGTAAAGAGTTTCGCCAGCAAAAGGCGATTTCGTTCTCCCCCAGAAAGAACGGCAACTTTTTGACGCGCACGGTCCGGGGTGAACAAGAAGTCCTGCAGATAACCGAGTACATGCTTTTTACGGTCGCCAATGGTTATCGTTTCTTCGGCGCAGACATTTTCGGCCACGGATTTAGTCTCATCCAGTATGGCGCGGTGCTGGTCGAAATAGGCCACTTCCAGTTTTGTTCCGTGATCAACGGTTCCGATTTTTGGTTCCAGCTGGCCTAATAGCAGTTTAATCAGGGTCGACTTACCACATCCGTTTGGACCGATGATTCCAATCTTGTCGCCCCGAACAATGTTAGTGGTCAGGTTTTCAACAATGGGAAGTCCGTCATAGTCATATGAAACTTCTTTAACCGTAATCACCTTGCGTCCGGACAGTCCGGCATGTGTCACCTTCATTTTGACGGAGCCTGTTCGTTCGCGCCGCTGGCTGCGGTTATCACGCATTTTTTCCAGTTCCCGAACGCGGCCTTCATTCCGGGTGCGGCGCGCTTTGATGCCTTTGCGAATCCAGACTTCTTCCTGCGCCAGCTTTTTATCGAACTGCGCCCATTGTTCAACTTCGCCGTCGAGCAACGCCTGTTTTCGCTCGAGATAGGTGTCGTAGTCACACGCCCAGGAATGCAGATGGCCTCGATCCAATTCGACGATCCGAGTGGCAAGATTGCGCAGGAATGCGCGGTCATGCGTTACAAAAATCAAGGTGCCCTTGTATCGCCGCAGAAAGTTTTCCAACCATTGGATGGATTCGATATCAAGATGGTTTGTCGGCTCGTCGAGTACGAGAATTTCGGGTTCACAAACCAGTGCTTGCGCGAGCAGTACGCGCCGCTTTTGTCCGCCGGACAGTGCTTCAAACTTCCATTCGTTTTCCAGCCCGACCAGAGAGATGGTCTTGTCGACAGCCTGATGCGAGGTCCAATCGTCGTGCAGATCCTCCAGGCCCTGAAAGACGAGGTCTTCAACAGTACCGGTCAGGTCGCTGGGCACGTTCTGTCTTAATCGGCGAATCTTGATGCCAGGCTGGCGGATAATTTCGCCTTCATCCACTTCGATGAATCCGCTGATAATCTTCAGCAACGTCGATTTCCCTTCGCCATTTCGGCCTACCAAACAGATGCGCTCGCTCCGCTCGATTTGCAGGGTTGCATTGTTCAGCAACTGGGGTCCGCCAAATGCTTTATATAAATTCTGTAAACTAAGTAGTGCCATGGTTGTTCCAGTTATTGATTAATCGTTAATGGTTATTTGGCATGCAGGGTCGGGGTTTTTAAAATTCCAATAACGAAAAACCGGTAACCAATAACCACTTCTGCATAGCAGAAGTCCGCGCATTCTCCAGATTTTAAACGGATTGGAAAGAAGAATTGCAGGGGAAGGGGATCAGCATATAATACCTCGTTTCAGATTAAGGATCAGATATGAAGCTACTCGCTCTGTTGGCAGGACTATATTGCGCGCTCTCTGTTGTTGCAGCGGCTCCGAAATCCATCCTGCTGATTGCCGGAACGCCCAGCCATGGAGCAGGGGAGCATGAGTTTTATGATGCCGCTAAGATATTGGCTAACGCACTGGATGAATCCGGGTTTAACATCAAAACCATGATCCATCATGATACCTGGCCGGAACGTGCGGCACTGGATAAGGTCGATGTGCTGGTTCTTCATTGCGACGGTGAAGACAAACATGTTGCCCTTGGGCATGAGGGAGAGCTGCTGGCGCTCAAAGAAAAAGGCGTTGGTATGGTGGTGCTTCACTATGCGGTTGATGGAAGTGTTGGAATGCTGAATGAAACCTTAATGAAACTGATTGGCGGTTGTTATGTGAAAGGAAAGTCGTTTAATCCCGTCTGGACCATGGAAGATCCGATCATCGAACCCCATTCGGTTACACGCGGCGTAAACCCGTTCGAGCTGAAAGAAGAATGGTACTACGACCTGCAGTTTGGCGATGTGGTTCCGCTGTTCAAGGCCGTCCCGCCGGAAGAGGACAAGGCGCACACCCTTGCGTGGACGTTTGGAGATAATGCATTCGGGTTTACCGGCGGGCACTTTCTCAACAGCTGGGCGCAACCGGATTATCGAAAGCTGGTGCTTAACGCGATTATCTGGTCGGCCGGGCTGGAGGTTCCTGATGATGGCGTGGAATCGGCTGATCCAGTTGTGGCGAAAAATAAATCCATGCTGCACGCTATCGCAAAAGGAGATCCGGTCGATGTGCGGAATCATTTGCTCTTGGGTGCGGATGTGAACGAGAAAAATAAGCAGGGCTGGACGCCACTCCATTTCGCGACGGTACGTGGGAAACTGGAATGTGCTTTGGTTTTAATGGAAAATGGTGCTGCGCTGAATCCGCGTACCGGAACCGAAAAAACACCCCTTCATTTTGCGGGCGAGCGCGGATTTCTTGAGATTATAAAAGCCCTCGTTGAGAGCGGGGCGGATATGGGCGCGCAGGACGATGAAGGCTGGAGCCCTTTACATTACGCGGCTGAAAAAGATCACGTTGATGTAGCGGCATATTTAATCGCTGAAGGAGCCGTAGTCGATTTGCAGAGTGTGCGCGGCGGAACTCCGCTTCACGAAGCATCGGCTTCTGCCAGCCCGGGAATGATCACGTTGCTGTTAACGAGCGGAGCCGACCGGAGTATCACGGCCACGAATGGATATACGCCACTTGATTATGCTGTTGAGCTGGAAAATAAACCGGCAGAGGTTCTGTTGAGGTAAGATGCTATAAAATCCGCGAGATCAAGTGGAGGGACGATCTCCGTGACGTCCTGCCGTAGCCGGGATAGGACGGGACAGAGCCTGACTCTCCAGCTGAAAGGATTCCTTTTCACATAATCCAAGAGCAACTTCGCGGGCAACGTAGGAGATGAGCTTCATTTTTTTCTTAAAGTAGTTTTTCACGGGGCCTAGGTTCCGCGCAGAAAAACGGGTGACCATGTTTCGCGGATAGGCATGGGTGCTGACGGAATAGACGATTCCGGAAGGGCCGGCATCGATGACCTGCAGGTGGATGATGACATCGAAACCACCGAAAAAACGTTTGCCGGAGGCCAGGACGATATAGTCGTACGAATATTCGTCGGTCTGTTTGCGGTACAGCTCAATGATGTCCGAACGTTTTCCCTTTTCGTTGATGTAATAGAAGACCCCCGGAGACGTTTCTACTACCGGAAAATCCACTTCGCCGTTTTGGGAAATGGAGCGGATAAATTCTTCCTGAACGGCTTCAAGTAAATGACTCTGTTCCAGTACAACGCATGCCGTATCAAAAGGCACGGAGAGTATTTCGCTGGTACCCAGACGGATGCACTTTTTTCCGAGGAGTTCTTTTGCGGCTGGGTCGACCAGTAAATCAGCTGTCCCCGCAGCAAAGCTGCCGACGGAGCTCAGGATGATTATGATCTGGAGCACAAGCCTTTTCATAGGAAGCGCATTAGGGGGCAGGGCGGTTTCGGGTACAACAACTAAATACGGAATACGCCGTATTCTAATCGGTTAAATACCGCCGCCCTGTTTGTAGTTAAGGTGAAGGCCGCATTCTTTTTTCTCTTCGCTTTCCCACCACCAGCGGCCGGCGCGTTCGTCTTCGCCTTCCTTGCAGGGGCGGGTGCAGCAGGCGCAGCCAATGGAAAGATAGCCTTCGTCGTAGAGGTGGTTATGCGGAACGCCGTGTTCTTCGACATAGTACCAAAGTTCAGCTTGACTCCAGTTAATGAGCGGATTGATCTTTACCATACCCGAATAAACGGGATCTTTTTCAACAAAACTCAGTTTTTGTCGGGACTCGCTCTGGTCGACTCGCCGGCCCGTGATCCAGGCGCTGTAGCCTTCCAGTGCGCGGCCCAGCGGCTCAACCTTGCGAATGCCGCAGCATTCTTTGCGGTTGTCCACGCTTTCCTTAAATGAGAATAAACCTTTCTCGGTTTCCAAGGTCTGGACGGCTTCATGCTTCGGGAAAACCCATTCTACGTTGATTCCGTATTTGCGGCGGATCGATTCGGCGCACTCGTAGGTTTCTTCAGGCAGTCGCCCGGTATCAATTGAAAAGATGCGCACCGGTTTGCCGACTTGATGGAGCATGTCGAGCAAGACCAGTCCGCCCAGCTGAAAACTGGTGGCCATGCAAATGTCGTCGCCAAAATGGTCGATCGCTCTTGAGAGCACCTCTAGCGAGTCTTTCGGGCTTATGCCGTCAAATAGATGTTTGTAATCGTTCATGAGTTACTTTTAAAACGGTTAGCCAAATTTGCGGCCATCGTAAACGGCCGGCACCACATCGGTGCGGACGAGGTAGTCGCCGAAGCCTTCGCCGTCCGTACGTTCTTTGGCATAACTTTCAATCAGCGGTTCGAGTTCTTCAAGAATCTGCTCTTCGCCAATGTTTTCGCGGTAGAGTTTAACCAGACGGGTTCCTTTACCGTCGCCTCCGAGATAGAGGTTATATTTGCCCGGCGCTTTACCAACAAAAGCAATTTCCGCGAGGAAGGGACGGGCACAGCCGTTCGGGCAACCGGTCATACGAATGACAATCGGTTGTTCGGACAAACCGTTCTTGTTGATGATCGTTTCGAGTTTCGTGATCAGATCCGGCAGATACCGTTCGGCTTCTGCCATGGCGAGCGCGCAAGTGGGCAGGGCAACACAGGCCATGCTGTTTTCGCGCAGTACGCTGACATCGCGCAAGAGGCTGTATTCACGGGCCAGGTTTTCAACCTCGTCCTTCTTCTTGGCATCAACCTGAGCAACAATCAGGTTTTGCGTGGCGGTCATACGAAAGTCGCCGCCGTGCACATCGGCAATCTTCAGCAGCCCGGTCATCCTCTGCGGCTGGCCGGGAAGATCCGTAATGCGGCCGTGTTCGATGAATAAGGTCAGGTTCCATGTGCCGTCAAAATTTTCGATCCAGCCGTAGCGGTCGGAGTGCATGGTAAATTCATACGGAGCCGCATCTTCGAAAGTCACACCGGAGCGTTCTTCGACATGCTTGATGAACTTTTCAACACCCATGTCATCGATCGTGTATTTCAAACGCGCATGTTTGCGGTTGGTGCGGTCACCAAAATCGCGCTGCGTGGTAACAATGGCTTCAGCCACCTTGCAGGTGTCTTTCTGTTTGATGAATCCAACGTTTTTGGCGATCTGTGGATAGGTTTCCGGTTCGCCATGCGTGCTGCCCATGCCGCCACCGGCCAGGACGTTGTAGCCCTTGAGCTTGCCGTCTTCGATAATGGCCACGAAACTGAGGTCGTTGCCGTTCACGTCGACATCGTTGTGCGGCGGAATGGCGACGGCAATCTTAAATTTACGGGGCAGATATGTATCGCCATAGATCGGCTCTTTCTCTTCCTCGAAATTGACAATTTTTTCTTCATCGAGCCAGATTTCGTGATAGGCGCGCGTGCTCGGAAGTAGGTGCTCACTGAGGGCTACGGCATCTTCGTAGATTCCTTTATGCAACTCTGATTGAACCGGGTTGGTGTTGCAAAGCACGTTGCGGTTAACGTCGCCGCAGGCTGCAATGGAGTCGATCATGGCCTTGTTGATGCCCTGAATCAGCGGCTTCACATTTTTCTTCAGAATGCCGTGGTACTGAAAGGTCTGACGCGTGGTCAGGCGAATTCCGCCACCGGAAAGGTCGCGAGCAACCTGGTCGATGGCTTTCCATTGTGCGGCTTTGATGACGCCGCCCGGAACACGGGCACGAAGCATGAAGCTGTGCAGTGGTTCGAGTTTCTGATGCCGGCGTTCATCGCGGATGTCGCGGTCGTCCTGCTGGTAAAATCCGTGGAACTTGCTGAGCTGGGTATCGGGCGCGAACAGCGCACCGGTGACCGGGTTTGCAAGGCCCTCCTCGATACGACCACGCAGATGGCGGCTGCCGGCCTTGATGTGCTCGACTTCTGTCAGTTGTTTTTCTTCGCTCATGGGAAATCTCCTTAGTACACGTCTTTCTGGTAGCGTCCGTCTTTGCGGAGCTGAACGAAGAATGCTTCCGCTTCTTCCTCGGTCAGGCCGCCCTTGTTCTGAACGATTTCGAGCAGGGCCTGATGTACGTCGCGGGCCATCCGGCTTTCGTCGCCGCAGATATAAATGTGAGCGCCGCGCTGGATCCATTCCCAGAGTTCATCAGTCTGTTCAATGATGCGATCCTGGACGTAGATCTTGTTTTCCTGATCGCGGGAAAAGGCAAGATCAATGCGGTTCAGCGACCCATCGTCGAGGTATTCCTGCCAATCAGTCTGGTAGAGGAAGTCTTCGGTAAAATGCGGGTTGCCGAAGAAGAGCCAGTTTTCGCCGGAGGCTTCTGTTGCGGCCCGTTCCTGAACGAAGGCGCGGAAGGGGGCAATGCCGGTTCCGGGGCCAATCATGATGACGGGCTTGTTCGGATCTGCGGGCAGGCGGAAGTTATCGTTCGATTCAACATAGACCGAAACATCTTCGCCTTCCTGGAGATGGTGAGCCAGATAGCCGGATGCGCCACCGAGGTGGTAGTGGCCATGCGCTTCGTATTCTACAACGCCGAGCGTCAGGTGTACTTCTTCTTCCACTTCCGCCTGGCTGGAAGCAATCGAATACAGACGTGGCGTCAGTTTGCGTAGCAGGCTAATGAAGGCCTGTGCATCAACGGCGGCCGGGTTCTGGCGAACCACATCGATGATCTGGCGATCGTCGATATACTGATGTAATGGCTCGGTTTCTGCGCTGATTTCCCGTAGTTCGTCGCTGTTGGCCAATTCGGCATATTCTGTAACAAAAGTAGGGTGTAGCAGGGTGAGTTCGTAGGTTTCGACCAATGCATCATGGGCGGTTCGCGGCTCTTCACTTACGTGCACCGTGGTTTGTGGATCAATTTGAAGGAGTTCAAGCAGATCAGTAACCAGTGCTTCGTCGTTTTTGAACCAGACGCCCAGCGAATCGCCCGGCTGATAGCTCAGGCCCGAACCTTCCAGATCAATTTCGATATGGCGAATGTCCTTCTCGGAATTGCGACCGGTAATTTTCTGGTTTGTCAACAGACGCGTTACAAGCGGCTTCTTACGGCTGTAGTGCACGGATGATGCCGCGCCGCCAAAGGTTCCGAATGCCGGAGCGGCAGCGGGGGCGCTACCTTCAGGAATCAGATCCTTCATCACCGCAATGCATTTAGGGATCCAGGCTTCGGCACCATCGTCGAAGTCAACATCCAGACCAACGAGATCGAGCACGCGCTTTCCGCCCAACGCTTCCAGTTTGGCATCAAAATCGATACTGGTTTTGCAGTAGAACTGATAGCTGCTGTCGCCGAGACCGAGTACACCAAATTGGAAGTCTTCCAGCTTAGGCGCTTTGTTGGAATTCATGTATTCAATCAGGCTCTGGGCATCGTCAGGTGGATCGCCTTCGCCCTGGGTGCTGATAATGACCAGCACATACTTTAGCTTCTTGAGGTTCTTCTCTTTAAACTTGCCCATGGAAACCAGGTCCACAGGAACGCCTGCTTCCTGTGCAGCATCCCGCAGTTCTTCGGCCACCGAGCGGCAATGTCCGGTTTGTGAGCCGTAGAGAATGGTCAGCACATGGTCCGAACCCGCAGCGCCACTACCGGCAACAAGTGCCTGTCCGCCGCCCTGAACACTCAGAGCAGAGAAGTAGCCGCTAATCCAGCCAAGCTGGGCAGGCGTCAGGGTTTGAGCCAGCTGGGTTAGCTGGCCAACAAGCTGGGCGTCGAGCCCCGCGTTTTCTCCGTGTGTGGGTTGTGTTGACATTTTTTGTTAAATCCTTGTTTCTATGCCCTTAAACGAACCGCCCTTACAGCCAGCTCAGTTCGTTGGTTTTTGAAATTGATGGGGCGGATAATAGCTGGAATGATGATCGTTTCAATCATTAATTTTAAAATACTGTACGTGATATACATGTTTTAAATACCTACAAAGGTGTGCATGAATGCAAGATAAGACCGTAAGCGTTGCCTATTCCCCCTGCCCGAACGACACATTTATCTTCTGTAAATTGACGCAAAATGCTGGTATAGAAATATATCTGCATGATGTTGAAACATTGAATCAGTTCGCCTTTGAAGAAAAATTCGACGTTACCAAACTCTCGTTCCACGCTTGGCTTTTGGTGAAAGAGCACTATGAACTGCTCAATGTGGGGGCTGCACTGGGGCGGGGATGCGGTCCGTTGGTCATTTCAAAGGAAGGAAAATCGCTGACCGAAAATTCGGTTATTGCCGTGCCCGGGGAATTCACCACCGCCCATCTTTTGCTCCGACTCTGGAATCCAGAACTGAAGAACCGGGTCTTCATGCCGTTCGATCAAATCATGAACGCGGTCGAAACGGGACAAGCCGACGCGGGTGTAATTATTCATGAAGGACGCTTCGTTTACGAAGAGCGTGGCTTCCAATGCCTGGAAGATTTAGGCGACTGGTGGGAAGGGCATACGGGACAACCGATCCCGCTGGGTTGCATTGCCGCCCATCGCCGGTTAGGAAAGGAACGTATCGCTGAGATCGAGCAGCAGTTGAAAGATTCAATCCTCGTGGCATTAGAGAATCCGTCTTCCACCACCGAGTATGTCAAAGCGCATGCGCAGGAGCTGGCCGACGAAGTGACGAGTGAACATATTAAAACGTACGTCAATGAATTCACCCTCGATCTCGGGGAAGAAGGCCGCGCCGCGATTTCCAAGCTTGAGGAAATGGCGCAACGTTGTGGGATTGTATAATGGAGGGCATACGCCCCAGTCTCCAATTGAAAAATATGAGTGAACAAAGTACATTCTATGATCGAAAACGACCGGCTCGTTGGCCGCTATGTGTTAATGCCGGATCATGTGCATCTGTTTTGCAGTCCGGTTTGGTCTGGAATATCCTTCATTAACCACTTGGGTGCAGTATTGGAAGTCGTTATAAGCCCGTAAATGGCCTGATGCTGAGGTCGGGAAAGTTTGGCAACGAGATTTTTGGGATACCCAATTGAGAACGAGTGATAACTACACAGAAAAATGGCATTATGTTGTGAATAATCCCGTCAGGGCAGAGCTGGTTTATTCAGCTGGCATCTGGCCCTATCAAGGAGAAATGAATGTTTTACAATGGCACGAATAAATGGAGGGACGACCTCTGTGTCGTCCTCCCGGCGGAACGGAACTTCTGTAGCGTAGGACGGGACAGAGCCCGTCCCTCCAACGATTGGGGGAAGTAATGATTGGAATTTTATTTGCCACCGAAATGGAGGCGCAGCCATTCATCGACCGAGGTGCGCCGGATGGTACCGTCGTCGCGATTTCCGGAATGGGTCTGGAGGCGGCGCGAATTGCTACCGAAAAGCTGGTTAAGGATGATGGTTGTACGACCATTATTAATGCCGGTGTTTGCGGCGCGCTGAATAATCGACTGGAACGCGGCGCAGTTTATCGTGTTTCCATGGTCAGCATCGAGGCACTGAAAGCGGCCGTGAATGTGGGGGTTGGTATTGGACTGAAGCGTCTGGTCAGTGTTGAAGAGCCCGTGTTTGAGCCGGAACGAAAAAAGGAACTCTCCAAGTTTGGTGAGCTGGTTGATATGGAAGGGTATGCCGTTGCCCGCGTCTGCGAGGAATTTGAGGTGCCTTGCATTATGATTAAAGGCGTAACGGATTTTGGCGATGTGAACGGGAAAGAAGATATCCAGAAACATATCACCCCGGTTTCGGAAACCGTGGCCGACGCGATATTCCAATGTCTTGAAAAACCTGAGCCGGTGACACATACGGAACCGTCCGGTTTCTGGGGAAAAATTCATTCCTTCACCAAGGTGGAGCATACGATTCTCAGCCTTCCGCTCCTTTTTGCCGGAGCCTGGATCGGGACAGGGGGTATGCCGCCCATCAAGGCGCTGGTGCTGATTGCCTTCGCGGGACTCGGAGCACGTACGTTTGGAATGGCGTTGAATCGTATACTCGATAAAGATATCGACGCCAAAAACCCGCGCACCAAAAATCGGGATTTGCCGTCTGGAAGATTGTCCATGGGGCAGGGATATGGTGTGGCCGCAGTGGGGTTGGTCATTTACTTTATTGCCTGTGCGTTTCTCGGAAATACCGTGCTCAAGTTGTCCTTGTTCCCGTTGGTTCCGCTGGCGCTCTATTCCTTGCTCAAGCGCTTTACTCCGCTTTGTCACTATGGAATTGGCGTAGCCCTTGCGACGGCTCCTTTGGCGGCTTTCATTGCGGTTACAAACAGTGTGGCATTTCCGGTTGAACTCGCTTTACTGGCCATCTTTACGTTTTGCTGGATCAGCGGTTTCGACATTATCTACGCCCTGATGGATATCGATTTTGACCGGGAAAATAAGGTGCGCAGTATTCCTGCTTCGCTCGGTTCGAAGAGTGCGCAATTGGTTGCGGCAATCACCCATCTGGTTTCCTTCGCGGCGTTGGTTCTTCTGTGGATGTCAACGGGGGGGATACTCTCCTTTATCGCCTTGCTTGTATCGGCCACAGCCTTTAGTGCGGCCTATTTACAGAGCATCCCGGTTGCTGTTAGGTTTTTCCCGATATCAGCCATCGCCGGCATCGCCGGAGCGCTCGTTGTGCTGCTGGGTTATTAGCAACGAATGGATGCTTCCGTGTGAATAAACCAGTTAACAGATCTGATCTGATTTATCCGGAATTGTCGTATTCAATTACCGGGTCAGCCATGGATGTTCACAATGGATTGGGGCCGGGCTGGGACGAATGGGACTACCACCGCGCAATGATTCACTCACTAACCGCCAAGGGGCATGATGTGGTTAGCCACAATCGAATGGATCTTCTTCATAGGAACAAGGTCGTGGATAACTTCGAGCTGGATCTTCTAGTGGATGATAAGGTGATACGTGAACTCAAACACATTAAAATGGGCTTCCATCCAGAGCATTATACGCAGATAATCAACTATCTTAAACATTTGGAAAAGCGACTTGGCATCCTCATGAACTATGGTTTGGAAAGGCTCAACGATCAGCGTATTCTCTATAATTGCATCCAGGGAACTATATTCAGTATGTTGGGAAGTGGCGCGAGCTGGAGGGGCGAATGCCGGTGCTATGCAAAAAAGTTTCAACGGCTGTTTCGGGGATTCTGCAACTTCATGGAGTTGGCTATGGTGTAAATGTTTATAAGAAATTATAACCACCGAACTCATTTATCTTGGTTCCTCTGCTGTAGCCCCGGTACTGTCTCCGGCGTTTGGATTATTGAGTTTCGGTGAACGGACGATCGATACCATTTTAGTGGATTCCGATTTGTTAATAACAATTTCAGCCACAGGACAAAACGCTTCATCAACGGACTTGGCTTATCTCAAAAGTTATATGAGGCAAACCGATATCCCCAATGGTATCCTGATTGATGTCGGGAGTGCTGATATTCAATTAAAAGGCGTTCTATAGGGATTCGTTGTTTTTTCTACATTCGTTGCTAAGTAAAGGATAGATATGAATTTAGTTGTGGCCATGACAGGTGCGTCGGGCGCGCTGGCAACCAAGCTGTTGCTGGAAAAATCGGAGATGTCGGTTACGCTGGTTTCGAGCAAAATGGGACGGGTCGTTTACGAACAGGAAGTGGGACCTTTCGCCGAGCTGGAAGCGTTAGCCGATAAGGTCTGGAAGGATGGTGACCTGACGGCAACGATTGCATCGGGTTCGGTTCCAACTACCGGAATGGTGATCATGCCGTGCTCGGCCAATACGCTGGGTAAAATAGCCGCGGGCATTGCTGATTCGCTCGTGACGCGTGCCGCCCATTGTCAACTGAAGGAAGGGCGAAAGGTTGTGCTCTGCATTCGCGAAGCTCCATGGACGTTGCTCAATGCGCAGAATGCGGTGAGCATTGCCGCCGCAGGCGGAACGATTATGCCCATGTCACCACCGTATTACATGTCGAAGGGGCGCGATCCCAACGAAGTTTCGATGGCCGAAATGCTGGGCTATTTTGTTGACCATGTGCTTTCCCTGTTTGGACAGAAGGCACCCGTTACGTGGGAGGACATCCGATGAGTGAGACCGAACGGGATACCCTGATTTCCGCGAAGGAAAATCGTGAAATGTTCGACCGCATTGCAAAAAACTATGATGTGGCAAACCGGGTGATTTCAATGGGGATGGATAAAGGCTGGCGTCGGAAAACGATTCAGCTTTTGAATCCATTCCGTGCCGGTCGTTACTTGGATATTGGTACGGGTACGGGCGATCTGGTATTTGAGATTCTTGACCAATCCTCCAACGTGCTGATCGATGGAATTGATCCGGCGGAGCAGATGTTGGAAATCGCAAAGGACAAAGCTCTAAAATGCGGCGTTGGTGATGCTGTTTCTTTTTATATGGCCGATGCGCTGGACCTACCCATGGAGAGCGAGACCTACGACGGCATCGTTTCCGGATTCTGTTTCCGCAATATTGAACGTCGGCAAAAAGCTCTGGATGAAATGATGCGTGTACTGAAGCCGGGCGGCATACTGGTGATTCTTGAGGCAACCTATCCGGGAAATCCGCTGGTTCGGCTGGGCTATCGGCTCTACCGGCCGGTCGTTCCAATCATTGGAAAATTCCTCGGCGGTGGAGCGGCTTATAAATACCTGATGGATTCAATAGAAAATTTCCCAAAGCCCGAAACGGTTACGGATATGTTCAGCGCCGCCGGTTTTTCCGGGGTTCAATACAAGTCGCTCACCTTTGGAACGGTGTGCATTTTTACAGGAAAGAAGTAGCAACGAATGTAGGAAAAGCAACGAATAGAATCGGAGGACTAGATTAGTTGCTTTTCCCCCATTCGTTGCAAAATAAATTATGAGCGGAAAAGAAGAATTTATTTTTGCAGGTGCGCCGTACAGTAATTCAGCACCGTTGGTGGATAAACTGACCGAGGTTGATTCGCGCGTTCGGGTAATAAACGATCATCCGGCTAATCTGGTAAGTGACCTTAATTCAGGAAAAGCAGATGTAGCGCTCATCCCGGTGGCTCATCTATTCAAACATCCCGAACTGACCATGCTGGAAGGATTGGGCGTAGCAGCAGATGGCCCTGTTAAAAGTGTGCTGCTCAAATGTAATAAGCCGATGGGCCAGATTAAGACGGTCGCACGGGATCCTGCTTCGGCAACCTCGAACGCTTTGGCGGAACTGTTGTTGAGAAAGTATTTCAAGCAGGATATTGAGATGCATAACTTCCAAGCCGTGGAAAGGCCGGATGCTGCCGTTGTAATTGGCGATCGCGCACTTTGTGCCGATCCGGCATCTGCAGGTGATATTGATCTGGCCGAAGCCTGGGGAAAAATGACGAGCCTTCCATTTGTCTTTGCGGTCTGGGCCGTGCGTTCAGATTTTGAGGAAATTGAAACCGTGACCGACATTGCTCACAAAGCCTATCAGGCCGGGTTTCTGGCGGTGGAAGAAATTGCAGAGCGCTTTGCGGATCAGCTGGGCGGCACGCATAACTATTGGGTCGACTACCTCGATAACTCAATTCATTACAAGTTGGATAGCCGAGATTTGGAAGGCATGGCCCGCTTCCGTAAGCTATTAAAGCTTTAAAGAATATTTGTGCTATCGATCTATTTAAAGTGAAAGAAGTCCCGTTTCGACAGTTCAGTGCCGTAGACTTCAATGAGATAAGCGGCATTTTCAAGCCTTTCTGCCAGGTTCTCGAAATCATTGCGCAGGTATTCGGTCAGTCCTTTCTGCGTGGCCAGAAAATGCATCTGGCGAGCTCTGTTCTTGCAGACGGCGGACAGGTCTTCCGCGCTGTCGTTCATGTCTTTCCGGATCTGCTTATTTATGTTTGCAAGTTCGTGCGTGGTGGCGTGGCCTTTTTCTCGTTGCCTTCCGATTCGGTTGATCATGTGATTGTGTTCGGTTGACCAGTTCCTGAGACCGGCATCTGGATGATCTTCCGCCAAAACGCGATTAAAAGGGTCGGTATACCATACGTTGGCGATTTCGAAAATGGAGTCGATCAGCTCCGTATTTTCCTGATGAAGTTTTCCATATTTATCGTTATATTTTTTCCAGTTTACCGAGATCCATTTACTGTTCGTTAAGCGGTAGCAGAAGCGGCGGGTAACGGTGTCGCTCTTTCCACTGGTCTTCCAGGAAACATAGGATGCAATTCCAATGACTTCGTGATCGAGGTTCAGTACCGGACTCCCGCTGTTTCCGGATACAAAGTCAGCTGAAACTTCAATTACGTCGGCGCCGACTCCAGTGATTTTACCGTACAGTTCTGTTGCCACACCGCCACCTTCACTGTTTCCAAAAACTGCAATGGGGGCATCCATTGCCATATTTTTTGTGATGGCAAATCCTTCTGCTTCATCCAACGGAAGGCGGGCGATATCGAGGGAAGAAGAAAGTTGAACGCCGAGCGGGCGCAAGGTTCTTCCGGTAGCGGTCTTAAAACTGATTTTGTCAGCGCCTAAAATGACGTGCTGATTTGTGAAAAGGTAGGTTTCTCCATCCATTGTGGCGATGAATGCGCTACCAGAACTGCGGCCTTTACTGTTTTCACAGGAGACGGTCACAATCCGGTCGGAAACATCGTTGAACGAATATTCGAACTGCGCCTTGATTTCTTTTTCTTCCGCCAGCCTTTTTTCGAGCGCTTCCTTTCTTCCCTTTTCCTCAGTCTCCTTTTTTTCAGAATTATCTTTTTTTGCGCCCATGGAAAATAGGGGGAAAACGAGAAGGAGTAGAAGGGCCAGCTGTAGATGTTTTGATGTCATGGAATATCCCCTGAATGCACAGAATTAATAATCTGTTGATGTACTGATGCGGTCTATCATCTTCCCGAAAAATTCAAGTGTGCCAGCCTGCATATCGTATTCATTCAGCATAAATTGCGAAAGCCCGCGCTGCCCGGAAATCATTCGGATCTTACGGGCACGACTTCGGCAAACCTCGGCCAGCTCATGTGTGCTCGCTGAATAATCCGACAAAAACTTGCGATTGAACGAGCCTTTGCCTCCGTAGTTCTTAAGCACATGATTATGAGAATCTGCCCAGCTGATCAGAGCTCGTTCTGTATCTGAATCCAATTGCACATCCTTGAATGGTTCGTCGCTCCATTCGTTCAGAATTTCGATTATGCTGTCAATAAGCAGATTGCTCTCGAGGTAGAGGGTGCCGAACTGCTGGTTATAACGCTTCCAGCTAACCGACTGCCATTTTACGCGATCAAGCCGGTAGCAGAACCGGCGGGTCGTATTTTCGAAACGGGTTCCCTTTTTCATGACATGATCGCGCGATTCCCGGACATAACTCGCAATGCCGATCACCGACTGATCGAGGCCAAGCACCGGGCTTCCGCTGTGCTCATCTTCAAACGCTGCCGAGACTTCGATAATTTCAGCACCCACGCCGGTGATTGTTCCGTAACGTGCATCCATATCCTGTAGGTCACTGCTGCTGAAAATACCGATGCTGCTGCCCATGGCCGGATCTTGAATAATTGAAAACCCATCCCCGCCGTCAAGCTCAAGCCGGACGATGTCGCGCGCATAGGAAAGTTCGACACTGTGGGGTTTAAGGGTGCGACCCGTGGGAGAGATAAACTTAATTTTATCGGCGCCGAGGATGAGATGCTGGCTGGTGAACAGATATAATTTGTCATCCATGTTTGCGATAAATCCACACCCGGAAATCTCGGTAGCGTCACTCGTGCATTTTATAAAAACCAGATTGGTGGAAACATCCGTGGCTGAAAATTCGAATTGAGAAACGATGTTGCTATTTGCTCGCGTCTGCACGAAGGCAGAAAGCGCGATGACGCTCAGGATAAACCCAGATTTTTTAAAGCTCGTGTTATGGGGTTTCATCGCCGTTCCCTGATTTGGCATCAAAGTATTCAATTTTTCGTACGGTGGTCTTTTCGTAGACCTTTTCCTTTTTCCCGCCAGCAATGTCATACCGAACCAGTAGCTGTTGCGTCCAGTTTTCATGATCATCCACGGCAAGGTATTCGTGCTCATGTAACCGTTCCTTCTTTTCCTGATGATAGCTCTGACGTTCTTTATCGATAAACCCATTTTCCTTCCACTTGAACCAATAGGTATAGAGTGGCTTGTTTTTTTTGTCATACTTCACATATTCGGTTCGGCGGTTGTCCTGCCCCCAGATATTGCGCGAAGCGGATTTCAACGTCTTGTTTTTGTCCATGAATCGGTAGTGCAATAGATATTTTTCAGGCGAGTAGGTGCGGACGCTCAGTGAGCCGGTGCGGTCATTTTTCATGGCAATCTGGCGAGTCTCTGGACTGAGTATTACTTTCCAATGATTAGTTACGCCTTTTTTACCAAAACTCTTGTATTCCTGCCCGATCAGGCAGCCGTTTTCATCGTAACGATTGGTGGTCGTATTGATTAATTCGTCTTGGCTGTTCCAATTTAGAATAACCAGCGCATTACCGGATTCATCAAACTCCATCCGGTTCCGCAGATGTTCGTCAGACACGTTTCGGCAGGTATCAGTTTCCAGACTTTTAACCAGTCCGGTAACTTCTTCTGAAACAAGTGCGGGCTGCCGAATATCAAGGTGGGTTTTCGCTGAAAGGAGAGGGGACGCCAGGGCGATGGAAGCAATTAGAATGTTTAAAGACAGTTTCATGTACATTTTGAGTAAGATGACTTATTTCTACATATTTTCGTGGCTGTCGAAAAGAAAATATCTTGATCGCTCTTGAATTGAAAAGTCAATCAGGCGAGGTGGAAAATAGCTTTTTCTTCCAGAGGATCGTAGCGGCGCCCAGGATCATCAAGGCGGAATAGAGTTGCCCCTTCGTGAGCCACCCGAAATAGATCGTGCTGTCGGGCTCGCGAAAAAATTCCATCGCAATACGGGCAAGGGCATAAAGAATCAAATAGCTCGCACTAAGCGCTCCAGGTCGCTTGCCCCAGGGCGTACAGCGCAACAACATCATGATCCCGAAAACGAGAAATCCTTCCGTGAAGGCCTGATAAAGCTGCGACGGGTGGCGCGGCATGAGCTGACCGGTTTCAATCAGTTTTGAAATTGTTGGTTGGTCATAATCGCCATAATGTAAACCCAGCTCCTGCGGGAAAATCACCGCCCACTTAGCATCAGTTATACGGCCCCAAAGCTCGCCATTTACGAAGTTGGCCAACCGACCGAACGCAAAACCCAACGAAGTAGTGGCCGCCATGTTGTCCGTCAGGTTCCAGAACGAATGGTCGTGTTTTTTTGCGTACCAAAAGATGAAAAGTATCACACCGATGAATCCACCATGGCTGGCCATTCCCCCTTCCCATACACGGAAAGCGTAGAGGGGATCCGCGAGGAATGAATTAAAACCGTAGAAGAGCACGTAACCTAGCCGCCCCCCAATGAACACACCAAAAATGGCCAGTAGCACAACAAAGTTACTGACTTCCTGTTGGGGCACATCAAATTCACCGCGCTTAGACCAATGCCGTAAAAGGAAGATGCAGGCAATGAGCCCCAGCAAATAAGAGAGCCCATACCAGCGAATCGCCAGCGGACCGCCGATTTCAAGTAGGATCGGGTTGATGTTGTGGATGTAGTAAGTCATTCCAGCGAACTATAGAAGAGCAGGGGAATTAGGCAAAATAAATCAGGTTGTATGCGGTAAAGAATGTGGGGGAAAGCAATGAATAATAAGTTGCTCATGTCATTTATCTCCGCCGGGGTTAGGCCGACACGGAGGTCAGCCCTCCAAAAAGCGTTTAATCTGGAGTGACGTGCTCCGCCTCGTCCTTTGAAGCAGAGCTGAACAGGAGAATTTCTGACGGGATTAACGGGATAGACAGCATTTCATTCACCCGCACCGATTCGCTGCTTTTTCTACATTCGTTGCCAATCAACTTTACCTATTTACGAGAAGTAGAGTTCTGAAAACACTAAAAAGTTCGATGGCAGTTTATAGCACCGGCAGATGTTCTAAATCATCAAGATCCTTGTGTCTTCCGGATGCCAATTTATTTTTCCGTAGGTCCGCAAGGGAAATCAATTTTATGGGAATTCCATCGATCTCAACCTCTGTTCCGCTCGAAAAGCATTCGTCGAACTGTACCCCATCAATTTCATTTAGGACTTCAATCCGCACGGGTGCCATTCCCATTCTTACAATATTACCCGGTGCGGTAAATAGTTCCTTCGTGATCTCGGGTGATCGCATGCCAAAGTCATGAAACGCGCTGACGAGCTTTTCGGCAGTCTCTGGATTAATAGCAACCCAAATATCAATATCCGCTGTGGTTCTTGGATAGCCATGGTATCCCACAGCGTAGCCACCAATTAAGAGATATTCAACCTTGTGACCGTTTAACAACCTCAAGAACTCTTTGAAGTCGTCCGGTAGCATTTGATTTTCCATATGCAGCCTGTCGGTTGATTTGCATAGCCCGAAGTCGCTCTTCGTGACTACATGAGTGCCAAAAGGAATCATCAGATGAATCGTGCAACGAACTCACCGTCAGAATTGATCGATCTACCTTTAATTCCTGATCCATAACTTAAATGATAAGTTCCATTCATCGCAGATGCAATCCGTGATTGTGATGGGTTTCGATGCAACGCCCGAGGGCGTGGATGTGGATTATTCATAGTGTCGATACTTTTGCACATCCGCTCGCTTCGGTCAGTTGGAGACTGGCGACGAAAGTCACCAGCGCTTCGTCTCATCCTTTGCAGCAGGACTGAACAGGAGAGTTTTTGACGGGAATAAACGGGATAGACAGGATTTCATTCACCCGCACCGATTCGTTGCCAGTGAACCCCGCGCAACACCCCTCATTTTTAAGTTCCGGTTAGTCAGCTGTTTGTTGATGGTTATCAGAGTAAATTGCACGAGGCCTGCCGCATAGCCCAACTAACGCTGAGCGATTAACTTCCGCGCGAAAATCAGAGATTATCATAATAAGCGGCCCTTCTGGTTTTTTGAAAATATACTGAGCTTGAACTATTCATTTAGGTGCTATATAAGGTATCTAAAGAAGTACCGGAGGTAGTCACATGATTATGATTCCAGCGCAAGACATAAAACGGCGTGGTATAGGTGTAGTGGATGAATTTGTCGCCCAAGAGCCTGTGCATATCGTTAAAAATAACCATCCAATGTATGTGGTTATGTCTGAAGAGAATTATCAGGTCATGATGGAAGATCTCGCATTGGCGCGTATTGAGGCCTCGGATGCCGACTTGACAGCGGGGCGCATGCGCAAGGGCAGTGTGACGGAATTGATGAAGGAGTTGGGCGAGTCGGAGTCGGACTGATGGTTCGGTTGGTTTGGACCAATACGTTTACGCGAACGGCCAGGCGGTTTTTGAAAAAGAACCCTCATTTGAAGGGTGAATTTGAACGAACACTACAGCAACTGGAGCAAGATCCGTCACATCCAAAATTGCGGCTTCACCCACTTAAAGGAAGGCTGGCTGGCAAGCACGCGGTCTCGCTCACGTATAGTCACAGGATAGTTCTGATTCTCACGTTGAGCGAAGGCGAGATTGTATTGCTGGATGTTGGTTCTCACGATCAGGCTTACCGTTCATAATTCTACTGACAAGCAATTGCCATACTTTCCGCATGCGCGCGGCTCGAGTTCCTTGAGCCAGAAACAGAACCATTCCCGCACCGATTAGTTGCTTTACCTACATTCGTTGCTAATCAAGTTTACCTATTTACGAGAAGTAGAGAGCAGAATCATTCACTCGCACCGATTCGTTGCCAGATAAATCGTAACACCGCCCTCGAAATGAATCCCTGCTCTTCGTTTTTTGCCATTATGGCTTAAAACCTAACCACATAGGACCTGGTGCCTACTCCTGGCTTGCCTTCCGCATTGCCTCAATCTGGATTTCCAGTTCCGGCGTCAGCCACATTTCCTGTGTGATGGAGAATGTATCGTGATTGGAAAGTAGTTTTTTAGCCGTCATGTAATCGCGCGTAATGTAGGTAGTGAGCATTAGCACAGAATTATTATCCTTGCCGGAAATCTGAACGTTCGGGTTTTCAATGCCTCCGGCTTTAAGTTCCTTTTCAAGGTTCTCTTTGATGGCGCTGGATCCTTCACCTTTTCCATTAATGATTAGCAGATGGGGACGGCTGGAGGGCATGTTGAGGTACTTATCCGCGCCTTTAGGCTTTCCCCCTGTAAAGTCCTCATAGATTTCATAGATCGCTATGTTGTCGCCCTCGGCAAGTTTTTCGTCCAGTAACTCGGTGACTTGCGGTTTATAGGTTGAAAGCGAAATGACGATTTTTTCATACAAGTCTTCAGAACGTTCTTTTGATGCAATGTCTAGGAGTTGTTCGGCTAGCTCTGGCGATTTGTACGTTATCTCGGTTAGACCATAATAAATGGCACTGAACCGTACGTCGGAAGATTCATCTTTGGCGAGTTTCATCAGCAGATCGATTGCTTCGGGATGCGGTGTATCTTTACCCTCCAGAAAGTGCTGACCTAATATACGTGCTGATGTGCTTCTAAGAAGAGATTCCTTGTCCTTCGCGCATATGGTAAGTCCTGGAAGATAGGTTTCGTCAACGGAATCCTTTACGCTCCCTTGTGATATCATAGCTAACGAATGCATCTTTAGTTGGGTAGAGCCTGTTATTAGCATTTCTTGAATAGTGATTCCAATCTCGCTTGAGGATGGAGTGTTTGTTGGATTTGTAGTTTTAGCTGGCGTAGATATAGCTAATCCAACAAGGGCGGTAAATATGGTTTGTTTGATCATTCATGTTCTCCTTTGTTACAAGCGTTGATAAGGTAAGCAACGAAATATTCAAAAACAAGCAAGGAATATGTTGAGCACGGAGCGTGGGAGATCTGGCAAGACATAATTGGAGAGTCGTGCTCTGTTTTGTTTTTCGGTTGTTGGGATGGGATCGAGACGGCGTTCTGGTAGTTTGGGGTCGCAGTCTCTACCATCAAATGGTGCGTTTTGACCGAAGGCTCATACTCGTTTCTGAAACCATGGTATTAGAGAGTTAGAGGTTCGGGCTTTGCTCCGAACTATCCCAGCGAGGCCGTTTCTCGATAGGACGACGCAGAGGGCATCCCTTCCTATTGCTCCGGCAGTTAAATATTTATTCGCCGGATCTATAACTGAACGCATTCTCTAGCAGGCTGTCGGAGTTAAGACCTCGGCCCATGTCCAATTTCCAGTGACCGGCCAGAACTTTTGACGATAGTCAGTTCGGGACGCACTTCCCCGCGAGCTTGAATATTTTCTTTAGATTGTAGCTGAGGCAGACGAGACACCATTCGGTTTCGGCCTTCTCTTTTCCCCGCATCGAGAACCGCCGGAATCCGAGTTGATGGGTGCGGTTAGGTGATGCTCCCGCAATTGATGGAAAAACGAAACCGGAACGTACGGAATTGAACTGATATTTTAGGAATCAGAACAGGGAAATTGATAGAACGAAGCGATGGAACTCCGGGGAACAGCTAAATTTTCACTATCAAGGCGCGCGGGAGTAGCCGTTCTGTTGAAACGGGATGGTGCATTTTGATATTAGCAACGGTAGGACTATGCGGCTTCGCGATAGTAGTGCGAGATGATGCCGCCGAGTTTCTTTTCCCGTTTGATTTCACCTTCAGTCGTTGGTGTGAAATCAACGTTGAGAACTTCGTTGCCTATTTCCTTACCTTGGTGCGGTCTTGTAAAGTTGTAATGCGACAACCATTCTCGATTAATATACTCAAGGTGCTCGATACTCAGGCAGACAAAGTGGTCAAGACACTGTGCTTTTACGGTAGAAATATACGATTCCGAGTATCCGTTCGCTTGTGGGGTGCGTGGCGGAGTTTTTACAATTTCTGTACCCGAACACTCCCAGAAGGAATCGAAGCTCGCTGCAAATTTAGTGTCTCGATCACGGATCAAATGGCTTGCGGCGACTCCAATATCATCCAGCCACATAGCCCCGTTTCGGGCTTGTTGAATCACCCATTTTTCATCGGGATGAAACGTAGCCGGACTCATAAAAACACGGCGACTTCCAAGGTGGATAAACACCAGCACATAGGCGTCGAATTTTCCCTTGAGCGTATAGACCGGCTTGGTGAAAAAATCAATCGCGACCAAAGTTT
>JAZGFK010000042.1:0-2866 GCA_036479375.1 Pontiella sp. | reverse complement strand
CAAGGCGCGAAGCGCCGAAGCCAGCGCCTTTGAGGCGAGGTTTGGCTCGACCCCGCGATCGTGAAGCAGTAGGTACCGACGGTTCTGAACGATTAGTTTCTGGCGTTCCGCGCGCTGGCCGGCGTGCTCCAAGTCGTAGCTGAAGATGGCCGTTCGGGAACAGTCGATGTTAGCCCGTATCTTGATTCTCCTGCATTTGCTCCTTTGAAAAACTGGGATACCTTTGTTCAGATTAGGAATGGGAAGTATTACGTGGAATGGACCTGTGGAGCAGATCTGTCTGCTGACACACTTGAGGCTAAAATGAAGTGGTCATGAATGGTTCGAATTGGAGTGTAATTAACTGGGGTTTTCGAGAGGGGTAAGTTCGCATTACTATCCAGTCAGGAGAGCGAGTCGGATAACCCGTCCAAAAAGTGAATTTAACCGATTTTTAGACAATATTCGCATAATTATCCTGCAACCCCTTGGTATGACGAATCTTAACTTTTGGAGTTTTCGGTTCGCATCGCCATAGTGATCGGACACCGTAAATTAAAAACGAGCTACGAATCGGTTCGCATTGCCATCCAACCGGGCCGACCAAGGTGTGCTCTCCGCCTGCCGCGAGCAAAATCGAATGCGCCCGCTCTTTGGTTCTGCAATCCATTGTTTCGCGGTAAAGCCTGCGAACTTTATTTAAAAGTTCAGGCTCCACCGCCAGCTTGAGTTTGGGTCATCCAGTTTTCATGAACAGACGATCTCAGGTTTAGATTAGTGTGTATAGTTTATATCGTTAAGTTTTGGCGATTGGTATTAAAGGCTGGCTTTCGGAGAAAAAAATGCAACCATTGGAAGTCTAAATAAGCACAGTTTTCTTGTTGTTGAGGTTTTACGATGAAGAAAAGTAAAAAGATTAATAAGGGAGCCCCGAGCGGTTTCATAATTAGCTTGATGGTTCATGCAGTAGCCTTTTCTCTGGCTGGTTTGTTGGTTGTTTTTACCGTTCATCAGAAAGAGGAAAAGAAATTTATTCCTCCCAAGCCGGTTGATCGCCCGAAAATGAAGTTGAAAAAACCGAAGGTGAAGGTCAAGAAAAGTGTCAAACCAAAATCCACAACCCGTATTGTGACCAAGGTGAAGCGCGCCAGCATGCCCGATATCCAGCTACCGGAAATGAGCGGTATGAGCGACGGCCTTGTGGGGGGCATTGGCGGATTTGAAATCGTGCCTGACATAGGCGAAATCACGGTTTTCGGGGCAGGACAGACCATTGGGAACGACTTTGTCGGTACGTTCTATGACTTTAAACGAAATCGTTCCGGTACTCCGCGTATTATGTCGGATGCCCAGTTTGTGGATGCCATGGTTAAATTTAATTCTAGCGGGTGGAAACCTTCATCCATTGCGCGTTATTACCGTTCGCCTAAAAAGATGTATGCAACCTGTTTCATGATGCCGACTCTTCGATCTTCGGTCGCACCTACAGCGTTTAATGAAGGGGATACTATTGGTTATGCCTGGATGGTTCACTATAAGGGTCAGCTGGTCTATCCAGAAGATATCAAAATCCGCTTCTGGGGGCATGGTGACGATATCCTTGCGGTGCGCGTTGATGGAAAACTTGTACTCAATGCGTGCTGGGAAGACAATAACCGCGGCACGCGCCTTATCGGTGGAAAGTGGGTGAGTAGTGCAACCAAAAACCGCCAGTTCTATATGGGTAATAACCTCGCATGGGGTGGTGACTGGATTGAGCTGGAGGCGGGGGTGCCAAAGGATATGGAAGTGATTGTCGGTGAGGTGCCGGGCGGCGGATTCTGTTCTATGCTTACCGTTGAAGTGGAAGGGGCGGAATACGAGAGAAACCGCCAGAGCCGGGACATATACCCAATGTTCAAAACCTCAGAAGCCACTCATGACATGGCCGATGCCATCCTTGAACATCTTGTCACGGGCGAAGCGGATATTTTTGGAGGACCTATATTTCGTGATTATGTCAGTTCAGGAAAGGAGGTTGGTATTCAGGAAACAGAAGTTGAACCTGAGCAGCCTGATGCGGTACCGCCACTATCATCTATGCGCTTGTGGAACTTATTGAACGGCAAGAGTATTGAGGCGGAGTATATCAGCAGAATTGGCGATAAGCTTGTGCTTCGCGATGTTAAGAATAAACAGATCAAGGTTCTTATGTCGGCAGTATCTCCCGAAGATATCGAATATATCCGGCTTGCAAATCCACCCGAATTTTCCGTCGATTTTCTGCGATCAAGCAATCAGAGGGTTCTTGAGACAACTCCTTATTTGAATGAAATACCTCCGCGTATTCTTGACTGGAATTTTGGTGCAAAAGTGAAGCAGAAAAGTTCAATTGATTACCCTTTTAACGTAAAGGTTGAATATTACGCTGTGGGTCAGCAATACCTCGATGGCAACAAGTATAAACTGTTGGATTACGCGGTGGATACATTTATTCCAGCGGTCGAAAACAAACGCTCCTTTCGTTTTAATGGAGATCGGACGACCTCATTAATGGATTATCCTATGGACGATCAGCGCCGAGGAATTAAATTCGCGGAAAGTCTGGTGCTTGTTACGGATCCGCAAGGTGAAATCATTGCATACAACTCTACCGCAAATTGGCTAATGAATAATTTGGACAACCTTCGGGAAAGACGTGTCGGACAGTTTTTTGATAAAACCTGCACACGGGTTTATCCTACCGGCCCCAAAGCCACACGATATTAAGACACAGTTTTCGGTTCTTCACGGAAGTGCGTCCTCACAGGTTTCTCCTCGTCGAAAGATTGGGTAGGTCGTAGATCTTCAGGTGCAGATACCTTTCATCTCGATAGCCGTAGGCTTGCCGGGTTAACCAGCCGATCTT
>JAZGFK010000041.1:0-59948 GCA_036479375.1 Pontiella sp. | reverse complement strand
CTAGTTCAAATTCCGATAAATAGGGGAATGCACGTGGTGTCAAAGATTTAACCCTTTTGATCAAATAGGGGTTCGTAGTTCCGCCTTTGAAAGGTATGTAGTCCAGACTTTAGGCTGTATACACTCTAAGCTCGGGGTGGAGAGCACGCTATAAAGCGTGGACGACATGCCTTTTCGTGGGCTACAAACCATTTTCAATCTTCAGACGCATGAATTCACTTTCGCCAATATCAGTGCGATTGGTAATCGTTTTTCAATCATTGAAAACCAGGTTGGTGCTAAGCTGGACGGTATAGGTCTGCGTCGGATTGGCGATATCCTCATCGCTCGTGCGTGCTGATAGCCCGGCGGTCTGTCGCTACCTTACCCCATCATGGGTACGAAACCTTTGATCGATTTTTCAGAAACCTACCCGTTTGGACGATCTAAAAACTAAACCCAGTTTGTCCTTTGCTTTGTAGTCACTCCGACAGAATATCTGCGTCCCTTATGAAATCTATAAATGAATTATTCACACCCTATGCCCAGTTGGAGACCAAAGTACGTGGTCTTATGGCACAATTGTTCAGCAACACCTGCGGAATGTGTACCGCCTGCTGCTGCCGCGTCGATATTTGTGAAGAAGCCATTCAAAGCGCATTTCTATCACAGCTTTTAAAAAAACAGGGGCTTTCTGAAAAAGATATGGATGATCGAATTGGTTGGCTGGACCTTTCAGGATGTTCGCTGGAATATGGAAAACCGCCCATTTGCTATGCCTATTTCTGCGATCAATTACTTTCCAGACTACCGGATGACGACACTCGATACGCAACCTCCGTGCTAGGTAAATTAATGCACCATATCGGGCAAAATGCGCTGAACGATTTACATCTCGTTGAAATCAGAAATCAGGACGATCTTGAAAAAGCAGATCTGACGGATGTTTTTCATAGACTTGAAGAAGCACAGGAAGCCCATCAGGTACTCGAACAATTTGTGCAATCAGGCCGATTGGTTAAATCAGACCACGAAATCCTGTCGAAGATTACAACCGAAGATCCTTAAATAAAAACGATGTAGGTTGGGTCTCGGTACTACCCGAACGAAATAATGTAACTCCAAAAGCTAGCGTTTGTGTTAATTTAATAACATCGGAAATAGGGTTGTTCCACCAACTTCCAGTCTTGTTAATTTTGCTGCCGACATCCTGCAGGTGTAACAATAAATAACAACGCACGCCCCTTCATAAGCAACCAAATATTAGAGCCGAAATTAGTGCCCCGTGCTTGAAAAATATGACGCCCGGATTCACCGCTAATGGTAGACTGTAAATCAAACTGTCCATTTTTATTTTCTAACCTCATGCCACCATCTCCTGAATGAACCGTTCTTCCGCGGTTTCGAAATTCAATATTTTCCTCGGATAGTTGTTGATCCAACCTTCGATGGCTTGGATCTGCTTGCGGGTATACTTGGAGATGTCGCATCCCTTGGGAATGAAGCGCCGGATGATGCGGAAGGCCTCCGCACCCATCGGCCGTTCTTCGATTTCCGGCGGGCGGGCGCTTATGCCGTGGCCGGGATCTACGGCGCGCTTACGCTGCCGGCACAGGGACTTGCGGCTTTTATTTCGCTGCCGCTTTTCCCATAACGATTCGTTGGTCACGCCCGGAACCAGACCGCGGTCGATAAGGTTGTAGATCGTCTTGGCGCAAACCGCGTATTCAAGCGGGTTCTTTTTCATCCTTGCGGCAACCGCTTCGGGGAATTCCTTGTGCTTGATGAGATGCGGGTGCGCAGGTATGCGGCCAGCCGCTCATCCATGGACTTTACCTCCGTCCTGCCGCCCATCCGCCGTTCATAGATCGTCTGACCCCGATCCGCGCTATACCGCTCCTGCACGGAGTACTTCCCTGTGCGATGGAGCACCCATCCGCGCTTGAACTCGCGGTGGATGGTGCGGGCCGGGTTGATCCCTTCAATTTGCCTCATGCCGATGTTCCTTTCCTTTGTTTTGGTCGATGGAAAAAAGGTTCATTCTGGCAGGAGGTTCTTCGTTCTCCAATTTCGGACAGTTTGATTTACAGTCTACCGGATTCACCGCTAATCTAATTTTATTCAACGAAGTGTTTACATGCAGGAAAGAAGCGGATACACGTACCCGCATCACGTTGAAAAAATGTGTGTTAAAATTCCAGGAGAATAAAAATGGCTGCAAAGAAAACTGCAAAAAAGGCGCCGGCTAAGAAAGCGGCAGCAAAAAAAACGCCGGCTAAAAAGGCTGTTGCGAAGAAAGCTCCCGTCAAAAAAGCCGTCGCAAAGAAAGCTCCGGCCAAAAAAGTCGTAGCGAAGAAAGTACCTGCTAAAAAGGCTCCGGCTAAAAAAGCGGTTGTTAAAAAAACCAAGTACACCGCTGAACAGGTCTATTCTATGATCGAACAGGCGGCATACTTTGCTGCAGTAAACAACGGGTTTCTGAAAGGTCCTGCTGAATACTGGGCGCAGGCAGAAGGCGAAATCAATGCAATGATCAAAGGCTAACCGGTCTGTATCGATGCGAAAAAGGCAGTCCATTAGGACTGCCTTTTTTTTATGCCTAAACTAACGTTCCGGTCAGCGAGAGTGCGGCGGCAGAGGTAATTTTCACTTGTTGAAAGGTTCCAATCAGTTCGTCGGATGCATCTAGAATGCGAACGAGAAGTTTACCTTCTGTGCGGGAGGCCAGTGCTCCTTCCATTCGTTTATCAGCTCGCTCAACTAAAACCTGGTAGGTTTGTCCAATCATACGTTCGTTGTAAATGAGCGAATTTCGTTTAAGCACATCGCTCAGCTTGGCCAATCGATCACTCTTCACTTCAAGACTGACATCATCTTCCCAGCGCGAGGCGCGTGCCCCTACTCGCGGTGAATAACGCGCAACATAGGCCATGTTGAATTTAACGTCTTCCATTAAAGCGGAGGTGTTTTCAAACTGCTCATCGGTTTCGCCGGTAAAGCCGACAATAATATCGGTAAACAGCGTGGCGGTTGGAAGCAGCTCTCGTATGTCATCCACAATCTTTAAATAGTCTTCAATGTTATGATTTCGATTCATGCGACGGAGCAGTTTGTCATCGCCGCTTTGCACGGGGAGATGAATCTGTTTTGCGAGACAGTCGTAGTCTGCAATTGCTTCGATAACGTCGCGCGTCATATCACGTGGGTGTGGTGATGTAAAATAGACCCAGAACTCTTTGCCATTTGCCTTGCCAATCTCCCCTACTTTTCGAAGAAGCTGGGCGAATGAAATTTCATCGTTGGGTTTGTCGAGTCCGTAGGAATTCACATTCTGACCCAGCAAGGTTATGGATTTCACATCGTTTGCAATGAGCCGTTCCACTTCCTTGAGAATATCTGCACTCGACCGGGAAACTTCCCGCCCTCGGGTATAGGGCACGGCGCAAAACGAGCAAAACTTATCGCACCCGTTCTGAATTGGAACAAAGGCTTCGAAGCTTGAAGTGTACGTCGGGGCAACCTGCCAGAAATCAGTCCGCTCGTCTTCACGATGCAGCTCATTGGCCGGGTTGCGGACTGAAAACTCCGAAGCAATACCGCATTGCAACAGCATGCTTGGCAATTCGGGCAGTTCGTTCATCCGAAAAAGCAGGTCAAACAGGGAAAGAAACTTCACTTCATCAGCAGGTAGTATGCAGCCAGAAACGAACGTAATGAGTGGTCGCTCGTTTTTCCACCGATTCCACTTCTGGATTTTGCTGTAAACCTTGTCGATGGCCTTCTGACGAACCGAACAGGCAACCACACCAATCAACGAGGCTTCTTCCTCGTTATCGGTCATCTCGAAACCTGCCGCTTCAATGACGGTGCGAATCCGTTCGGAATCCGACTGGTTCATCTGGCAACCTAATGTAACAACACAGCATTTCATTTATAGTACCTAGAAATAGACTTCGGTATGGATCTGTGCAGTCGGCAACCCCCGGTCCTGCAAAAGGTCGAACGCTTCGTAAATCATGTCGCAGTTACCACATAAGAATGCATTGGTGTCGGGTGGAATTTCCAGCGTTTGGAGATAGTCGGTTACGCGACCCTTGAAATTTCCGCCCTCTTCACGCGAAACACAATGAATATACCTATCGCCATAGAACTCCGATTCGTAAGCTTCTTCACGTTTCGCTGTACCGTGAATTAAACGATAATCCAGATTATCGTACGATTCTGCAAAACTATGAAATGGTGAAATTCCGGTTCCGGTTGCAATAAAAAGCAGCGGTTTGGCTCTCAGTTCGTCGAGCAGTTTAAAATGCCCATAGGGACCGCCTACGCTTACTTTTTCACCGGCCTTGACGTCGCAGAGCTGTTTGGACACCAACCCGTCTTCCACGCGCCGCACTAGTACTTCGACATAATCCTTCTCATATCCAGAATAAACAGAATAGTCGCGAATTTCCGGATCTTCTTCCAATCCGACTCGGAGATATTGCCCGGGCTCAAAATCAAGTTCAGGCCGCTCAAAACGAAGGACTACCGTGGAATCGGTCAGTTTGCGAACATCCAAAACGGTGCAGGTTAATCTTTTCTTTGTACTCATTACCATTGCTCTTCCTCAAACACTATAAAATGCGGTTCCGCTAAAGGGTCGCGTTTATAGATTCCCACCCTTGGAAAGTCAAACCGAACCCGACGTAAGATACCTCGGTCATGGAGGTTGCAAACAGGGCTTGCTTTCATCATTGAAGCCGATACCTTGAAGCGCCTGAACGGAGTCCGAAAATCGATAAGAAAACTGCCAGCTTAAGCCGCTACTTCATCCCCTACCGCATGGAAATTATTGGCACATTCCTTTGCGGACTTATCACAGTGGGCAGCAACCTTGCCATGCCACTGTTTATCCGATGGGTTATTGATGGGCTGAATGAAAATACGCTGACCTCAGAACTGCTATGGAAGTATCTGTTTTATTTTATTCTCATCGGCATTGTTTCGGTCATTTTCTCCCGGCTGTTGCGTAAAATTCCGCTAAAACTGTCGCACAAGATTGAATATGTGCTGCGCAACGATGTATTTGCCCATTTGACTCGGATGGATCAGGAGTATTTTCGGACGGAGCGGACCGGCGATCTGATGACCCGCCTTTCATCGGATATTAATATTATCCGTGATTCTATCGGCCAAGGGCTGCTTCAAGGTGCCCGAACGATTCTAGTCATTATCATGGCATCTATCGTTATGGCCATTGCCGATCTTCAGCTCACGCTGATTGTAATTTCCGTTTTTACGCCTATGGTACTGATCTTTTTTTTCGTACTCCGTGTGATGCGCCGTTTCCAGCAGGAACTTCAGGAACGGGTTTCTGATGTGGCGAACTATTGCCAGGAAACCTTTTCCGGCATCCGCTGCGTAAAAGGGTTTGCCCTTGAATCGCGGCGCAGCAACGCATTTGAAAAACTAAATTCAGATATCATCCGTAAAACCATGCGGTTTCAGGGAACTCGCCAAGTTCTATTTCCATTCATGGCATTCTGGTTTGCTCTGGGTAATATCCTGATTTTCAGTGTTGGCGGGAAAAAAATTATTAACGGAGAAATGTCCCTCGGGACGCTGATTCAATTTACCCATTACCTAATTTATATGCAATGGCCGTTACTTGCGCTTAGCTGGGTGCTAAGCATGCTTCAACGCGGCAAAGTGAGCTGGATCCGAATTAAGGATATCCTCGACCGTGAACCGAAGATTACTGAAAACGCGGATGCCGCCGCCTATTCGGAAACCATCGATCCTTCTATTCATTTCGAAGGGTTGAATTTAGAAATCGGCGGTAGAGAATTCCTTACGGATATTAATCTGGAAATCCCCCCCGGGCTTACATTGGGAATCACCGGGCCGACGGGAAGCGGAAAGACACTGCTAACGTCATTGGTAGCCCGTCTAATGGATCCAACCAAGGGATGCGTTAAGATCGGCGGAACAGATGTCAGGAAGTTTTCGCTGGCCCAGCTACGAGGAAAAATTGGCTATGCGGCTCAAGAACCGATCCTCTTTTCCCGTACGTTGGAACATAATATTGGCTTCGGCGTAGACGATGCCGACAAATCATTGATCGGCTGGGCAGCGGACATCGCTCATCTGCACCATGACGTGGAGGGCTTCCCCGATCAGTATCAAACGATGCTTGGCGAACGGGGCGTCACACTTTCCGGCGGGCAGCGCCAGCGTACCTCCATCAGCCGGGCCATTGCACGCAAACCGGATATTCTGATTCTTGACGATGTGCTTTCGGCGGTCGATACCCAGACCGAAGCCGCAATCATGGGCAAGCTGCAACCGGTTATGAATGACCGCACGACCCTGTTTGTGAGTCACCGCATTTCAACCCTGCGTTATGCTGACGAAATCATTGTAATTGAAGAAGGACGGATCACGCAACGCGGCACACATGACGAACTCATTAAACAGCCGGGTTATTATTCAGAACTGAATACCCTCCAGCAACTGGAACAGAAACTGGAGGAAGAGCTATGAACAAAGCAAAGCGCTTCCTCTCCTATTCCATCCCCTACTGGCCATGGCTTCTGCTTGCATTTACCCTGATTATTTTCATTTCGGTGGTGATCAATTTTATTCCGGTATTGAGCCAGCGAATTATTGATGATTGTTTTCGGGACACGGACACGCCTGCCGATCAGCGTATTACGTTATTGATGACCTACATCAAGTACTACCTGATATTAGCCGCAACGGGCCATAGCATTCGATATCTACAAGCCATACTAACGGCGTGGATCGGGCAAAAAATTGTCTATGACCTGCGGCAGTCCGTTTTCAATAAAGTGCTGCGCCTGCATCAGGGTTATTTCGACAATACCGCCGTCGGCACACTCATGACACGCGTCACCTCGGACATTGAGCGGTTACAGCATTTTGTTACGGAAGGCGTTGTCGGATCGGTTGCGGATATATTTATGATCATCGCCATTATGGGTTATATGATCTGGTTCAGCCCGCTGCTCTCCCTTTCCATTTTTGCCACACTACCGTTCCTGTTTGCGCTGATGTATTTCGTGAATATGCGGTTGCGCAATGCCAACCGGGATATCCGCGACCGACAGTCGAAGCTCAACGCGCTGATTCAGGAAGATCTGACCGGTATGACGACGATTCAGCTGTTCAACCGCGAGGCCAGCGCACTGGAAGATTTCGACAAACGCAATACGCACTTGCGGTCGGCCTATTACGATGAGGTCCGCTGGTTTAGTCTTTATTTCCCGACCATGGAAAGCGGACAGATTCTTTCCATACTGATCACCCTGATGATTGGCGGCTTTGCAGTCATGCAGGGTTCCGATGCGATTACGCTCGGTAAGCTGATTGCCTTCCTCGCGTATGTTAAAAACTTTTTTCACCCGTTGGGCTCTCTTTCTGATAAAGCCGGTTCCTATCAGGTGGCTCTGGCTTCTATTGAGCGAATTTTTGATCTGCTGGATGAGGAGGAAAAAATAACGGATGTTGCAACTCCGGAATCGCCGGACCGCCTTGCCGGAACCATTGCGTTTAATAAGGTCTGGTTTGCCTACAACGATGACAACTGGGTCATTAAGAATCTGTCTTTCCAGGTGGAACCAGGTCAGGTGCTTGCCGTGGTCGGCGCAACCGGCGCCGGGAAAAGTACGATCATCAACTTAATCGGCCGCTTTTACGATATTCAACAGGGCATGGTTAGCATCGACGGCGTCGACATTCGTAATTTCAGCACGCATGAGCTCCGAAGCCGTTTGGGATATGTATTCCAGGATCCCTTTATCTTTACCGGTTCGGTGGCTGAAAACATTGGCCTCCTGGCACCCGCAATAAGCCGCAACGATATTGTAAGGGCGGCTAAAACGGTGAATGCGCATCACTTTATCGAAGCCATGCCGGACGGTTATGACACCGTCATGAACGAACGGGGCGAAGGCCTCTCTCTTGGTCAGAAGCAGCTCTTGGTTATGGCCCGAACATTGGCGCAGGATCCTGAACTTCTGTTCGTTCTCGACGAAGCCACGGCCAGCGTTGATACGGCAACAGAAATGCTGATCCAGGACGCGCTCGGAAAGTTGATATCAAACCGAACCAGTATTGTGATTGCCCATCGACTTTCCACCATCCGTAATGCCGACCGCATCCTCGTCATGCGCCATGGAGAACTGGTTGATCAGGGAACGCATGACGAGCTCATTGCAAATGATGGCTATTACAAGCAGCTCTACGAACTGCTGCTCCATGCCCCCGAACTTCCTTGAAGTTCGCAAAATTGCATCTATTCAGGCCTCTAAAAGTCAGTTTTTCTGCCCTTTAAATAAGATGGAATTTATAATGCTTCACATGCGGAATGAAGGTATGTCGTTCCAAAAGAGGATTCTCCCTGGTAGAAATCATGATTGTTGTGGGCATTTTTGGTTTGCTCGCAGCGCTTGGTATTCCAAACATGCTTAAGGCGGGTAATCGCACCCGATCCATACGTTTTGTAAAAGATATCCAGACTGCCAGCCATGCTTTTATTGGGTATTCGATCGAAACGGGTAGTTATCCATCTGATAAAACACCCGGAATTATTCCCACCGACATGGCGCCTTATCTAACCGAACTTGCATGGACCGAAAAAACGACCATTGGCGGGAAATGGGATTGGGATTACCGCGTCTTTGGAGTGATTGCGGCGGTATCCGTCACAGATCCCAAATGGGACGAGGATCTCATGACAGAGATTGATGACGTATTGGACGATGGGAATCTATCTACTGGTGAATTCCGAAAACGTAGCGGCGGCTACATGTACATCATTGAATAACTGGATGAGCACGCTGGTGCGTTCATAGCCACTCGACACATACACGTTCAACTCTTGATCACTGCTTAAATTTTTCTATAATACTCTCTATCTACAGGAGAATTATCATGAAGCGTTTACTACCCGGTATGATCTTATTTATCTGTACCGTCACACTCGCCGCTCCCACGACGGAAGAGTTGAAGAAAGAATTTGAAGCCTACAAGCAGGCGTCCGACCAAAGAATTCAGGCATTGGAAAACTCACCGCGGACTGATGGATACGCCGAATCAAATCCTTCGAAAGACCGCACAACCAAGGATTTTGAATTTCATGGTTATTTTCGTGCGGGCCTCGGATCCAATGGAAGCATTCAAAGCTCCGAATGCCGAAACAAAATATCGTTTAGGCAACGAAGCAGAAGCCTATCTTGAAGCAACCTACAAACAAAACTTTAGAACCGAAACACTGATCGAAAATGATGTCGATTTTTTCACCGTGCTGACGCTGGCCTATTTTACGCCTACAGTGGATAACAATACTTTTGATACAACGACGTCACTTCGCGAAGCATATGCTGGAGCACGCGGCGTTTGGGGTACACAAAAAGACGCTCTGTTCTGGGCCGGAAACCGATTTTACGAGCATCTGGACATCCACATAACGGATTATTTCTATCGCGACATGGCTGGCTTTGGTGGTGGCGTAGAAGACATTAAAATTGGCGATGATATAAAGGTGGGCACTCGCGTGACTCGGCGGTTCCATTGATGACCTCGACTCCAGTGGAACGGCATATGAAAACGATTACCATTTCAATAAAAACACGATAGACCTGCGTTTATACGACATTGAAACAGGTTCAGGAAACTTTGCCCTATCTGCTGACCTTGCCAGTTTCTCTGGAGACGTTCTTGTGAGGGATGTCACAGGGACTCCTCCAGACATCCTCATAGAAGACAGCATTGGCTGGGCCGCAGGAGCCATTTTAAAGTCTGAACTTTCCGACAATTTGGTGAATAAGTTTACGGCGCAATACGGTGAAGGGGCGGCCGATAATTTCCGGTCTGTAATTACCGCTCCTAAAGGAATCGACCTGACCAATCCGGCGTTAACCCAGATTAATATCGATGATACAAAACGCGTTCGCATCACCGATGACATTATCATTAATCAAGGCAAACCGATATCACTGCAGGCATTGGCGGCTTATGAATGGTATGATAATGGATCTGGAATGAATAATAATAATATCGATTGGATATCTGTTGGTGCCCGCCCTGTGTATCACTTCAACACCTATTTCTCCATGGCTTTTGAGGCTGGAGCGGACTACACCAATCAGGACGGAGGAATCGAGGGGGTACTGGGACGTTTACGCTGGCCCCGCAGATTCAGCCAGCAGCTGAACACTTCACACGTCCTTCCATAAGAGCCTTTTTAACCTATGCCGTCTGGTCGGATGGATTTATGGGTAAAATCGCACCCATAGGACGTTCCAACGAAACAGAGGGCATGTCGGTTGGTGTTCAAATGGAAGCTTGGTGGTAGACGTTATTCGCCAATAATTTTGACGAGAGCCCGTTTTTTACGTAGGCCATCGAGCTCGTAATAAAAAATCGATTCCCACGGACCGAAATCGAGTTGCCCGTTGGTGATGGCCACGACCACCTCACGCCCCATGATGGTGCGTTTAAGGTGGGCATCGGCATTGTCCTCAAAACCATTGTGGGCATATTGATCGTATGGCTTTTCGGGAGCCAGTTTTTCGAGCCACCTTTCATAATCCGAATGCAGACCGCTTTCATTGTCGTTAATGAATACGGAGGCTGAAATATGCATCGCATTCACCAGACACAACCCCTCCTTGATTCCGGACTCCTGAATACACGATTCGATCTGCGGAGTAATATGAATGATCTGCCGGCGTTGTGGCGCTTCAAACCAAAGCTCTTTGCGATACGATTTCATGCTATCCCCTTTTGCATTCATCCAATGGAACGAGAACCTGATTCAGATAGAGTTGTTTCACCAATTCACAATCCAAACGATGACCGGCTTTATAGGACGTGATTTTCCCGACAAACTGACCATTTGGAATCAGGGCAATTGCGGCCAGTAAATCGAGCACGGAGCGATGCCATGCCGCTTCCAGCGCCTTGCCTTCATGAATCAGGCGAGGTTCGTTCATATACCGTTTCTTGCCGGCAATGGAGACATTCTTCTTGTTGTATCCCAGATTGCGCACGTCGGCAAAAATGCGGCCGATGGTTGCGCAGTAAATAACCTTTGAAAGCGAGGTATTGGTTCGTGCAACCGATGCCATTTTTGTCAGTTCTTCACAATGCGGGAAAATAATACGCTGTTCGCCGATCGCGCTTTTAAAACTTAGCGCGCAATCAATCAGCAGCTGTGGATTGTCCAAATCCTCCGGCGGTTCCAGCGTGACAAAATCACCATAGGATCCGCCCACCGTTACTGGCTCTTTAACGGTTACATAGTTCACGGGCTTATCGACTTCCACTTTGCCGCAGCTTTCCAGCGCTTCGACCACATCCAGACTTCCCTGTTCGAATAAGGGCGGATCGCCGGAGTCGAGTTTGATGAGCAGATTATCAATACCCATTCCCATACGGAGCGAAATAAGGTGCTCAACCATTCGGACATAGTTATGCGGGTTACCGCTGCGCAACACGATATTGCTCACAATCTGCCCGGTCGTCCAAACATTGGAAATGCCCACACGAATCGGTAGCGAACCAGGGAGATCAGAACGATCAAGCCACCAGCCTTCCATATCGGTTGGCTCGAAACTAATCGTCCGGGTTGCTTTTCCCATAAAGGTTCCGGGGCCGGAAATGGTGGCTGAGCGGGCGAGCGTTGTCTGCTTTGTCCGAAGCGGCTCGACCTGTTTATCGCTCAGATCCCAGTCCACCGGCTGTTTATTCATTTTCTCGATGGAAGCTTTAATTGCTTCATCATCACCCATTAAAATTATTCCTGGATTTGTCATAATTTGAATCCGATCTGTTTTGTACTACTCAATTGAATGACATACATTAAGTTTTTTAGTTCAACCAACGCAATCAAAACTAAGGGGCAGTGCTTGAAGGATACAAGGGTCATCCGTTCAGCCGGAATCGTAGGTAGCTTCACCTTGCTAAGCCGCGGACTGGGCATGCTGCGCGATATCATTATTGCCTATCATTTCGGTACATCGCTACTGGCCTCCGCATTTTTTGTCGCATTTACCATCCCCAACCTGTTTCGCCGCCTTTTTGGAGAAGGCGCCCTTTCGGCCGCATTCATCCCCGTTTTCATTGAAACCAGAACGAAAGAAGGCGATTCGGTCGCATGGGATCTGGCAGCCAAAGTCGTCACCATGACCGCCGCGCTGCTTTCGGCCATCGCCATTATTGGTGTATTGCTCTTTTCCATTGGACTCCACATTCCCGGGGTATCCGAAAAATGGCTCACCACATTCGAGCTTTCGCGCGTCATGTTTCCCTACGTGATTTTCATCTGCATGGCAGCGCTTTTCATGGCTGTGTTAAATTCCTTTAAACATTTTGCCACATCAGCCTTTGCACCTTGCTTGCTCAATCTCATCCTCATCGTCGCCATGGTTATTATTTTTCCACTCGTTGGAAAAGAACCAACCACCCGCGCCATGGTTCTGGCTTGGGGTGTTCTGGTGGCCGGGGTGGCTCAGGCAGCCATACAGATCCCTGCCCTCAAACGATTCGGCTGCCCTTTTAAGTTTTCCAACAGCTGGAATGATCCGCGTGTCCGACAGATGCTCCTGCTGATGGGACCCGCCGCCTTGGGCATGGCGGTCACCCAGTTCAATGTCTTGATCGACCGCATGCTGGCCATGTTGATCGGCGAATGGGCACCCGCCGCACTGTTCTATAGCGAGCGGATGATTTACTTTCCGCTTGGCATTATTGCAACGGCAATGGGAACGGTTCTTCTTCCAACTTTTTCCTCCCATGCGGCAAAAGGTGATCACGCGACTATGGGATCAACCATCACGAGTTCGCTGCGGTATCTGGTCTTCATTATGGCACCTGCAGCACTCGGTCTTCTGGTGCTGGCCCCCAACATCCTGTCTGCCATCTTTGAGTGGAACGGCCAATTTGACGCTCAATCGACCCTGCTCAGTGCTCGGGCGCTCATGTTCTATGCCCCCGGGCTGATTGTCTTCAGCGCCGCCAAGGTATTTGTCCCGGCCTTCTATTCCATGCAGGACACCAAAACACCTGTACGCATCGGTATCTATATCGTTCTACTGAACCTGATCATGAACGTCATTTTCATTCTTACGCTGCCGGAATACTGGAAACACGCGGGCATGGCCCTTTCAACCGTAGTGGCCGAAGCGCTGGGAATGATTGCACTCGGCATCCTGCTTGCCCGACGGATTAACAACATCCAATGGTTGGAAGTTTCCCGTAGCTTTGTCAGGAGCATCGCCTGCGCACTTTTGATGTCCACGGTTGCCTGGTTGGTTGCACACTATTCCCTACCATTACTAGAAAACTATCTGCCTTCCAAAGTCGCTCAACTGGTTTCCCTTACCCTTGCAATCGGCTCCGGCGCCTGCACCTACTTCATTCTCAACTTCGGCCTTAAATCCCCTGAACTCAGGGAAATAAAAGCCGCACTTAGTCGCAAAAAAGATAGGTAAGGACGACTGACCTCAGTCGTCCAGTTACGCGCTCGGCCATTCTACCGCGCGGCGGGGTGACGACAACCAGCCCTTTACTTATTTTTTCAAACCAGATACAGAACTCAATTTCTTCTTCTCAAACGCCTGTCGTTATCTATACTGCAAACATGAAATGTGTTCTGGCATTCGATCAAGGCACCACCAGCTCACGAACCATCGTGTTCGATCATGCAGGCAAGGCCCGCACGATTGCCCAGCGCGAGTTTAAACAACACTACCCCCAACCCGGCTGGGTGGAGCACGATCCTGAAGAAATATGGACTGCCCAGCAGTACACCGCCAAGAAAGCCATGCATCAGGCCGGCGTGCATGCCGAGGACATCCAGTCGATTGGAATCACGAACCAGCGCGAAACCACGGTCGTCTGGAATCGAAAAACCGGAAAGGCCATTTACAACGCCATCGTCTGGCAGGATCGCCGAACTGCCGATCTGTGCTCCAATCTAAAAAGCGATGGGGTGGAAACGCTTTTCCAGGACAAAACCGGACTTCGGCTCGACCCGTACTTTTCCGGCACCAAAATCAAGTGGCTGCTGGAGAACGTGGATGGCGCGCGCGAAAAGGCGGAACGCGGCGAACTGGCTTTTGGAACGATCGACTCGTGGCTGGTTTGGAATTTGACCCATGGTCAACAGCATATTACTGACGTCAGCAATGCTTCACGTACGTTGCTGTTTAATATCCACACCATGCAATGGGACGAAGAGCTGCTGGGCATACTTAACATTCCCCAAAGCATGATGCCCGAGGTTAAATCGTCAAGCGAAGTGTATGGACAGGTCGATAAATTTCTTTGTGAATGCGGGGGTACTATTTCCGGCATCGCCGGCGACCAACAGGCTGCACTTTTCGGACAGGCTTGTTTTGAACCGGGATCTGCAAAAAACACCTATGGGACCGGATGTTTTCTTCTGATGAACACGGGAAACAAACCGGTTACTTCCAACAACAACTTGCTAACGACCGTGGCATGGAAACGCGGCAAAGAAGTGAACTATGCATTGGAGGGCAGCGTCTTCATTGGCGGCGCTGTCGTTCAGTGGCTGCGCGATGAACTGGGCATTATTAAATCTTCGTCTGACATACAAAAACTAGCCGCGCAGGTTCCCGATACCGGAGGGGTCTATTTTGTTCCGGCCTTTGCCGGGCTGGGCGCTCCTCATTGGGATCCCCATGCACGTGGCTTGATTGTCGGGTTGACCCGAGGTTCCGGCAAAGCACACCTGGCCCGCGCGGCACAGGAAGCCATCTGCTTCCAATCATTGGAACTCATACGCGCTATGGAAAAGGATTCCGGAGTACCCATGGAAGGACTTCGTGTCGACGGCGGAGCCTGTGCGGACGACCTCCTGATGCAAATCCAGGCCGATCTTTTACAGGTTCCGGTTGAGCGGCCAAAACGGATCGAAACCTCGGCATTCGGTGCCGCAGCGTTGGCCGGTCTGGCGGTCGGGTTCTGGAAAAATGAAGACGAGCTTAAATCCCAATTCCAGCTGGATAAAATCTTCAAACCTCAAATCAGTGTCGATGAAGCAGAAACCCGGTTTGCTAAATGGAAACAGGCCGTGGAACGGTGCAAAAGTTGGGAGTCTTAAATGATTATTGGTGTTCCACGCGAAATTAAATCCGACGAATTTCGCATTGCGATGCTCCCCGTCGGCGCTCAACTGCTGATTCAGGATGGACATACGGTTCTGATCGAAAAGGACGCCGGGCTCGGCAGTGGTTTTTTAAACTCCGACTATACGGACGTTGGAGCCGATATCGTTGATTCAACCGAAGACCTTTTTCGGCGTTCCAACATGATCATTAAAGTCAAAGAGCCGCAAATTAAAGAAATCCCTCTGCTCCGAAGTGATCATATCATTTTCTGTTTTTTCCACCTTGCCAGCTCCCGGGAACTCACGCTCCAGTGTTTGGATCGCGGCATTTCTGCGGTGGCTTACGAAACACTTTCCGATGACCTTGGCCGCCTACCCCTCCTCACCCCGATGAGTGAGGTGGCCGGAAAACTATCCATTCAGGAAGGTGCCAGATGCCTTGAACGCCCCATGATGGGCCGCGGCATTTTGTTGGGTGGCGTTCCCGGAGTTGCACCGGCCAATGTGCTCGTTCTCGGCGGCGGCATTGTGGGCTCCAATGCGGCGAAGGTAGCTGCCGGGCTTGGGGCCAATGTCACGCTGATGGATATCAATCTGGATCGACTACGTCAGCTCGACGAAGTGATGCCTTCAAATGTTACGACTCTATTTTGCGAACCGCACGCGATCGAGCGCTATGCGATCCTGGCGGACCTTGTGGTGGGTTCTGTTCTGATTCCCGGTGCGGTGGCGCCGAAACTGATTAGTCGGGAGCTGGTTTCCAAAATGAAGAAAGGATCCGTGATTGTTGACGTCTGTATTGATCAGGGTGGATGCTGCGAAACCAGCAAACCGACGACACACGGCGATCCGGTTTATGTAGTCGATGATGTCGTGCATTATTGCGTAACCAATATGCCGGGGGCTGTTGGCCGCACCAGCAGTCATGCGTTATGCAACGCAACACTGGCCTACTGTCGTGAATTGGCCAATCTCGGGCTCGAAGCGTTTATTAAAAAGAGCCCCGGGCACGCCGCCGCATTAAACATGCATGCTGGCGTTCTTAAGTGCCCTGCTGTGGCCGAAGCATTTCCAGACCTTGCAAACTAAAACTCGGCGTTTGGTTTTTACCCCATTTCGGCTGCTCTAAATCGGCGGTTCCTGGTTTTTCGATCAACCAGCTGGCGAAATCATACAAAGTGAAATTTAATGTCGATTCGTGCCATTGGCTGGTTTAGGTTCTTCGCACATTTTCAGGAGAATAACTTTATGATTAAAGCAAAGATTGTTGGAGCAGGTGGTTACGGCGGTGTCGGTATAACCGAACTGTTGTTAAAGCATCCGGAAGTTGAAATCGGCTGTCTCGTGAGCCTGTCGGATACGGGCCGAAAAATGAGTGATGTCTTTCCTCATTTGCGGGGCTTTTGCGATGACGTCATTGTTTCTCCTGAAGATCCCAAGGCACAAGATCCGTATGACGTTGTCTTTTTCTCGACGCCAGACGGCGTGGGAATGCAATCCGCGGAAACAGAAATCGCTCGCGGAGCAAAAGTGATCGACTACAGCGGTGACTTCCGGTTTGGGTCGGTTGAGCGGTATGCGGAATATGCTAATTTCATCGGCCTTGATCCGATACATAAAGCTCCTGCTTTGCTGGCAGAGACCGTCTACGGATTACCGGAACTTCACGACATTACCGAAGGCCAGTCCATCGTCGGTAATCCCGGTTGCTTTGCCGTAAGCTGCATTCTTGGGCTGGCGCCCGCCGTTGCAGCCGGATTGATCGATACCAAGAGCATTATCTGCGATTGCAAAACGGGGGTTTCGGGAGCGGGTAAAAAGCCGAACGCGGCGTTCCACTATCCCAATCGCTACGACAATATGAATGCCTACAAACTGGCCGGCCATCAGCATGTTGTCGAAGTTGAGCAGGAACTAGGGCTCCTCGGCGATGCGGCTGTTCAGATCACGTTTACGGCGCAGGTGGTGCCGGTTTGCCGAGGAATCATGTCGAGCCTATACGCCACATTGGATGGTCAAAATGCAAACGAAATTATCAAAATCTATAAAGAATTTAATAAGAACAATAATTTTATTCGGGTGCAGGATGCCAATACACCAGCCAGTATTGCCGATGTGCGGGGAACGAATTATTGTACTTTGACGGTCGATGTAGATGAAAGAAACAACCGTTTACGGGTGATTTCGCACATTGACAACCTCATGAAAGGTCAAGCCGGCAATGCTTTACAGAACATGAATCTGATATTCGGGTTCGATTCTGGCATGGGTCTTGCGTTTCCTGGTCAGTACCCATAACAGGGTGCTGAATTAGGAACTTGCATGAATAAAATGTTCAGAGTCATCGTGGCTATTTCGGCCATAACCGTTTATCTGCTGGCACTACGCTATGTAGCGCCTGGCGATAAGCCATACTTCATCTTTGGAATCAGCATTGTGGGCTTGGTTGCATGGCTGCTTGGCATGGTACCCGGTCTCGTTACGGCTCTATTGCTGATTCCGATAACGAATCTGATTTATCAACAGTTCAGCATCTCAACCAGTTATATGACATTTGCCAATTCCCCGGCTTATCTCGGCACTCAAATACTGGCCGCTGTAACCCTCGGTCATTTACGCCGCGAAAAAAACAAGTTGTCCCATAAAGAGACCGAACTGGAGGAGACGAATGTTCTGCTTCAAAGAGCACTGTCACAGGTGCAGGAACTGGGTGGGCTTCATAACCTATGCAGTGAATGCAAATCGATTCAGGACGACGACGGTAACTGGCAAGAAATCGATACGTATCTGAAAGATCAGACCAAGATGAAGTTCAGCCATTGCATGTGCCCTGCTTGCGCAAATAATTTCCACAAGCAATCCGCCGTTGATGATCGGGCTTAGTCCACCAGTACATGCCGCATGTTGTGACCGAGATGGCAGGTGATTTCATAGGGAATGGTATCGGCCAATCGCGCAAGATTTTCCACGCAGTTCGGAGCGTTCGGATCCGCTGATATGATTTCCACTTCATCACCTACGTGAACCGTTGGAATATCCGTAACATCAACCGTCATCTGATCCATCGAAACCAATCCGCACACCGGCGCATTGTACCCATTAATTCGTACGACTGCTTTATTGGACAGGTTTCTGAAATAGCCATCGCCATAGCCAATCGGCACAACCCCGACACGGCTGTCGCGCGCATACTCATGCGTCAGCCCATAACCGCTACGGCTTCCTTTTGGAACATACTTTACCGCAATCAACTTTGCTTTGACCGACATACAGGGTTTCAGGCCAAGTTTATTTTTGAGGTGATCCGAAGGGTGGTATCCGTAAATCGCAAGACCGGGACGCACCATATCAAAATAGGTTTCCGGCAGATCAATGGTCGCCGCGGAATTTGCAGCATGACGAATAATCCCATCACGGTTTGGAAGAATTGATTTAAAGGTTTTCAGTTGTTCAAAAGTTGATTCCCGATCGGTCTCGTCCGCTGTAGCAAAGTGGGTGTAGATCCCGGTGAGTTCAATACCGTCTGTTTCGCCGATCGCCGTAATCATATCTTCTGCCTGCCGGGCCAGTACGCCCAACCGACCCATTCCCGTATCCACCTTAAGGTGAACCTTCGCAACCCCGCCGGCACGCTCGGTTGCAGCGCAAATGGATGCTAATGCCGACTTTGACATTACGGTCTGGGTGACGTCCTGCTTCACCAGCTGATCCTGAATTTCAAAATCATCGAAATAGGCTGAAAGAAAACACAGAATAAATTCCTGATATCCCTTGTTGCGCAGATCCAGCGCTTCAAGCGGAGAGGCCACAGCAAAACCGTCGACCAACTCGGCCAATACAGGATAAAGAACATCCATCCCATGCCCAAAACAATCGTCTTTAACAACCGGGCATAGCCGAACATCTGAACCGATCAGGTTTCGAAGTACGGCAATGTTATGCCGCACGGCCGATTCTGAAATGGATGCTGTCAGGTAGTTTTTCATTCGTCTGGTTCAACAAAAAAGCTTCCAGAAACTGGAAGCTTTTATTTGTAGCCGTTCTTCCTCTAAATGGAAAGTCTACGCACTCAACATCTGCGAATTATGGCCGATTTCAAACTCTTCAATTACACTCAGGTGAAGTAATGATTCAGCAATATCATCCAACCCTTCCAATAATTTTTCTTTTACAGCGGGATCAACCTCAAAAGAAAATTCAGTGCTTTCGCCATTCTGCTTAAACTCGATGGTCTGTTCCAGCAGATTTACCGTTGCTTCGAGAGCGCCAGCTTTTTCAGCCATTGCAAAAATCTGATTTCCCTCTGACCGGGTTACTTCAATCGCCAGCACTCCGTTTTTTGAGCAGTTGTTTTTGAAAATATCAGCAAAGCCGGGAATATCGCCTTCGGATGGCGCAACGACCACTCTGAACCCCTGCTGAGCAACGGCCCAAACAGCATGTTCACGGCTGGATCCGCAACCGAAGTTGTTCCGCGCAATTAGAATGGATGCCCCTTGTGTCTTGGGATCGTTCAGGATGAATTCTGCACGATCAGAACCATCATCGTTGTAGCGCCAGTCCGAAAATAATGCAGGACCGAATCCGGTGCGCAGGATTGATTTCAAGTGCTCTTTCGGGATCAGCGCATCCGTATCAATATTGGCGCGATCAATGGCACAAACAACACCCGTGAACGTATTAAATTTTTCCATTAGACTACCTCCCTTATATCAACAAAGTGTCCGGCAATCGCCGCGGCAGCTGCCATGGCCGGGCTAACGAGATGCGTTCGACCACCACGTCCCTGACGTCCTTCAAAATTTCGATTTGAGGTAGAAGCGCAACGTTCCTTGCTCTTTAGTTTATCCGGATTCATTGCAAGGCACATGCTGCAGCCTGCAAAGCGCCAGTCTGCACCTGCGGCTTTAAAGACCTCTTTCAGCCCTTCTGCTTCAGCCTGATGACGAACTTTTTCAGATCCAGGCACTACCAGCACGCGCATTCCATCAGCAACCTGCTTGCCTTCCATCACTTTTGCAGCGGCACGTAGGTCTTCAATCCGGCCATTGGTGCAGCTTCCGATAAACACGGTATCAACCTTGATATCGGTCATTTTCATGCCCGGCTCAAGCCCCATGTAATCGAGTGCAGCGCGGACATCTTCAGGCGCATACTCAGGAACCGCATCTAATTGAGGAACCGTTCCATTTACACCGGTTACCATGCCGGGGCTGGTTCCCCAGGTCACTTGCGGCTCTAGCTTTTCGACATCAATAACAAGCGTCTTGTCGAAAGCAGCATCGTCATCGGAAAAAAGTGTTGCCCAATATTTGATCGCCGCATCAAGCGTTTCACCCTTCGGTGCAAACGGGCGATCTTCTGCTGTGATGTAGTTAACGGTCACTTCGTCCGGAGCAATCAACCCGGAACGAGCTCCGGCTTCAATCGCCATGTTACAAATCGTCATTCGACCTTCCATCGAAATATCCTGAAGAGCCTCTCCGCAGAATTCGAAGGCACAGCCTGTTCCACCGGCGGTACCTATTTCTCCAATCAGTGCAAGAACCAGATCCTTGGCAGTAACACCGGTCGGGATTTTCCCCGTGTATTCCACTTTATATTGTTTCGGTTTTTTCTGACGGAGTGTTTGGGTCGCGAGAACGTGCTCCACTTCAGAGGTGCCGATGCCGAATGCAATGGCTCCGAACGCTCCGTGCGTCGCTGTATGTGAATCACCGCAAACAATCGTCGTTCCAGGAAGCGTAATGCCCTGTTCAGGACCGATAATATGCACCACGCCCTGTTTTTCGGATGACAGACCATAGAACGTGATATTGCTTTCCGCGCAGTTGGTTTCTAATGCGTCCACCTGTATTTTAGCCACTGAGTCCGTAATTTCCGTTCGGCTATCCGTTGGAACGTTGTGGTCGGTCGTCGCAAAAGTCAGTTCAGGATGACGAACCTTCCGGTTTTGCAAACGCAATCCTTCGAATGCTTGCGCGCTCGTAACCTCATGAACGAGATGTCGGTCGATGTAGAGAAGAACTTCTCCGCCGGGAAGTTCTTTCACGACGTGGGAGTCCCATATTTTTTCAAACAGTGTTTTAGCCATGGTATTTACCTATTAATTAAACGAGCGGGCGATTATAGGAGCCACTGTACGTCGTTCAAGCCAATCTTCTTCCTGATATTTCGTTTCTTACAGTGCAGCCAGTGCGGCATTGAAAGTTTCACTTGGCCGCATGGCCTTGAACGCGAGCTCTTCATTCGGACGATAGTACCCGCCGATATCCATGGCCTGCCCCTGCGCGGAGTTCAGTTCACTCACGATTTTAGCTTCATTCACCGTTAACACTTCAGCCAAAGGTGTAAAGCGGGACTTCAGTTCGGTATCTGCATTCTGATTAGCCAGCGCCTGTGCCCAATAAAGTGCGAGGTAAAAATGGCTACCACGGTTGTCGAGTTCGTTAACTTTCCGGGATGGTGATTTATTTGCTTCAAGGAATTTTGTGCTCGCCATATCGAGTGTATCCGCAAGTACCTGCGCCTTGTCGTTATGAAAGACCGTTGCGAGATGTTCCAGCGAAACGCCCAGCGCAAGGAACTCTCCAAGAGAATCCCAACGCAGATGATTTTCCAACAGGAACTGCTGAACGTGCTTCGGCGCGGAACCTCCGGCACCGGTTTCGAACAGTCCTCCACCATTCATCAGTGGTACGATCGAAAGCATTTTTGCGCTGGTCCCAAGTTCGAGGATCGGGAATAGATCGGTCAGGTAGTCGCGCAGTACATTTCCGGTAACAGAGATGGTATCCTTACCTTCTTTCACGCGAGCCAGCGTATACCGTGTGGCTTCGACCGGTGCCATGATTTGGATCTCAAGGCCTTCCGTATAGTGATCTTTCAAATATACATTCACCTTTTCAATCAACTGTGCGTCGTGCGCACGATTTTCATCCAACCAGAAGATGGCAGGAGCACCCATTGCATGGGCACGGGTCACGGCCAGTTTTACCCAGTCGCGGATCGGTGCATCCTTAGCCTGGCATGCACGCCAAACATCACCCCTCTCTACCTGATGCTCCAAAATAACTCCACCGGATGCGTCTACAATGCGAACGGTTCCCGCAGCCGCAAGTTCAAACGTCTTGTCATGCGAGCCATATTCTTCAGCTTTCTGAGCCATCAGCCCTACATTCGGTACAGTACCCATCGTAGTCGGATCAAAAGCGCCGTTTTCTTTACAGAAATCAACCGTTACTTTATAGACGCCTGCATAGCAACGATCCGGAATCACGAAATTGGTATCCTGCAGCTTGCCGTCCTTATTCCACATTTGGCCAGACGAGCGGATCGCAGCGGGCATGGAAGCATCGATAATAACATCACTTGGAACGTGCAGATTAGTAATGCCCTTGTCGGAATCAACCATGGCAACATCTGCACGCTCGGCGTAGACCCCCGCAATATCGGCTTCGATTTCGGCCCGCTTATTAGCCGGTAACGTTTGAATTTTAGCCAAAAGATCACCAAAGCCATTTTTCACATCAATGCCTAATGTAGCCAGGGTGTTGGCATGCTTTTCGAAAACATCCTTAAAGAACACACTCACAGCATGACCGAAAATGATTGGATCAGATACCTTCATCATGGTCGCTTTCATGTGTAACGAAAAGAGCACGTTGCTCTCCTTGGAAGTAGCAATCTGTTCTGCCAGGAAGGCGTTTAGCGCAGCTGCACTCATAAATGTGCTATCCAGCACTTCGCCTGCCTGCAGCGCAAGTCCGTCTTTCAGCACGGTGACACTGCCATCGTTCTCAACGAGTTCGATCTTCGCGGTGGTTGCTTCTGCAATAGTCACCGATTTTTCATTCCCAAAGAAATCGTTGCCCAACATGCTCGACACGGTTGACTTAGAGTCCGCGCTCCAGGCTCCCATGGAATGTGGATGTGATTTTGCATACTGCTTTACGGCTGCAGCCGCGCGGCGGTCGGAGTTGCCTTCACGCAGAACCGGATTCACGGCGCTTCCCTTGATTTTATCGTAACGAGCCTTCGCGTCTTTCTCAGCATCTGTTGTCGCAACTTCGGGATAGTCAGGAAGCGCGAATCCTTTTTCTTGCAGTTCCTTAATCACGGCATTCATTTGCGGAACCGAGGCGCTGATATTCGGCAACTTGATAATGTTGGCATCCGGCGCTTTCGCGAGATCTCCCAGTTCGGCCAGTGCATCAGAAACGCGCTGCTCTTCGGTCAGCATGTCCGAAAAGTTGGCCAGAATACGGCCTGAAAGCGAAATATCACGCGTTTCAACGGAAACGCCGGCCGCGCTGGTATAGGCCTCGATGATGGGCAGCAGCGAATGCGTAGCAAGTGCCGGCGCTTCGTCTGTAATGGTGTAGATAATTTTTGATTTATCACTCATAATATTTTACATCCGTTAAATCTGACTTTTATATCGTGCGGCCTGCCGCTTCGTTTTCAAAAATGGTTTGCTAGAGAATAGCTTTTTAAAGCCTGAAGCAACCCAAAATTGGACAAACCATTGCAAGCAAAAAAAGGGTTAAAACTTAATTAAGACCATTCAGCCATTGAAAAATCGGCATCATGATTTTGTATTGTTTCATGCAATACGAAATGCCCTTGCGGTCAGACATATCTTTCGGTGAAAGTTCATGTTTCCAAATCGTTATTCCCTTCCGACGGAGAAGATTGCCGCGTGGGTGATCCTGTTCAAAGGGTTTCGGAACACGCTTGTACTCGTCTCCATCCAGCCGGAACCCTTTTTTAACTAACCCGGCAACGGTTTTTTCCAGCGCGTTCCCTGACGTCGTATCGGCTACTGCGGATTGATAGTTTGCCAACATATCCTTTGAAAATCCGAAACAACCCAGTCCCGGTAATCACCTGGTCTGCCTCCAGTGAAAAGTGAAAAGCAGGCCGGTCACCGCAGGCCTTATGATTACGGTCCATTTCAAAGAACGACATTCGGATATGGGTGCTATAAGGGGGTTTGGCGTCGGCGATTATCTCGAACTCTCCAGATACTGCATTGCAGGTTCATATCCCTGATCAGCTGACTTTTGGAACCAGTCTTTTGCCACTTCTTTATTTTGTGCTACCCCGTTTCCTTCCGCATAGCACATTGCCAGGTTAAACTGCCCTTCCTTGTGTCCTTGCTCTGCGGATTTTTGGTACCATTCACCGGCCGTCACCCAATCCTGTTCTACCCCTTGGCCCTCGGCATACATAATTCCCAGCCAGTTCTGCGAATATTTATTTCCCTGTTCAGCCGCCTTTAGGAACCATTCATGTGCGAGGGCATAATCCTGATTGAAGCCTTCACCGTTGTAGTAGCATTCACCCATACTATCCTGAGCACTGGCATGTCCCTGATCCGCCGCCGCCCGGAACCAACGAACGGCTTCTTCACAGTTCTGATCAACGCCCTCTCCCAGCTTGTACCGATAACCCAACGTATTCTGTGCGCGGGCATACCCCTGTTCAGCCGACTTCCGATACCAGACCACCGCTTCTACCTGATTGGCCTCAACTCCTCGTCCATGCCCGTAGTAGCGGCCAACATAATACTGAGCCACTTCGTATCCCTGCTCTGCAGATGCCAGCCGCCATTTGAATGCTTTTTCATAGTCCTTATCAACACCACATCCATAGTAGTAACAATGTCCAAGAGAGTTCTGCGCCTTCCTGTATTGCTGCTCTGCCGCCCGCTGAAGCCACACAACTGCCTTGATGTCATCCTGTCCCACACCCTCGCCATTATAATAACAAAGTCCGAGATAGTGCTGCGCCCGTGCATCCCCCTGATTCGCGGCCAGACTGTACCACTTTGCCATTTCTACAAAATCCTTTTCAACGCCATAGCCGAACCTGTAATTCACCGCGGTCGAAAACTGTGCTTCAACATAGCCCTGCTCAGCCGACCGCTCGCACCAACGCGCTGCCTCCTCCAAATCTTTCTTTGTTCCTCGCCCATGTTTATAGGCAAGCGCGACATTAAATTGACCGATTGTATTAGCTTGTTCAGCAGAAGCCAGATACCACTTGAAGGCCTTTTTCGGATCAGCCTCAATCCCAATTCCTTTTTCATATCGATAGCCGACTTTTACCTGCGAATAGGCATCACCATTTTCTGAAGCGGCCAGATGCCATTTAAAGGATTCCGAGAGGTCGTAACCCGGTGTTTCTTCAACTGAAAGTAGTACCGCTAATTTTCGCTGAGAACTTACAAAACCCTGCTCCGCAGAACGCCGATACCATTCCACCGCACTTACCATGTCTTTTTCCACACCAATACCCAATTCGCAACAATATCCGACCTTGTTTTGTGCATCACTATGCCCATCTTCCGCCGCTTTCAGATACCAGGTAAAGGCCTCTTCTTGATTTGCAAAGGGGGAATGTTCATTCGAAAGAATCTCAGCCAGTTTAAAACATGAACTGTCATACCCCGCCTCGGCACCTCGCCGATACCATTGCAATGCGGCTTCCGCATCCAGTTCCACGCCCCGCCCATAGGTATAACACCAGCCCATATTGTTCAGACCATCTTCGTCATTTTGTTCTGCGGCCAACAAAAAAAGTTCGATCGCTTTTTGATCATCCGGCTCAACCCCGACACCTTCGATGTAGCAAACGCCTAAGTTATTCTGTGATTTTGAATACCCCTGTTCTGCAGCCAATCGATACCATTTTACAGCCAGATCATAATTCAGCTCGACACCCCGAGCGGTTTTGTATGCAAAACCAAGATCACCTTGTGCATCGGCAAGTCCAAGATCGGCCGCTTTCTGAAAATATTCGACTGCCCTTGGGTGGTTCACCTCAACGCCATATCCCCAGTTATAACTCTTACCCACTTCAAACATCGCCCGAGGACTTCCCAGTTCAGCAGCACGTATAAAATATTCAAATGCTTTTCTGTTATCCCGTTCAACGCCCTCACCACGCGAATAACACCAACCCAGACTGTATATCGATAAAATATCATCCTGTTCAGCCGCCGTTCTGTACCATTTAAAGGCCGCATTGTAATCCTGTTCGAAACCGCTACTGCCATAAAGATAAGATTCGGCCACTTTATGCTGTCCCGGAACATAACCATTTTCTGCAGAGCGAAGATAATATTCCGCCGCCTTCTGTTTGTTGGTTTTCAAACCCATTCCTGTTTCATAGAGACCGGCTAGGTTTGCCTGCGCATGAGCATGTCCACCCTCTGCTGCAATTTGATAATAGTGGACTGCGGCTTCAAGATTTTTATTGATCAAGCCTCCATTAGCATAAAGAGCCCCCAGATTATTCATCGCATCGAGATGGCCCTGATTCGCCGCTAACAGATACCATTCCAAAGCGCGGGTACCGTATTTCGCAATACCAATACCCTCTGCGCAACAATATCCCATTCTATACTGTGCATCTGAGTAGCCTTGTTCTGCGGCTCGCCGGAACCAACTAACCGCTTCAAACTCGTCCCGCTTTACGCCGCGGCCCGCTTCACAACAAAGCCCTAGATTATATTGCGCGACGTTCAACCCCTGTTCAGCCGCTTTTAGAAAAAGTTCTGCGGCCTTCGCTGAATCCCGTTCAACCCCTATGCCTTGATCATAAAAATAGCCCAGTTTATTCTGCGCCAATGGATCTTTAAGGTCGGCACCTACAATGTAAAAATCAATCGCCATGGAGAGATTGGTCTCAACCCCGAGCCCTTTCTCATACATATCACCTAAATAGCAGAAGGCATTCGTGTGGTTTTGAGCTATGGCATCACGTAGCAAACCCAGAGCAACGGGATAGTTTGTCTCTACGCCGTACCCATATGCATAGCGATAGCCCAAAGCTAATTGAGATTCGGCGTCGCCGAGCTCTGCTTTTTGTTTTAAGTCATCAATTTCGGTAGTAGCTACCGCCTGACATCCAATAGATACCAGTGCAACAATCAGCCAACGCCACGTGTATTCCCAACCCCGCATACTCTACTTACCCCAGATAGAATTTTAGTGAGATTATGGATCTTGTTGAAATCAGCAAGACCACATCTCTACTAACCGTTTTTCTTTACTTTATAAAGCATCCAGGCGGCGAGGGTTTTGGCGTCGGTGATCTGGTTGGTGCGGATGAGTTCATCCATTTCATCTTCGGTAACGAGCACGGTTTCGATGCGCTCGTCGTCGTCGAACGAGGTTTCGCCCCTTTCTTCCGAGATGCTGGCAAAAAAGATGTCGATGCGCTCGGTACAGTAGCCGACGCTCGGGAATATTGGGCCCAGCAGCTCAAGCGATTCGGCACTATAACCAGTCTCTTCCCGCAGCTCGCGGGCGGCTGAGACTACTTCCTCTTCACCGGGATCGCAGTTGCCGGCCACGACTTCAAAGCAGATTCGCTCCATCGGCTTGCGGAACTGGCGGATAAATACAAAGCGGCCATCAGGCAATTGCGAAATGATGGCAACGGCTACGCCGTGTAGTACAATTTCGCGTTTGCACAGTTTGCCGTTCTCCAATTCTACATCGAGCACTTCCACATTCAGGATGATTCCTTCGTAGACGGTCTTGCGTGAGAGTGTTTTTTCGTACATTCGTCCTTCTCCGGTTTGAACTCTTCAAAGCGGTTCTTTATAGTACAGCCCATATGAATCAAGCGAGAACAGATTGGGAGGTGGCGGAAGAGAGCCATCTCGCCGCCTATGCCAGCAAAAGCGCCGAGAGCCTCGGCCGAAAACATGAAGACATACCGCACCCGTTGCGTTCCTGTTTTGCGCGCGACCGCGATCGTATTTTTCACAGCCGCTGCTTTCGGAGGCTGGAATATAAAACCCAGGTATTTGTGAATGGAACGGCGGATCACTATCGCACACGACTGACGCATACGATGGAAATGTCGGCCGTTGGCCGAACGCTCGCTCGAATTCTTAAGGCCAATGAAGATCTGACGGAATGCATTTGTCTGGCGCACGATATTGGCCATAGCCCATTTGGGCATGCCGGCGAAGACGTCCTCGATGAACTGATGAAAGACCACGGCGGGTTCGACCATAATCTGCAAAGTCTGCGTTCGATCGAAGTGATTGAATCGCCCTATCCAAACTTTCAGGGCTTAAACCTGACCTGGGAGGTTCGGGCCGGACTACTGAAACACGAGGCACACAACAAAGGCGCTCAACTGGATGGGCATGCCATTGGGCCTTTTCAATCATTGGAAGCGCAGATCGCCGATATTGCCGACGACATGACCTACCATGCTCACGATGTGGACGATGGGCTTGAAGCCAGGATTGTTACACTTCAGCAACTGGAAACGACCGAGTTTTGGCGTCTGGCCGCGTCCGCCACCAAACAACGTTATTCCAATCTTTCCGAATACCAGTTTATTCGAGCCACCATTCGCTACATGCTTGAGATGCAGGTTATCGACGCAACGGATTATGCCATTCAGGCCTTGGAAAAAATTAACCCTCAGAACGTTCATGAAGTCATGCGTGCTCCGGAACGGATTATTGATTTCAGTCCTGATTTGAAAGCCGTACTTGAGCCGTTTACCGCATTCATGTTCGAAAACCTTTATTTTCATCACTCGGTGGCCGACGAAACACAGATTTCCGTGAACATGATGCGCAAGTTGTTCCTGCATTATCTTGAGAATCCAGAAACCATGGGTCGGAAATCAAACGCCCGACTGGAACAGGAAGGTCTATGGCGAACGGTTTGCGATTATGTTGCCGGTTGTACCGACCGGTATGCCATTGAAGAATACCAACGCTACGGCCTTGGCGATCCATGATTTTGACAGGATCTACGTGATGGACCGGGTTCGCTTGAACCACATCCTTTAATTCCGGTGAATCCTGTCAAAAAATGGCTACCACAAAACCGCGATCTTGCATCGCGGCTACATAATGCAAGTATGGCTCTCCGCACGAATTATTGATCCGCCGGATCTATAGATTATAGACGTCAAATCCTCCAGAGAAACACATACAGAGTTGTTGTACCAAGCTAGTATTAATTACATATATGTACTCATAAAACCCTCTTTTACAAAGAAATCAAGCCATCGTAAAAATATTTATGCAGATCACCCTGCGTTTTACCTTGTGCGGCAAGCCATTACAGTAATGAAAGAAATGGAACCCTGATCAGGTACCGTTGGTATAGAGTATGCTTTAAGCGCATTCAACACGCGCACAATAAAGTACCATAGGATTTTAATGATTTCATCGAATACAAAAGAGGGATGCTGCGGAGGCGGTGGATGCTCATCAAAGAAGGAAACAGCTCCAGCATTTCCTCCATTAACGGCCCAGCCCCGCAAACGAACTCCTGTTGAACAACCGGAAATTCCAGGGTTCAGAACGGATAATCGGGACACACAGACCCGTTTCCATTTTCACATGGATCTTTGCATTGGCTGCCATTCCTGCGAAGTGGCCTGCGCCGAACAGAATGCCCTGCCTGCCCACACGCAATGGCGGCGCGTTGGCGAAGTGCAGAGCGGCACCTTCCCAGACACAGAAAGCTTCTTTCTTTCCAGCGGTTGCAACCATTGCCTTGATGCTCCTTGCGCCAAGGGCTGTCCGGTTGATGCCTATGAAATCAACGACAACGGTATCGTCATCCATAAGGACGATGTTTGCATTGGCTGCGGCTATTGCACATGGAACTGCCCTTACGGCGTTCCAACCATGCAGGAAGATCGCCGTATCGTGACCAAGTGCGATATGTGCCACAACCGGTTGGAACAAGGAAAAGATCCTGCCTGCGTACAGGCTTGTCCAGCTGGAGCAATCACCATTGAAACCGTTCCGCTCGAACAGATTTATGCAGAACACATGGAAAATGGAATAGGCCCCGATATGCCGTCGCCCAGCATTTCCATTCCCTCCACTAAAATCACCTTACCGAAAGGTATGGACATTGATTCATTTACCAAAGTGGATCAGCCCTTTGTGAAACCGGAACATCCGCATACGCCACTGATTATCATGACCGTACTGACTCAGCTCGGTTTTGGCGGATTCTGCACCATCTTTTTAGCCGACCTGATTCGTACGCTGTTTTTCGAGTCAGCAGAAGCGGGTAACATGCTCGGATGGCTGGCCCCGACCTTAATGGGTATTATCGGTATGTCGCTCGGCGCTTCCACCTTGCACCTGGGTCGACCTATCCACGCGGGCCGGGCCATGAAAAACTGGAAGACCTCCTGGCTCTCACGCGAAATTCTTGGACTCTCTGCTTTTGCCGGTGCGGCCATGGTTTATTCCGTTTTCCTTTTTGCAACCGAAGGACTTCAAATACTCGATCCGGCACAACTTGGCGGTTCAATGGTACGCCTCGCATTAGGTGCGGGAACGGTGGTTTGCGGCATTGCAGGAATCTACTGCAGCTCGATGATCTATCGCGTCCCCGCCCGCCCGGCCTGGGACAGTATAAAGACGACGATCGACTTTTTTGATGTCGCCGCCATTCTCGGCCCCGTCTCCTTCATCGTCGCATCAATGATTGCTATGGTGATTACTGAAACGTCAATCAGCTTCCTCGAAAGTGCCATGCAGGCGGCGGCCGTCTTTGCGATATTGGCCTTCCTGTTTAAACACACGAAAAATGCCTATGTCATTAATATGTGGCTCAACTCCGATACCTTTGAATTGAAGGCCAGTGCCGAAATGCGCGTTAAACGTTTTGGGCGGCTTCGGATGCTTCGCAACTGCATCGGCATTACCGGCATGCTGACACTCAGTGCCTTCACGGCAGAAACTCCGATGAGCACCATTGGATTACTGGCGACCGCATTACTCGCGTTGGGTCTATTTATGGCCGTGAGCTTTATCAACCGTTACATCTTTTTTGTTTCGGTAGTACCCCGGAATATTCCCGGGAACTATCTGATCGCGGCCACGGAATCCGCACACTAATTTCTGGAACTCATCATGATTAATAAAATCAAACATCTCATTGGCCTGGATATCAAGGAAGAGGAATACGCCTACGGAAACGATCCGGAATATGGCTATCTTTCCGCGCAGAAGATTCCCGATAAATGGATAAAATCCACCTGTGGCTATTGCAGTGTCGGTTGCGGCATGCTACTCGGCGTGAAAGGCGATAAGGTTGTTTCCGTACGCGGTGACACGGATCATCCGGTCAACGAAGGCAACCTCTGCCCTAAAGGATTGAGCGAACACCATCCGCTTACCAGTCCTGACCGCGCGGTCAGCCCGCTCATGAAACAACCCGACGGAAGTTTCAAGGAAGTCAGCTGGGATGTGGCGTATGACAAAATGGTTTCGACCGTTTCCTCCGTTCAGGAAAAGTATGGCAAGAGCAGCTTTGGCGTACTCTCCACCGGCCAGCTGTTGACGGAAGAATTCTATGCACTCGGCAAACTGGTGCAGCTGGGCTTCGGCACCAATAACTATGACGGCAATACCACCCTGTGCATGTCCTCCGCTGTGGTGGGATACAAACAAAGCTTTGGTTCCGACGGACCGCCCGGATCTTACAAAGGACTGGCTACCGCCGATGTAATCTTTCTGACGGGTGCTAACATTGCCGATAACCACCCCATCCTCTGGCATCACATTCGAAAGAATAAAGATTTTAAATTGATCGTCTGCGATCCGCGTAAAACCAAAACGGCCATGCTGGCCGACCTGTTCCTGCCGCTGAAACCGCGGCGCGATGTCGACCTGCTCAACGGGCTGATTCACCTCATCATTAAAAATGGCAAGGCTGACAAGGACTACATTGAAAAGTATACCACCGGCTATGAGGAGTTGTGCAAACATGCCGAGCAGTTTGACATCACCACCACGGTTGAACGCACCGGCATTCCGGAAGAAAAAATTCTCGAAACCTACGAAGCCATTGCCAACGGCAAGAATGTCTTCTTTGGCTGGACCATGGGCATCAACCACAGCACTCAGGGTTCCGATACGGTCAGCCTGATCAATACGCTCGCTCTGATAACTGGAAACATTGGCCGTACCGGGGCGGCACCCATGAGCATTACCGGGCAGTGCAACGCCATGGGCTCGCGCGAATTCAGCTGTTCCTCATCGCTGCCCGGATACCGTAAATTTGAAAACGAAGCCGACCGTATTGAACTTTCCAAACTTTGGAATATTGACGTTGATCTAATCCCCGACGAACGCGGTGGAAACTATCCACAGATCATCGACGGAATACTCGAAGGTAAAATCAAAGCCCTCTGGGTCATTGCCACGAACCCGCTGGTCAGTTTTCCCGATCAGGCCCGCTTGAAAAAGGCGCTCGATAAACTGGAAATACTCATTGTGCAGGACGGTTTTCATCCAACGCCTACCACCGAGCTGGCCGACCTTGTTCTGCCTGCCGCGATCTGGGGCGAAAAGGATGGCTGTTATACCAACTCAGAACGCCGCGCGTCCCGTGCCAATGCAGCGGTTCCTCCTCCCGGAAACGCTAAATCCGATTTTCAGATCGTTCTGGATCTTGCTGAACAACTCGGAAAGAAAGATCTGCTGTTTCCGGACTGGACTCGCTCTGAAGATTCCTTCGAAGAAATACGCCGGGTCTCCAAAGGGCGTCTATGCGATTACAGCGGAATGACGATTGAAAAGATGCTCGATCAAGGTGGTTTGCAATGGCCCTGCAACGAAGCCAATCCGGATGGAACGGACAGCCTCTACACGGATGGACAGTTTCAAACGGAGGACGGAAAAGCGAAGTTGTTATTTACGACCCATGAAGCGCTCCCGGAAGATACCGACTCAAACTACCGCCTCATCCTCAATACCGGCCGCACGGTGGAGCAATGGCACACGGGAACGAAAACCCGCAACGTGGAACTGCTCAACAAACTGTCCCCGGAAGCATGGGTTGAAGTAAATCCCCAGACGGCCAAATATTACGGCATCACCGTTCATGATCGGGCTTCGCTGGTTACGCGCCGCGGACGGGTCGACGATCTATTGGTTCGCATTGCCGAAACCATTCATCCTGACCACGTCTTCATGCCCTTCCACTTTGCAGAGAAGTGCACGAACAAGCTTACCTTTCCCGCCTTCGATCCCAAATCCGGCGAACCGAACTACAAGCAGTGCGCCGTGCGGCTGGAACGGTTTAAGGGATAAGGTAGGGACAGACCGCCGAGCTGTCCGTCCGTTCGCAGGGCCGCTTCAGCGTACCGCACTCCCGCTTCTTACGGGTCATGCCCTAGCCTATTCTGGTACTTATGCAGAACGGGCAACCGACCCGTTACCCCGTCGAGGGGTATTTCTCATCAGGATCATGGGCAAGTTCCCCGTGCTACGATATAGCGATACCTCAGCTTCTGAGTTAAAATCTGCTGTACCCTGCGCTTAACCTCGATTTCAGGAGCACCGGCTTAAATGAATCCAATCGTCATCCACGCAGCACCTAACTAAATTGGTATTTACTAAAACCGTTTGACCCGTTAAACGGAAGATGGCATATATTGTCATCTTACTTAACTAATTAAGGATATAACATGGAACCATCATCAATCGACAACAACCGGAAACTGTTAAACGAAGCACGGGGTAAGGGCAAAGGTGCACTGGTTGGTGCTTTCGTAAAACTTTCGGGGCCGGGCTGGTTGCAAAGCGCCATCACCCTTGGCGGCGGCTCGTTGGCGACGGCTCTTTATCTCGGCGTTTTGGGTGGTCCGGCTTTTCTTTGGCTGCAGCCCATTGCAATGATCATGGGCGTTATTATGCTCAGTGCCATTGGTTACGTTACGCTGTCCACGGGTGAAAAACCTTTCGCCGCAATCAATAAACACGTGAATCCCCTGCTCGGCTGGAGCTGGATTATTGCCACACTCATGGCCAACTGCGTGTGGTCGCTGCCCCAATTCAATTTGGCCACCGCCGCAGTCCGCCAAAATCTGATGCCCGGTATTTTTGGCGAAGGTGTGATGTCGGCCAACCTGGCTCAAACCATCATCTGTCTAGTGATTTCCGCTATCGCGGTAACCTTTGTCTGGTCCTACGACAGCGGGCGCAAGGGCGTGAAGGTGTTCGATATTTTACTTAAAGTTGTGGTGGGCATGGTGGTTATTTCTTTCTTCGGGGTTGTCGTGAAATTGGCAACAACCGGCGATGGCCTCCCGTGGGATCAGATCCGCAGCGGTTTTGTGCCTAACCTTTCCCTGCTCTCTCATCCGGCATCGACATTCAATGCCGAGCTGGGTGCTGTGACTGAAGGTTTTCGTGCATATTGGTCGGACCTGATTATCAGCCAGCAGCGCGATGTAATGATTGGCGCGGCGGCCACGGCGGTCGGTATCAACATGACCTTCCTGTTACCCTATTCCATGCTTAAACGCGGATGGGATAAGGATTTCCGCGGACTGGCGATTTTCGATCTGAGTACAGGGCTGTTTATCCCGTTCATTCTGGTTACGGGTTGTATTGTAATTGTTGCCTCGAGCCAGTTCCACGCCAAGCCCGCCCCGGGCCTGTTAGGGGAAAAGAATGCACAGGGCGAATTGATCCAACCCGCGCCGGGCCTGCTTGGTCAATATAAGGGGCTTGCCACAAAACGGCTTGCCGCTGAGTTTGGTGCCGCATCCATTGCCGCGCTCTCTACCGAGGAACTCGACCAAAAAATAGCGTCGTTGCCTCTGGCGGACCGTCGCATGTCGGCCATGCTTGTGAAGCGAGATGCCGGTCAATTGGCACAAAGCCTCGCGCCGCTAACCGGAAGTACGGTCGCCAACATGATCTTCGGGTTCGGTGTGGCCGGAATGGCCGTTTCGACGATTATTGTGCTGATGCTCATCAATGGTTTTGTCGTATGTGAAATATTCAATAAACCGATGCAAGGACTAACCTATAAGCTCGGTGCCATGATGCCGCTCATCGGTATTATCGGCCCCTTTGTCTGGGGACAATCCAAAACACGTTTCTGGCTGGCCGTCCCTACGTCCGTTTTTGCAATGGTGCTGCTTCCGATTGCCTATTTCTCGTTCTTCTTCCTCATGAACCAAAAGAGCCTGCTAAAGGAACACATGCCGACGGGTGGAAAGCGGGTTGCCTGGAATGTCTGCATGCTTGTTGCCGCTTCACTGGCATCGTTTGGAAGCTTCTGGAGTTTGTGGTCGAAACTACAGTGGACCGGAGTTTGGATCCTCGTCGGTTTCGTCACACTGGCTATCTTGGTTCATTTTGTCCGAAAGAACAAAGCCAGTACGGAGAACTGATTATTCCGGGGCGTTGTCGATCCATCCGCCGCCGAGCACTTCGCCGCCCTTGTAAAACACGGCGGCTTGTCCCGGCGTAAGGGCGAACTGGGGCTCATCAAAAACAATGCTGCCGGTCTGATCACTGGTGACCGTCACGGTGGCGGTAGCGCCATTACTGCCGTAGCGGGGTCGCACCTCGCATTTCAGTTCGCCCGCAGGTGCTTCTCCTGAAATCCAGTGAATATCATCCACTAAGCAATCGGTTTTCATTACGCCGGGTCGCGGCGCAACTTCAACAATATTGTTTTCGGTATCGAGACGCTTTACATACATACGTTCGCCCAAAGCAATGCCCAGTTTTCCGCGTTGCCCAATCGTAAAGCGATGCAATCCTTCATGATGTCCTACCACGTTACCGTGGTGGTCATGGATCTCACCTTTCTGAATGACGGAGGGATCGCGTTGTTCAACAAAGTCAGCCAATTTACCTTCTTCAATAAAACACAGATCCTGACTGTCGCCGCGCGATACAATGGGAAGTCCTCGCTCTTTGGAATAGGCCCGAACTTCGGGTTTCGGCATGTCGGCAAGTGGAAACAGCAGGAATGAGAGCTGCTCTTGTGTTAAGCGATGAAGGAAATAGGATTGGTCCTTTTTTGGATCCTTTGCGCAGTGTAAATGATATTTTTTGTCTTCGTGTTTTTTCACACACGCATAATGGCCGGTAGCGAGATAATCGCAATTGAGTTGAACGGCTCGATCAACGAGAAAACCGAATTTCACGAATGAGTTGCAGTAAATACACGGAGATGGCGTGCGCCCTTCGGCATAAGCCACCACAAAAGGATCAACAATCTTTTCGGTAAACAATTCCTGCGCATTGACCACATAATGACGAATGTCCAGATAATCGCAAACACGGCGCGCCCGGTCGACATCCTCAATGGAACAGCAGCGGGAGCCGTCTTTCCACATGTGAGCCGTTAAGCCGATCACTTCATAGCCTTGATCAACAAGCATTGCAGCAGCAGCGGAACTGTCGGTTCCTCCGCTCATTCCAATGGCGACACGGCCTTTTGTACTGGATTGGTCTGATTTGGACATGCGCGGAAGATAGCCGCGCCTTTATTGGATGGCAAGTACGGCTAGTCGTTAAATTGACCTTTATGAAGACTGAAGGTTTCGAATCTTCAGGGATATAGATTTTACGCTTTGGGTTGCCGCAAAGGGTCATACCGGAATGCATCGCTACGAATCGGCAGTTCTTATTTTTAAAACCGGATTAATCAGGACGATAGTCTGACGTAGCGCAGGGTGTTTTCTTTTAGCCACCTAACTTGCATGTTATCAGATTGAATCCCAACGCATGATTGTGCTGCATGACTTCGGTGAAGGTGAGCAACGAGCCGTAAGTTTCGCGCTCTTCGGCCACGATGGCGAGCAATGCATTGCGCAGCAATGCCAGATTTCCGACGAGGTTGGGTTGCGGCTGCGTATGGCATCTTCGCACCACCTGCGTATTTTTAGTATTTTATACTAGACGATAATCAAATCATCCCGTAAAAAACATAAACTTTAACAAACAAACAGAGGTATATAAATGGCTACAAATCCTATTGGTAAAAATACAAAAACTATTGGTATTAACATGTCTAAAAAAATGGCTGACGAACTAGAAGCTCGTGCAAATTCCATGCACTTGTCTACCAGCAAATATTGCAAAGTGATCTTAACGGAATGGCTCTCTTCAGGTAAGAAACTAACTTTACAGGAAAAAAAATAGGTTTCTGATATTACTATCCAAGAGCTCCACAAGGAGCTCTTTTTTTACAGCCCCCCATCCAGCCATTTCCTCTACACTGAAATACGCGCTTCAGGAATTGTAAAAAACCACCGCTTAGCCTTTGACATCCCAGAAAATCGGGGTTAAGTTCCGCGATCATTTTTTAGGAAATCAACGACGGAGAATTTATTATGTCCATGCACAGCAGTTTAAAAGGCGCATCCAAGATTCGCACTAAACGCAACGTACTCAAGCGTTTTGAGCGCATCGAAAGCCTTAAGAAAGATGGTCGATGGAAAGAAGGCGATCGTGGCCACGGCCTGCCGAAAACCAAGCCCGAAGCATAATTCGGAATTGGATTGATTTGAGAGCACTCCAGGCTGGTCCGGGAGTGCTTTTTTATTGGACATCTCATGGCTGAACCCGAAGAAAAAATCCGACTACAGAAATATCTGGCCGATTGCGGCATGGGTTCCCGGCGTTTTTGCGAAACGCTAATAACATCCGGCCGCGTTTCCGTAGATGGAAAAATCGTTACTGAACTAGGCAGCAAGCTTTCTCCTTCAGCTCATAAAGTGGTGTGCAATGGAAAAGTTGTTGCCAAAGAAGCCTCAGTAACTGTTCTGCTCAACAAACCTCCAAAAGTTATTTGCACCTCAGATGATCCACAAGGCCGGACCACGGTGATCGATCTTCTGGAAGACTTACCCGAGCGCGTTTATACCGTCGGTCGTCTCGACTTTATGAGCGAAGGCCTGATCATGGTCACCAATGATGGCGAATTGGCCCATGCGCTGATGCACCCCCGTTATCATGTTAAAAAAGTTTACAAGGTCTGGATCGATAAACCCCTTGGCTTCCATCAACTTCAAAACATGAAGCGCGGCATACCCAGTCAGGGCGAAACGCTACGGGTGCTCGATATTTCTGAAGGCATCCACACGCGAAAAGGCATTGAATACACGATTACCCTCGGCGAGGGTAAAAACCGTCATATCCGCCGCCTGATGGAGCACTTTGAAAAAAAGATCTTTCGGCTTATGCGAATTTCCATTGGCCCAATTCAACTTGGCGACCTTAAGTTTGGCGAATGGCGGCGGGCAAAACCTGCCGAATTAAAGTTTTTAAGACAGGCCATCGCCGAACAAAAAAACAAAACCTAATCCGCAGTACAGAAGTGCGCATGGGTTGTTTAAAAGATTGGAGTTAAGCAATGAATAAAATGCCATTGAACCCCCTTGACTAAATCCCTCAAAACAATAGTTTATTCCACAGTATTTAAACATTGAGAGTGGCGTGAGGGAACTGGCCCGGAGATCGCCCGGCAACCTGAAAGAAGTAAGGTGCCAAGGCCAGGCTTTGCAGTGCAAAGTAACGATGTGCTCCCCGATTTACACAGGGAAAATGTTCGATGTCTTTCCTCAAAGTATCCCTTTGCCTTTTTCAATATAACGGAGAGGAATGACCCATGAGAAAATTGGAAACCAAATGCCTACACGCCGGATACGAATCCGCTGAAGAAACCACCAACTCGCATGCCGTACCACTCTACCGCACGGCAGCCTATCGTTTCGACAGCACAGAACACGCTGCAAACCTATTCACGCTCAAGGAAATGGGCAACATATATACCCGGTTAATGAATCCTACTACCGATGTGCTTGAACAGCGCGTTGCAGCAATGGAAGGCGGAGCAGCTGGACTGGCGGTTGCATCGGGAACCAGCGCGATTTTCTACAGCATTATCAACCTTGCAAAATCGGGCGATGAAATTGTCTCAGCCAATAATCTCTATGGCGGTACTTACACCCAGTTCAATGACATCCTTCCCGGAATGGGCATCACAGTTAATTTTGTGGATCCGACCGATCCACAGAACTACGAAGCGGCCATCAACGAGAAAACAAAGGCGCTCTTTTGCGAAAGCATCGGCAACCCGCTTTTGGACGTTGTCGACATCCAGGCCATTGCCGATATTGCGCATGCACATGGATTGCCGCTGATTGTTGATTCCACCTTTTCCACCCCGGCACTGACCCGTCCGCTGGAACATGGTGCCGACATTGTTGTACACTCCCTTACCAAATGGATGGGAGGACATGGCACCGGTATCGGCGGCATTGTGGTGGATTCCGGAAAGTTCGACTGGACCACCGGGAAGCACCCGCTGCTATCTAAGCCGGAGCCGAGTTACTGGAATGTGAGCTTCGCCAATGACCTTGGCGACCTCGCCCCCCTCGCCTACATCCTGCGTATGCGCTTGATTCCGCTCCGCAACCTTGGCGCATGCATTTCGCCAGACAATTCCTGGATGGCCTTGCAGGGCATTGAAACTCTTAGCCTGCGCATGGAGCGTCATTCCGAAAATGGGCTCGCTACAGCCAAGCACCTTCAGAATCACGATAAGGTGGATTGGGTTCGCCATCCAGCACTCGAAGGTGATCCTTCCTATGAGCTGGCGCATAAATATCTGCCAAACGGAGCGGGCGGCATGGTGATTTTCGGCATCAAAGGCGGTGCGGAAGCCGGCAAGAAGTTTATCGAAAAGCTCGGACTCTTCTCGCACCTGGCAAATGTGGGCGATGCCCGCAGCCTAGCCATTCACCCGGCAACGACGACCCACTCGCAACTTTCAGAAGAACAGCAGGCAGCGGGTCGCATCACACCGGATCTGGTTCGCCTTTCCGTTGGTCTTGAGCATATCGACGACATTCTCGCAGATATTGATCAGGCATTGGCTGCAATATAATAAAATATAAACGATCCTCCCCTCGGGGAGGATTTTTAAGGATATAATGGAAGTTAGAACTGAGTTTTACACCTATGGCGAAAATGGGGAATTCCGTCTTAAACTACACGACGGGCAGACCTTCGGACCCATTACGCTTGCCTACGAAACTTATGGAACGCTGAACGAAAACAGCGACAATGCGATCCTGATTTTTCATGCTCTTTCTGGTTCGCAGCATGTATGCGGCTTCAACCCGGCTGTTCCAAACACTGGAACCCGCTGGAACAGCGAATGCCAAACGGGATGGTGGGATGATTTTGTCGGCCCAGGAAAAACCATCGATACCAATAAGTTTTTTGTGATCTGCGCAAATTATCTCGGCGGATGCTACGGAAGTACGGGTCCTTCTTCGATAAATCCGGAAACGGGAAAGGAATATGGCGGAGACTTCCCTCAAATTTCCTTTGGCGATATTGTTGATTCGCAGATTCCCCTATTCGACCATCTTGGCATTGAGACATTCCGCGCCGCCGTTGGATCATCACTCGGCGGCATGCTCGTCATAAACTTTGCCGCGCGCTATCCTGATCGGGTCAACCGCGTGGTTCCCGTTGCCTGCGGGCTCAAGTCCACCACCCTGACACGCGTGCACAACCTCGAACAAATCTTGGCCATCGAGAACGACCCGAACTTTAACAACGGGCACTACTACGACGGCCCCGCGCCGCTGCGCGGTCTTGCACTCGCCCGCATGATCTCGCATAAGACCTTCGTTTCCCTGCACGACATGGAGGCACGCATGACCAACAAGTGCGAGCAGGAGCACGACGAGTTTTCCTGGTACAAAATCCGGACACCGCTCGAATCCTATATCCTACACCAAGGCCGAAAATTCCTGCGACGCTTCGATGCCAACACCTACCTTTACCTCATCGCCGGCTGGACCAACTACAACCTTGCCCGCGACTATGGCGCCACCGACTACCGCGAGGTATTCAAAGGCTGCGAGCACCAGGAATACCTCGTATTCAGCATTGATTCCGATTGCTGCTTCTACCCCGACGAACAGGAAAATCTCTACAAGGAACTGGTTGGAGCCGGAATAAAAACCGAATATATCGCCGTCAGCTCCGACAAGGGGCACGACTCATTTTTACTTGAGCCTGATTTATACTCAGAACCCATTCGAAAGATGATTGAAAAATGATCATTGTACTTTCCCCCTCAAAAAGCATGGATATGGAGCATTCCAAGGTTGCTGACTTCTCGCAACCGGAATTCCTCGAACAATCACAAAAACTAATCTCCAAAGTTCGGAAGTTTTCAAAAGCCGACCTGATGGAGTTTATGGAAATCAGCGAAAAGCTGGCTGAGCTGAACCGTCAGCGTTTCAAAGATTGGAAAACACCGTTCACCATAACCAATGCAAAACAGGCGGTTCTTTCTTTTACAGGCGACGTCTATGACGGGCTTGATGCAACTTCTTTAAAGAAGCGTGACATTTCATTTGCACAGAATCACGTACGGATTCTGTCCGGCCTTTATGGATTACTCAGACCGCTCGATTTAATTCAGCCCTACCGTCTCGAAATGGGCCGCCCGTTCGAAACCCGCGGTGCAAAAAACCTTTATGAGTTCTGGAAGGCCCCTATCACGGAAGAGCTAAATCAGACTCAAGGTGATTTGCTGATTAATCTCGCATCACAGGAATATTTCAAAGCTATCGACAAGCGGAAACTCGATAAGCGGATTATATCGCCGGTCTTCAAAGACGAGAAAAATGGTACGTTCAAAATCATCAGCTTCTTTGCAAAAAAAGCGCGCGGCACCATGGCACGGTATATCATTGAAAAACGGATAAACGATGCCGATGGCCTGTTTGATTTTAACGCGGATGGCTACGCCTTTAATCCGGATCTATCCAAGACCGACACCCCCGTTTTCACACGGGCAGAACGTTAAGACCTTGATCGCATCATGCAGACCCAGTTTTTTGGAGGATCTGCCTGCTTATCGCCAAATATTCCGGCCGCAATCGATAAAATTTTAAAATGCGGCTCAACGACTGCTGCGATCTCTTGCACCGTCATTCGAGGCGGTCCAATTTCACGCGGCGGCTCATCAGCATTTCCGATCAGCGATAGCCACAAACCATCCTTCTCCAGAATAGAATCCACCTTAGCTGAAAAACGCGATTTATCCTCCGGTTCAGTCATCGAGTGCAGACAACCGCGATCAAAAATAAAACCAAAGAGGGAAACCTCTGGAGGATCCGCCAAAAAATCCCCCACCTGAAACCGGCATGAACTCCCCACTTGTTCAACGTTGTCTTTTGCCCGCTCGATTGCTGTCGGGGAAATATCAAAACCCAAAACACTAAATCTCTGCTGCGCCAACCAAATGGCATTGTTCCCGGTTCCACAGCCCAGATCCAATGCCACACATGGTTTGATGGAATACTTCTCAACCATCTGAGCAAGGTTAAAATCGTGCATTCCATGGTGTATCGCCGTCCAGATACTTTCGCTCGAAGCGGGAATAATCCATTTACACCTCCTGCCAAAACTTCAATTTGAAGCGCACTTAGTCTGCACCTTAATTACTTTTAGAAAATCTATTTTTTCAGATTTTGGAACTTTGATGTACAATACGAGATAAGATATAAACAACCCATGGATTCCAGTGTTACCAGAAAGCGGATGCATGTGATTTTCTCGGGGCGGGTTCAAGGCGTTGGATTTCGCTATACGGTTTGCGATATTGCAGCGGAGTATAAAGTGACGGGATTCATACGCAACGTATGGGATGGTAATGTAGAACTTGTTGCGGAAGGATTACATGATGAGCTGATGGATCTACTTCATGGAATCCTCAATTCACGGCTGGCTAGAAATATTTATAACAACTACGTCGAATGGGAACAACCAACCGGCGAGTTTCACCGATTTGGAATTTTGTTTTAATGAAATATGCAATTTTAGGCGATATTCACGCAAACAAGGAAGCACTGGAAGCGGTGTTAAAGGACGCGGAAGAACAAGGCGTTACTCACTTTGCCTGTACGGGCGATGTCGTGGGTTACAATGCTGATCCCAAAGCATGTCTTCAGATAATCCGAAACCTTAAGTGCAAAATTGTGCAGGGCAACCACGACTATTATGCTGCCTGCAATGAGTCGATGGACCTCTTCACTCCGATGGCGAAAAAAAGTATCCGATGGACCCGCAAACAACTATCCCTTTTAGAACGTCGATTTCTGCAAAAACTTCCCATGATCGTCGATATCGAAAATTTCACACTCGTTCATAGCTCGCTAAATAATCCCAACCGATGGAATTACATTTTTAAACGAAAAGCAGCTGACGCCAATTTCAGAAATCAGTTTAATCAGGTCTGCTTTTTTGGGCACACCCATGTTCCGCTTGCCTTTATCAAGGGAACCTCAATTGATAAGGGGTTTTACGAAAAATTACACGTCAAAGCGGGTTTCCAGTACCTCATCAATGTAGGCAGTGTTGGACAACCGCGGGATCGTAATCCGAAGGCAGCCTATGTTATCTACGACTTGGGCGAGCAAACCATTTCAATGCGCCGGGTGGATTACGATATGGAAACAACCCAGAAAAAGATTCGCTCAGCCGGGCTTCCTTTCCGCAATGCGTTACGTCTCACGCACGGTCGCTAAGTCAGGTTAGCATTCAACAACGCTGTAGCAATAGCCAGATCAGCGGACGAACGGATTTTCATATTTCCCGAACCCACCTCAACCATATGGACTTCAGATGGTTTGCGCACAAACTCCGACTCGTCATCGATAATCTTGATATCTTTAGGTTTTATTTTTGTATCAATGATTTTTGCAAGTACCTCAAATTTAAATGCCTGAGGAGTTTGTGTTGCCCAAATTGTATTCCGTTCCAACGTTTTTGTGGCTTTCATGCCCGTTGGAACCAATTTAACAGAATCTGGAATTTTATGAGCGGCAACAGCACATCCATATCGTTTAGCGGCTTTAACTATTTCTCCTAAAATAATTTTAGTAACAAACGGGCGGGAGGCTTCATGAATAATAACAACTGATGCGGGTTCGGGCATCTTCGCGAATACGGTTCGCAAGGTACTTAACCGACTTGCTCCTCCAACGACCACGCCACAAACTTTGCTACAACCATAGCGTTTTATGGCATGCAGTGTAGTTCCAACACGATCCTTCGCTACGGCCACAATTATTCCATCGATCGATGAAGCATTCTGAAATGTCCTAAGCGAATGAACCAGCATCGGCATGGTTCCGAGGCTAAGGAATGCCGCATCGGTTCCCGAAGTAATTTCCTCTTCTTTCCCGCAGGCAACAATAACTCCTAATGTGTTCATTAATCCTCCCAGATACTGTATTTGCAACCGTCGAATTGCTAGGAATTTACAATTTAAAAAAGAGCTCGTCAAGATTGGTACCCGATCATATTCCTTTTAGAATCATATTTTAATTCACCGTTTATCGATGCCTACTGCTGAATTAAATTCAGATTCTTTACGACGGAGATTGTCCGATAGGTTACCGAAAGACGCCTTTCTTAAAGCGAAATATTCACACAGGAAACGTTCATTTTCACACGATTCGATTTGCACGTTTCCAATCATTATAAACGGGTATGCTATCAGCCCAACTCGAGAAACAAATCCACGCCATTTTACCTGATGGTTGTCGATCGCATGGAGGTCATTTAATTCGTCTATCGCACAACTGCAGCGCCTTCAGGTTGATCACTATTCCACCCTCCATTCGATCGATTTTATAACTCCATAGCCAAACACCGTTTGCAGGTTCTCCGCTATTTTAAAAATAAATTAGAAAGCTAGCTCCCTAATCCACAACATGTTGTGTCGCGATATCATAATACCCACAAGTTGTGCGTTGACATGCTTTCGTTGTTGAAGCAAAATTTTGATGTATTCAGTAGGTGTTCAATCAACATTCCGAGGGCTGATAAGGAGGCAGGTGAGTTCCCTTGGTTAACTGACAAACTAACCAAACCCTGAAAGGATCCATTGCGATATGACATTGTCCAAGAAAAAAATATTTGTCCTAGATACCAACGTAATCCTCCATGACAGTAACTGCATTCATCAATTTGGCGAACACGATATAGTCATACCTATTACCGTACTCGAAGAACTCGATAATTTTAAAAAAGGAAACGACTCCCTTAATTTCCATGCTCGGGAATTTGCACGTACCGTGGACACGCTAAGCGATGGAAAACTGTTTAACGGCGGGGTTTCCATTGGCTCCAAACGGGGCAAAATCAGCATTAAACTGGATCGCCCGTTTGAAAAGAGCATTGCTGATAATTTTTCTTCTAAAAAACCAGACCATCATATTCTAAATATTGGCTATCAGGTTGCCCGTGAATTTCCTGACCGGGAAGTCTCTTTAGTTACAAAGGATGTCAATTTACGCATGAAGGCCAAAGCCGTTGGGCTGATGGCAATGGACTACCAGAATGATCATGTAACTGATATTCAGCAACTCTATACCGGCTCGCGCATTGAAGAGAATATTAATCCCGAACTGATCAACCTCATGTATACCCCGCCCTACGAGTTTCCGGCAGAGCAACTCAACCTGAAAACTCCACTTGTGCCCAACGAATACATTATTCTTCGCGGCGAGCGGAAATCAGCACTTGCAGTTTATGACGACGAACTCGGGCTCATCAGGCATGTCGATAAAGTTCCGGCGTATGGAATTACCCCCCGCAACTCCGAACAGACCTATGCGCTCGATGCCATTCTTAACGATTCCGTTCGGCTCGTCAGCTTAACCGGTAAGGCCGGGACCGGAAAAACGCTGATTGCACTTGCCGGCGCCCTTAAGCGATTAAAGAGCTACCGCCAAATTTTAATGGCGCGCCCAATTGTTGCGCTAAGTAATAAAGATATCGGTTTTCTACCCGGCGATATTCAATCAAAACTTGACCCCTACATGAAACCCCTGTTCGACAATCTCGGGGTTATTGAACACGCACAAGGCGATGCGAAACGCAGCCAGATCGGCAAGCTGGTTGAAGAAAGAAAACTGGTTATCGAGCCCCTCTCCTATATCAGGGGCCGCAGTCTCGTAAATACCTTTTTCATAATCGATGAAGCCCAAAACCTGACACCACATGAAATCAAAACGATCATCACACGGGCGGGAGAAGGAACCAAGGTTGTGTTCACCGGCGATATTTTCCAGATTGACCATCCTTACCTCGACAGCCATTCCAACGGACTGAGCTATCTGATCGAGAAGATGAAAGGACAGCGCCTGTACGCGCACGTCAACCTGACTAAGGGCGAGCGTTCCGAATTGGCCGATCTTGCAGGAACGTTGCTTTAGAGTTTCTCGTCCTACTTATGTTGCAGCAAAAACTGGAGTTGGCGGATCCGCAACTCACGATAGCTGGATTGTAACTTGATCAAGAGCGGTCGTTTTAATCGCTCAAGCTCGGGCATCCATCCTGGATGATCTACAAATACAAACAGTTTGAAATCTTTGATGAAGCCCGGCTCGCTGTGTTTCGCAATTTGCGCTCCGACAAGTTTTGGCCAGGCCTCCCGTAAAATCAGCACATTTTCCTGCGTTGGTTGTTCGAGTCCCCCCACAACGTCTTTTAGAATATCGGCCACACTCTTGAAATCCCGATTGGGAGCTGGTGGTTTATCCAGATGATATCGAACCTTGTCCATATCCCATCGATCCTTGCCGATTTTACTGTTTCGTGGCTGCTCCATGAAAAGTATTCAGCCACAAACAAGTGTTGATTTGAAATCTAATCATCCTTTTAATTCGCGCCATGCAAAATAAACTCTATGCAATGACATTCAAACCGGTCTACAAAGACTATCCATGGGGCGGCTCACGCATTCCCGAAACCTATAACCGTGATGTACCGGGAGGCATCTATGCCGAGTCGTGGGAAATATCCGACCACGACGATGGAATGAGTGTTGTTTCAAATGGAACATTAGAGGGGAAAACCATTCGAGAGGTGCTTCAGGACAACCCCGTCGAGATTATGGGAACCGCCGTTGCCGGAACTAAATTTCCCTTACTGATCAAGCTGATCGACTCTAAGCAAAAATTAAGTGTACAGGTGCACCCCAATGATGAAACCGCAGCCAAGTTCGGCGGCGAAGCCAAAACCGAGATGTGGTATCTACTCGGTGAAAACAATACACGGGTTTTCTGCGGATTGAATGACGGCGTCACAAAGGAAAGCTTTCTTCAATCGGTTAAAGACGGCACCAGCGGCGAAATCATGCGCCCCTTTCCTGTTCGGAAAGACAGCGCTGTATTTGTGCGCGGCGGAAGTGTGCATGCCATCGACGAAGGCTGTCTCATTCTCGAAATCCAACAGAATTCAAATACCACTTATCGCATCTACGATTGGGGGCGAATGGGGAATGATGGGAAACCACGCGAACTGCATATTGACCAGGCAGCAGATGTGATTAACTGGGAAGACAACGTAAATCCACTGGTTGAACCAAAACTTCTGGTCGATACAGAAAACTTCCAATGCGCTGAAATATTGGAATGCGAATACTTCCGTTTAGAAAAACTCACCTTCTCAGCACCGCTTGAAGTTCCAATGTCTGGAAAAACATTCCATGCGCTGTTTGTATCCGAAGGCGAAGCAATTATTTCATGGGACGATGAAAACCTAACGGCTCCGGCCGGCACATCCATCCTCGTGCCTGCCGCCCTACCCATCTACACACTGGAAGGAAATGCCACCGTCCTGCGGACGACGATTCCTTAAAATGAACCAACGCCTCGCGGACTCCTTGACATCGTCCAAATCATTCACTCCAAGCTCTTAGAGTTTGTTAACCGGCCGATCAATATTCGGTGTTTTTCAGACCTTATTCTCGTAACATGAAAGTGCAGGCGCCGTCAGGTCATCCAAAATAATAAACAAGACGTTTAGGCGTTTCTGGTCTGCCGCAGCCAAATTGGAAGCCAGAATGACCGAAAGCGTATACAACACGTCTCTAAACTTCACTCTCATCGCCCGGATCCGCACCTTTAAACAAGAAAGCAAAGAACACCATGATCACAGCAGCAGCGATGCAGGGGATCAGCCAATATTGCTGCCATCCCAGCAGGACTTCCGTTTCCCTGCTTTGGACAAATGAACTAAACAACTTTGCCGACACTTGCGCACCCACCAGCATTCCGATTCCCTGCGTCACCAAAATTAGCAATCCCTGCGCCTGCCCGCGCAAGGCAACCGGCGCAGCTTTGTCGACATAGATTTGCCCCGTCACGAAGAAGAAGTCGTAGCAGATGCCGTGGAGGACAATGCCGCCAAGAATCATCCAGAGAATCCCCGAAGGCGCTCCGAGGGCGAAGAGGCCATAGCGCACCACCCAGGCCAACATGCCGACCAGCAGCATTTTCTTGACGCCTAACCGCGTAAAAAACAGCGGCATGACCAGCATGAAAAATATTTCCGACATCTGCCCGAACGACATTTTAAAAGCCGGATCTTCCAATCCGCTGGCATTCACAAAAACCGGTGCATAGGCATAATAGGCCGCCAACGGAATGCAGATCAGCATGGAACTGATAATGAAGATGAGGAAGGAGGGTTTCTTCAGTAGCGCCAGGGCATCCAGACAGAGCAGGTCGCGGGCCGAAACCTTCTTGCCCTTGGCCGGCGGCGGTGTGTGAGGCAAAGAAAAACAATACAATCCAAGCAAGACACCCGCCCCGCCTGCAATCCGCAAAGGTTGCGCCGTTTCGTCCGCATGGAAGATTTTGCTCACCACGATATTGGCCGCAATCCAGCCCAGCGTTCCGAAGACCCGAATCAGGGGAAACTGCTTTTCCTGATTTGTAATATTATGAAAGGCCAGCGTGTTGGTCAGTCCCAGCGTCGGCATATAGCAGACCGTATGAAGAAAAAGCATCCCGATGAATGCGGATGCCGTTTCAGCGCCATTCGCCACCATCGGGGCGCAATAGAGTACGATGCCCCCTGCAATATGCAATACGCCCAGTACGCGTTCTGTAGCAAAGAAACGATCCGCTAGCATGCCCAGCAGGAACGGAGAAAGGATTGCCGCAATCGGCCCGGCGGAATAGGCCCAGCCAATGGAGTCGCCCATGCCCGATTTGAGCATATAGTTGCCTACCGTAACGAACCATGCCCCCCATACAAAAAACTGTAGGAACATCATTATTGATAGTCGCGAACCAATAAAACTATTTTCCCGCTCTTCACCCATATACTTCTCCTAACCGGTCCGCTGCCAGTTTAATATCTTCAGCGCGTTTTTCACCCGCCTCCCGCTCAACCGCCATCGCACCTTGATAACCAATTTCATCCAAGGTCTTAATAAATTTATCGCAACCGACTTCGCCATCGCCCCAAGGTACTTCAGTGCCCCATTGCCCTGAAACGGGCGTTTTAACAGCATCCTTGATGTGCACATGCTTGATCCACGGCGCAAGCGTGCGTACCGCCTTGATCGGATCGCCTTTGTCGTAGAGAATCATATTGGCTGGGTCAAAATTAACACCCAGCGCCGGATGATTAAGATTTTCCAAAAAGGCGCGTAAATCCTCAGCGGTTTCCTGCCCGGTTTCCAACAGCAATACGATATCAGCGGCCAATGCGGAATCGGCAAGTTTGCGCATACGCCCGCAGAATTCCTGATAACGTTCATCATCGGTATGATCAATAAACCCCGCATGAAACGAAAGGAACTCCACCCCCATTCCAGCAGTTTTTTCGATGGCATCCAATACGAGCTCTCGATTTAGCGCCCAGCAGTCGTCCGGCACAATACCGCCCGTTTCGCGAATGCTGTCGAGCGATGAATAATTCTCCTGCGGAAAGGCCAACATAGTGGCACTGACTGTCCAGTTATTTTCAGCAATCGCTTCCTGAAAAAGATTCGCGGCCACCAAACCGAGATGCAGATGGGTAAGCCCCGTTTGCTCCAGAGTATGGAAAACTTCAAAAGGATTGTTGTGCAGCGACCAGCTGCATATTCCGATAGGGTTTTTCATTACTTCATCGTCTCCAATGTCATCCGCACCGATTCGCGAGCCTGCTCCGGCGTGATCTTTATTTCTTTTGTTTTACCCTCAAGGAGGGATGAAAAATATTCAATTTCGCCTTTATAGCCATCGCCTTCATTGATCTCGGGAACAAAGGAATCTCCTGTAGACGGATAGACCGAAAGCGTGGTTCCATCAAAGACCACGGCAGCCTTTTCAAAAATCAGATTAAAGGCCATCTGGAACCCAAACGATTCCGGCATCATCCAACTGGCGGTTGCCGAAATAACTCGTTCATCACCGTAGTCGATCCACGTTTTAACATGCTTAGACCTGCAGCAACGCGAATGGATGCCCTCCGGAATACCAAAGAGATATTGAATAAAATCCAGATCGTGAATATGCAGATCCAAGGCGAGACCCCCGCTTTTCGAAGAATCTGTAAGCCAGCTACCGACATCCCATGCTGGCGCATAGGTCAGCCGAGTAAAATCAGCCGTAAGCACCTTTCCATATTCTCTGCGACCGACAGCTTGCTTCACCCATGCATATTCCGGCCAGAAACGAATGCAGTGGGCAATCATCAGTTGCTTGCCCTTTTTCTTTGATACGGCAATCATAGCGTCGCAATCGGCTAGATTCAACGCCATCGGTTTTTCGCATAGCACGTGCACCCCGGCTTCCAGACATTGGATGGTCACGGTTTTATGCAGGTGCGTTGGCAACGTTATGGAAACGGCGTCAAGTTGTTCATTGAAGAGCATCTCCGCAATATCGACATAGACCGTAATCCCTTCGAGGTCGAGCGTATCCGATCCCGTGTCGATATTGCCTTGCGTTACCTTCCCGAGATTCGGATTGGCATCGCAAACTGCAACCACTTTCACGCCATTCAACGCCTGCCAATTACGCAAGTGAACGCCACCCATGAAACCCAAACCAATTATCCCGACACGATTCATGAAAGTCCGTCCACTTCCCATCCCTTGCGATATTCGCGGCGGATAAATTGATTCGCGGCGTCGTTGTTTGTGAACCGAAGATTTGCGGCATCCCATTCCAGTTTTTCGTTCGGGAAACGGGACGACAAAGCACCCATCAAAACGGTTTCGGTCAGTGGGCCACCATATTCCACGAAGTCGGCAATGGGCTTTACGCTCTCGCCACGAACTGCAGCGATGAAGTCCTTATAGTGGTCGCGCGCCGGCAGCTTAGGATAGCGGTAGTCGGCAAACTTTTCGCGGGGATATGGGATGGGCGCTTGCTGATGCGGTGCGAGCAGGACCCCCTCAGTACCTACGAAGATGCCACCTTGCTTGGGCATCTTTTCCCCGAACATATTGAGAAATTTATGAGGCGGACGAAGGGAGCCATCGCACCATGTTACCTTAATAGTTTCTCCTGCCGTGTAAGCATTACCCGGGAAAACATATTCAAATTTCTCATCGATGGCCCAGTTGGTTTTATTCGGCACTCCACCGATGGACTTGACCGAGATTGGCGCTTTGAGACTCATGGCCCCAAACATGGGACTGTAGATGTGGCAACCCATATCACCCAGCGTTCCCGTGCCATAGTCGAGTCGTTTTCGCCACTGACCGGGATGATAGTATTTGTCAAGATAGGTTGGCTTAGGTGCCGAGCCGCACCACAGATCCCAGTCCAGCGAAGCCGGAACGGGATCGCTTCTGTCCGGCCGAGGCAACGAATCGCCCCAGGTTTTATGACTAAAAATATACACTTCCTTCACTTTGCCGATTACGCCATCCTGAATCATTTTGACCGCCAATCGCTCATACATGCCCGAAGAAAGTTGGATGCCCATTTGGGTGACCACGCCGCGCTCTTTGGCAATTTCGGTCATGCGTCGCGTTTCATAGAGATTTTGTGCCAGCGGCTTTTGTCCGTATACGTGCAGGCCGAGGTTCATTGCTGTAACACCAATGGGCGCGTGCATGTGGTCGGGCGTCGAGACATTGACCGAATCGAGGTTCTTATGCTCCTTTTCCAGTAAGACGCGCCAATCCTTGTAGATCTTTACATTTGGAAATGCCTTCAAAACTTTTCCGAGCTTTGAATCATCGACCTCAGCCACAGCCACCAGATTGACGAGCCCACCACGGGTTAGCCTATTGATGTCCCCGCTCGCCATCCCCGAAGCCCCGAAGCTGGCGTGATTGAGTTTCTGCCCCACAGTCTGGCCCGAAGTTCCAATGTTAAATAACGGCAAGCTCCCAGCGGCTAATACCGACTTTCCGATGAATAATCTTCTATTGCTCATGACTTAGCTCCTTGATTTTTATATTGCGAAAAGCCACAGGATCATTATGTCCGGCAAAGCCAAAGTGTCCTTTGATCAGATCCTTGCCCGAATGCTTCCGGTCTCCCTTGAATTCGGTAACCGTGGAAAGGTCGGCATCGAGAATCAGCGTGCCATTCAGTTCTACCTTAATGGTGGAGCCAATCACTTCCACAGTCTGAAAATTCCATTCGCTAACGGGACGCTGATAACCGCGATGCGCCGCAGTCATGCCATAGGCTGATCCATGGAACTGCCGCGGATCAAGCTTGGCGTATTTTTCGGCGGTGTTGTCGAGCACCTGTAACTCGCACATGCCGATATAGGCCGGATTCCCTTTTCCGGGATAGCGGATCGCCAGCCCGTTGTTCCCTCCAGGCGGCACCTTAAATTCAAATCGTACTGCAAAGTCAGCATATTCCTTCTTTGTAAAAACAGTACCGCCCTTGCCCTTTTTGCACAGGATCATCCCGTCAGAAAACTCGTAGTTCTCAAGGGCGCCTTGCCATTCCTTCGGAGTCTCTCCGCCAGATGAGGGTTTCGCGGCCAGAATCGAATTAGCTTCTTCTCCGCTGATTTCCCGAATTGCAATGTCGCGCCAGCGTATTTCCCCGCCATGGGTCTGCAACTGAATCGGGCCACGACGGGGAATCGGCAATGGCTTTCTTTTCTTCTTGTTGAAATAGTTATGCATCCGAGCATGATCAACAACGAGTTTATCGTTAAGGTGAACCGTTACATATTCACCCACCATTATGATGCAGAGCTTGTTCCATTCGCCAAATGGCTTATCCGCCAACACCAGCGGATCCTTTCCTTTTGAACTTTTTTTATTATTCCAGAGGCCGCCGGATCCTTTATCCGCTCCCAGCTTGAATTTATTTTCCTCGGTATAATCCCAGATCTGGATCTGCGGAATGCCGCGCAAATAGACACCGCTATCGGCCAACGCTACCGTTTTATATTCGAGCACCAACTCGAAGTCGGCATAGTTCTTTTCCGTGGTCAGGAACAAACCATCGCCGTCGTTCACCAGCACGCCATCCTCGACACGCCAATGCGCGTGAATATCCTTCAGGCTACTTGTTTTTTTTGCTGCAAGTTTGTCCGGCGGCAACGCCATCCATTTTGCTGGATCTTCTGTCTTGAGCCCCCACCATCCCGAGAGATCCTTGCCATTAAACAATAATTCAAATCCAGCGGATTGCGGGGATGCATTGCAGAGCAGCGCTGCACAACCAATCCATAAAAACAAGACCTTCATTTTCCAATTCATGGGAATGAAGGTATCAGGATCCACATTACTCCGTCTTGTAAAAAACAGGCATCACGGTGTAAATCACCATGGACTCCTCCGACCTTGTTCTCGGTATTCGCTCGGAGAAATCCCCATGGCCTTTAGGAAATTATGGCTAAAATGGCTGTGATCGTAAAAGCCCGACTCCAACGCAATGGAGGCGATGGTGTCATTTGTTGAAGACAGCAGGTTGCAGGCCGCGCGTATACGTACATTTAGAATGTATTTTGTTGGTGTAATCTGAAACATCTTCTTAAAGCGGCGCTCAAACTGGCTGGATGAGAGGTTGGAAACTTTGGCCAGTTCGGCGATTTTAATAGCCTGGGCGTAGTTTTCTCGAACATATTCAAGCACCTCGTTCATTTCGGCATACGGTCGGAGCTTTTCATAAGCATCGGTCATATTACGGGCAATACAGGCCAGCCCGATCATTTCATTCGTATGCGAATACAGCGCAATCTTGGTTGTAACAAACCAGTTGATCGAATTATTCGGGTCAGGCGCAAGTTCCACACGGTCGATAATGCTTTCACCCGTTTCGAAAACATGTCGGTCATCTTCGATATAAGCATCCGCCCGCTCCGGCGAAAATATATCCAGGTCGGTTTTACCGAGCATCTCCGCTTCGTTCTGAAATCCACATAACCGGGCAGCAACCTGATTGGCCATCATCACCTGACCATCAATGTTTTTCACGACGAAATAAATGCCGGGTAAATAGTCAAACAGCTGCGGAAGTTGACCTCCCCGCAGCTGCCTGACAAATGCCTGAACCTTATCGGTCATGGAAGATAAACTACCGTTCGGCGTTAATGAAATTTACCGCATTTTGGAATAGCTTCAGCCCAAGTCCCTGCTCCGGCAGTTCGCCGTTCAGTTTCTGCTGGTCCCAGTTCGGATGGTTTTCTTGAAAGAGATACGCTTCCGGATGCGGCATCATGCCGAAGATTCGACCAGTAGGATCGCAAAGCCCCGCAATCGCATTGAGTGATCCGTTCGGATTCGCTGGAAAGTCCTGTGTCGGATTGTTATCCGCATCAACATAGCGCGATGCAACACAACCCAGCGATTCCGCTTTTTCAATCAGAGCTGCATCAAGGGTAAAAATCTTCCCTTCGCCATGACGAATCGGTAATGGAAGAGTTCCTAATCCTTTGGTGAATACACATGGAGAGGTTTCTTCAAAACGAATATCGCACCAGAAGTTCTGGAAGGTTCCGCAGTCGTTTTGCATGAGTGAAACGGTCGGCTCAAAGTAGTTACCATCCAGACCGGGTAACAACCCCATTTTAGTCATCACCTGGAATCCATTACAGATGCCCATAATTAACTTACCGTCATCGATAAATTTCTGTAGCTGAGCTTGCATGTGGTGCTTCACGCGCATCGCAAAAACATGACCACTGGTCATGTGATCGCCGTAGGAAAATCCGCCGATAAACATCAAGGCCTGAAATTGCTCGAGCTGATCCGGGTTATCCAGCAGGTCGTTCAAGTGAACCAGTTTAGGCTCAGCACCGGCCAGTTTCCAGGCATGCTCGGACTCCGCCTCGCAGTTAACGCCGTATCCCGTAATAATCAAAATCTTTGGTTTGCTCATATCTTTTCCCTTTAGCAGAAGGAACGATCTCTATGTCGTCCTATCCCAGCTGCGGCAGGACGGGACAGAGCCCGTCCCTCCAATAAATCTACTTATTCATATCTTCGATCATGGCCGTTGCCGCGGCAACCGGATCTTCGGCCTGCATAATCGGACGGCCGATCACGAGGTGCGTTGCTCCCTGTTCAACCGCGTAGGACGGAGATGCCACTCGTTTCTGGTCGCCTACATCGCCATCGGGCATACGAATGCCCGGCGTCACGAGAATCGCGTTCGGAAATTCTTCACGCAGTATTTTGGCCTCGTGGGCGCTGGTAACCATGCCGTCAATCCCAGCTGATATGGCCAAGCGACCGAGTTCGAGGGCCTGTTCAGACACCGTACGGTTTATTCCAAGGTCGGAAAAATCGTCCTGACTTAAACTAGTCAGCGTTGTGACCGCTACGATTTTGGGAGGATTCTTGCATTCAGCCGCAGCCTTGGCCGCCTCTTCGAGCATGGCACGTCCGCCAATAGCATGAACGGTCATCAAATGGACTCCATGTTCAGCAGCCGTTTTGACGGCATTCCCTACCGTGCGCGGAATATCATGCAGTTTGAGGTCCAGAAATATTTTCTTATTGCGCTTTTTAAGCGGTTCCAGCACAGCTGGCCCTTCTGCACAAAAGATTTCCAGCCCAACTTTGTACCACTCGATAAAATCAGGCAACTCCTCCAGTTTAGCTTCCATTGCCTCTACATTCGGCACATCTAACGCCACGATCAAATCAGCTTTATTCATTCAGAGTCCTTTTCGTTTTCCAATGGTCGGAGAACCTATCAAAAAACATTCCATGGCTGGAACTTTTAACGACGCAATTTTTTGAGTCCCAGCCAGAGTTAGTGATAAAAAATGCGCTCCCGTTTCGGGGAGCACGTACAGGTTGTATGGTAGTATAGTTAAATTAATTCGCAAGAGCCACCGGCACAGGCGATTTCACCCTGCAGGTTGGTCGCATCTTCTTCTTCCCGCATCAACGTGTAGTCCACCGACTTGAACTTGGAAATAAGTTCATTCCACAGGGTTTCATCCTGAGCAGTCAGAACTTCTTCGTGTGGTGCCTGCTGATAAATCTTGTCGCCGGTGGCGGCCAGCATGCTGATGCCAGTAAAGTCGGATCGATTCTCCCAGATATAATCTGCAACTTCGTCCCACTCGCCATCGCGCACCGTGAGGGTGTTCGAGACGTTGTGGTACAGACCGGGATTCGACTCCGGCCGTGCCGTGCCCGGAACAACCCAGTTTTGCTGCGTGGAATGAACATGCTTAAGCAGCTCCATCGCCGACATTTCGCTGCGGAGAATCGCTTCATCCGGCGCTTCAACACAGAATGTAATAACATCATCCGTTTTATTGGCACTCCAAACGGACTCTTCGCACATGTGCAGGTTGGTTTCGTTGAAGAAGCTGTAAACGGGATCGGTCTTGTTGGCCTGTATACGACGGAAGTAGCGACGAGCATGGCGGGGATGAATCCCTGATGCCGTACCCAGCAGCAGTGAGGTGGATCCTGCAGGTTTAACACAGGTCAGACGGGCAGCCGGTTCCGTATTTATTTTCAGAGAAATCTCACGGTTCACTTCAATCGCATATTTAGCCATTTTCTGCTGCATGATCGGATCAAGTGTTACTTCAGGAGAGTCCATCATACCGGTAATGGAAACACCCAGAAGGGCTTCACGCTGACAGAGCTTTTCGGTGGTTTCGCCGAGATACGGAAAGCTTGTGTAGCCCGCCTGCAAGGTGCCGATGATCGTGGCCGCACGAACAGCAATGCGGAAGTCGTCCTCTGTAAGGAGCTTGGCACCGTTGATCTCAGTCAGATTGCAGAACTGCCAACCGGATTCGATCGTGATATTGCCATCCGCATCCTTTACTTCAAGATGCGGATTCAGCCCGATTTCGCAACATGGATTGCATCCATGGGAAAGGTCGCTGGCAAAATAGAAGCCGGGTTCCCCCCACTCTTTCTGCTTCTGGAAGATTCGAAGAAATTGTGCCTTCGATGTTTCATTACGGATCAGCTTAACTGAATTATTCGACCGACCGCGCTGCGGATTTTCATTAAACCAGTTTCCGCGCTTGGCATTCATCATTTCGCCATCGTCAGGAGAGAACAGACAAATGGTTGCAGAGCGGCGCACACCACCCGCGATGACCGCATCTGCAGCATGCATCATTACGTCATACGCCTCAATCGGTTTCAGCTTACGGCCCACTGCGCCATCAAGAATATTGCGGGCGCGCTCAAGAGCTCGACGCAACGGAACATGACCCGGAGCACGACCACCCGACGTGCTCAACTGCGAACCACGGGAACGAATCAGGGAATAGTTAAACTCAACCAAATAGCCGTCAACATAACTCTGCATGAGCTCCTGCATTGCATCTGCCCAGCCTTCAATTGTGTCTGGAATATTGTAATGGCGAACGGTTCCTTCATCAACCGATGCTGCAAGGGGTGGCAATTTTTCAACGTGCTCAAACTCGACGCTGAAGCCAACGCCGGTACCGCACAGCAGGAGATAAAGACCTTCTGCAAAAAACTCAACTCGGTCGCAGATTCCGAAAGTGCAGTTATACATACGGGCGTGATTTTTTTCGATGGCCTTGCCTCCAAACTGCATCGAACGCATCGATGGTAGGCACCGTTTTTCAATTACTTGCTCAAATGCCCAATCAATATCCTCTGATGCGGCAGGAAAAGCACGCAGATGCATGTCTCGAACACGACCAACGGCTTCGGCATAGGTTTCGCGACGGCCGACTTCTGGAAGGTAACGCGCATAACGACTGGCCAGCATGTAATCCTGGATTGCAGACGCATCGGGACGAAGGCGCTGATTACGGGCCTGCTTGTGTTCCTCGCGGTAGAGAATGTAAGCACGGGCAACATCGTAGAGCCCCGCACCCATCAACTGCTGTTCGACCAAATCCTGTATATGCTCAACATCGACTTCGTCATTGCCGCGCTGAGAGTAGCCCATGATAATATTATCGAGCTTGGCGGTGATGTCCTTGACGATGGTCACTAGATGTTGTGGTACATCGTCTTCGCTCTGAACTGCGTTTTTGACCGCCTTTTCAATGGCGTTGTAGATCTTTTTATCGTCGTAATCTACTGTGGCTGCATCTCTTTTCTTTACCTTGATTACCATGTGCTTACCCCTTGATTGTCATGCATTTTTTCGGCGGGAGCGGCGGTGTTGTGCGTGCGAATTAGCACAAGATGTAGTGTCCCCCCAGAACAGATGCACAATATATGGTCATTATTGACATATGAAGGAAAAAATTTAAAAAACGGAATTAAGACAAATCCGACCCTATTTAATACCCATATATACGTGGATGTATTGAACTTTATGCCACGGATTAAACAAATAATAATTGCCGTTCGTTTTAATTTATTATGAGTTAATGAAGCAACGTCTCGATAGCACTTCAACCCCGTAAACGGGTATGGTAGCGTCGGCCTATGGAAACATTACTTAAAACATTTTCTTACGTAAAATTGGCGCAGTTGCCCACTCCTGTTGCGAACCTTTCAACCCTTGGAACACAGCTCAAACACCACCAATTGTTCATGAAACAGGACAACCTCAGTGGACCGGTCTACGGGGGTAACAAGATTCGAAAACTCGAATTCCTGCTCGGCGAGGCACGGGCCGAAGGTCGAAAGAGCATAATCACCTATGGGGCCGCCGGTTCAAACCATGCGTTGGCCACAGCCATCTGCTGCAAACAGCTCGGACTTCGCGCCATCTCCATTCTTGCTCCGCAGAGCACGAATGAACATGTCCGAAAAAACATACTCATGCAAAAAGCGGCCGGAACAGAACTACACCTGTGCGAAACTTACATGCAGTTTCCCGAGCGCACGCGGGAACTTTCGGAATACTATCTAGCTAAAGAAGGTATCGAACCCTACATCATCCCCGCCGGAGGAACCAACGCCACCGGCGCACTAGGTTTCGTTAATGCGGCCTTCGAACTGGAAGAACAAATGACGCCTGACGTCATCTACATTCCAATGGGAACGGGTGGCACACACGCAGGCCTGCTGGTCGGTTTAAAACTCGCCGGACTCGATACGCGGCTCGAAGCCATCCGGGTCACCCATCCAAGATTCCGAACCGAAATACATATTAAAAACCTGTGCGATGAAATCTGCACCAAACTAGGCATCGCCCCCATCATTAAAGAGTCCGACATCATTATCCGTAATGAATTTTTCGGCGAGGACTACGGCATTCCAACACCGGAAGGTCAGGAAGCAATCGAACTGTTCCAATCACTCGAAAACGTATATCTCGAATACACCTACACCGGAAAGGCCGCCGCCGCCCTGCTCCACGACGTCCGGAATGGCTCGCTCAATGAACAAACCGTTCTTTACTGGAACACCCTTAATTCCCGCGATTTTTCTTCGGAAATTTCGAGCATTGATTTCCACGATCTTCCGCCCGAGTTTCATTCCTATTTCCAACCTCAGGTAGAAAGATCATAAACAGCATTTAGCTCTCAATTGGCATTGGTACCTACTGATCGTCGCAACCCATGAATCGACTCCGCTAGTTCTCTATAGCCTCGGATCGTACCCATCTGCTCAATTAATCAATGCCTTTTCAATATCTTGGCCTTGTTCATTTGCGACGCCATTTGAGGACCCAAATATTGTTACGTTGCGGGATGTTACACTCATCTCCCCAAGCATCGGTGTCCGGCAACCTCGCTACAAGTACGCCATGAGCGCATCACCAAACTCAAGAAGGTAGACTTTTGGAGGCGATTTTCCGAAAAAATGCTTTCGAAAACACCGGATGTACTGCAGCGAGA
>JAZGFK010000040.1:0-3059 GCA_036479375.1 Pontiella sp. | reverse complement strand
GGGATGATGCATTAGATGCTCCTGAAGGAAGTGAATATGAAAAGGCCATGCAGGATCTTTCGCTTGTTGTCACGAACGGCACTGATGGATTTAACTCCCTCACCAGCTTAAGTCTGGTTCAGGCGCAGGATGCGACGTTTAATTCATATGTGCGGACTCCCGAAATGGCTAATGCTCTGATTGGATTACAATCGATCTTTTCAGATCAGATTCAGGATCGTACGAGAAGTTTTCGACGCCTGAACAGTCAAGAAAATGGCGCGGCTCCTCGTGGTGCAGCCGGTCCGGAGGATTGGTATGGGAATTCGGTGGATTGGATGCAGAATCATCTTCCTGGATTTGATGGTCGTGATGCAGTTCGTGGTGTATCTGATAGTGCGCCGCATCCTGAAATTAAAGGCGATCCTTCTGAGGTAGGTAAATCCTATGCTTCAGGGACAACCGGGAAGGGCAGTGATTACGATGAATTTAAGGACTCGGTTAACAATCTGACTCCGAAGGCGTCCGGCGAAAAAATTGAGGTTCCGGAAACCTATCAGGTTTGGGGACGCGGTTATGGTTCGCAGCTGGATCAAAAGGCGGTTGGAACGCACGCCGGTTATGATGCGCAAATCGCCGGCGGAATTCTTGGCGTTGATAAGCGTTTTCAAAATATCTTGCTAGGGCTGGGTGGTGGTTATGCGCGTACCATTCTTAATGGAAATGCTGGAAATGATGGTACGGCTAACACAGGACATGTTGTAGGGTATTTCTCAACGAGTGGCGAAAAACTATTTTTTGATGCAAACCTGAACTACGCATTAAGTGCTGTTGAAACAGAAGGTCTTGAGGCGGTCGGCTACAAAGGTGAATACGACGCCCAATCAGTGGGCTTCTATGTGGGTAGTGGTTATGGGATGTCTGCCTTTAATGATAATGTATTGTTCACACCGGAAATCTCGCTGTTGTCTACTTACTATGACCGCGAAGCCTATACTGAAACATCGTCGATTGGTTTCTCGGACAAGGCTTATGATGCATACGATCAATGGTCATATCTCAGTGCTCTGGGGGCTACATTGTCGATGATCAAACAGATTGAAAGTTTCAATCTGGAAATGGAATTTCAGCCCGAGCTACGCGTCCACTGGTTGCATGAATTTAATCCAAACATGGATGATGAAAGCTACACGATGATAGGCGTTCCAGGTGGCGGACAGAATATCAGTGTTTCTCTTCAGGCTCGCGAGGAAGATCTCGTTAAGGTCGGTGGCGGCGTTCGCTTCTCACAATGGGATTCGAATACGACCGAATTTGGTTTGGATCTGGATGGGGTGTTTGGCGGGGATTACACCGCTGTAATTTTCAGCGGTAAAATCATGCATCGATTTTAGACGGCTCTCTCGCCGGCGCATCCGGCCTGCCACGAGTGAAACGCGCTTCTGTCTATGACAGAGCGTGTTTTTTATTTAGGGTTTTTGGTTTTTAACCGCCAATCGGCCTGAAGCCCCCCCCCCCCCCCCCTAATGGGGCGGAGGTTAAGTCTGTTTTCGCTCTTTTTGGCCGTACTTCTTCGCGAGTATTTCATACTCAACGCGCAGGAATTTGGCCGATTCCTCTTCGGCTAATTGTTCCGCCCCTTTTTGAACGGAGAATTCAGATGGCGGTGTATGACATATCCTTGGTTCGGCTCGCCATGGCTTGTAGATGAACCAGCAGCCTCTGATTGCTTTTAAGCCCAGGTTCATCTTTTTCCGGATTCCATGTGGCGGGGTTATGGCTGCTTGAAGGTATAAATGAACGAGCTCAATACATAACGTAAAGCAGTGTAGCTTTATCCCCGCCTTTTCGGGCAGTAGACCGGGGCACCTGATTCTGTTTCTGAGCGCGACCGATAGGTTGAACAGGACAATTGCCGCAAATAGAAGCGGTTCAATTCGCTGCAGTTTTTGTTTGCGGATTCGCTCGAGTCCGATGGGGGTCTTCAGGTGCCGAAATGCCAGTTCGACCGCATAGCGTTGCAAATATAGTTTGGTCACTTCCTGCCAGCTGAAGACCGACTCATCAATCAAAGTGGTAATGAGTACCTGCGATCGAAGTTTGCTTGTACCGTGGGTTCGAATCAGGCGTATATTTATATGCGTCCCTAACAGATGTTGATGACTTGGATAGTTGGCTAGATGAGTCTTCGTCAGCTTGATTTTCATGACACCAGAGCGTTTTTTCGTCCTTAAAAAGGTCTTTGCAAGGGCACAGTTTTTCAGCTGCATCAGTAGGTCATGTTCCATGTCGATGCAAATTGCAATGAACGCCATACCATTGTATCCCGCATCGGCCACGTATAAGGAACGTGTTGTATTTGAACGCATGTGCCCGATGGCAATGGTTCGCTCTGGGGTAGTGTAGTGCTCGAACTTGAAATCCTCAAATGTCCCGGTGGATAACTCATAAAAGCCGAGCGCCTGAGATTGAACGTAATGGCCCTGCCCTTCTCCAAATTTTTCCTGAGTTTCCAGTGTATCGGCCATCGAAACCTTGGTTCCGTCGGGTATTACTACTTTTAAACCATGAAAGGTGCGTCCATTCGTTTCATATTCGCTCTGGTGACTTTTTCGGAGTTGTTGCCGCACAAGGTCCGCCGGAAGTTTAGCGCATGCTTCATCGTACGATCTTCTTGCCGGTAGAGCCCCGTTGCACTCGGTTACCACTTCCAGTTCGAACAGCTTGGCAATCAGTCGAGGTACGCCACGCTTAAATCCCTGTTGAGCATCCAGCACGAAAGAGAACAGAACCACTTCTAGCGGGAAAATACGTGATCTAGTAAACGCCCTTTTTTTAGGGCAGTCGTATCAAAGTGTTTTTTTGATATCAGCTCTTCGAAACGTGCAAGCAAATGTGCGGATTTTGCCGTATTAATCATTGAAGTACCCAGCCTTTATCAGCTTCATATTTATTGCACTCAGTTCATTTTGAAGCCGCTTTATTTTGTCTCCTTCAACCGCTGCTGCTTGGAATTGTTTTAGATGTACTTCCGAGATATAGGTAATCTTATTTTTCCCCTTTATGCTGTGGGATAGATA
>JAZGFK010000039.1:0-13028 GCA_036479375.1 Pontiella sp. | reverse complement strand
CGTGTTTGGGTGCTACCTTTCTCTTGCTCCATGCCGATGCTCCTATCCTCGTTTGTGGTGAATTGAAGAAAGGTTCATTCTGGCATGGGGCACTCGATTTCCAAACTGGGCATTTTAATTTACAGTCTACCCGAAGGGACTAGATTTGTGTTATGAGATTTTTATTATACAACATTTGTTATGGAACGCATGGAAACCAAAAGAAGTTTCCCTTGCTAGGTTTGTTGGGGCGGACCCACGATCATTTAGATGAAATTATTGAGTTCATTGATGACGTCGATCCGGATGTGATGGGACTGATCGAGGTCGACAATGGATCCTATAGGTCGGGGCGGAAATGCCAGGTTGAAAAAATTGCGGATAAGCTGGGTCATTTCCACACCTATCGCTCCAAATATGCTGCAGACTCGCGTTGGCAGGGTATTCCCATCTTTAATAAACAGGGGAATGCATTTCTGGCAAAAGATACGATTCAGGATGAGAAGTATCACTATTTCGAAAAGGGTATGAAAAAGCTGGTGATTGAGTTGGAGCTGGAGCATGTAACCTTTTTTCTTGTGCACCTTGCTCTTGGATATCGTGCGCGACAGGCGCAGATTCTGCATCTCTACAACATGATCAAAGAAACTGATCGACCCTATATTGTGGCAGGGGATTTTAACGCATTCATGGGAGAAGATGAGATTCGGTTATTGATGTCGGCAAGCGGTTTGCAGAATGCCGACAAGGATATGCAGCCGTCTTATCCAAGCCAAAAGCCAAAGCGTCATCTCGACTTTATTCTCCATAGTCCGAAAATTAAGGTAAATCGCTTCGAAATGCCGCGGGTTGAACTGTCCGATCATCTGCCTCTTGTGCTGGACTTCGACGTGCTATCCGACGAGATTTAGTGTGCTTCCATGTAATGGAAAAATCTGTACTTGCAAATAGCAAAGGGCTAGCCTTTTATCCCAATGAGGTAATGTTATGAATGAATTTTTTATCGGTATGATCGTGTCGCTATTAGTGGTCGGGGCATTGTGGATTTGGCTGAAGATGAAACGCAATAAGCCGGCCCAGGAAATTCGGATTTTTTCCAGTATTGAAAAGCTTCGCGCCATCGGGCAGTTGTCCGTCTATAAAGTCCTGACCAAGGAAATCGTCACGGAGACCGATCATACGTGGGGCGAGTTCGGCACGCGTTATTTAAGTTGGGTGTTGAGCGGCAAAAAAATGGCCATGATCTTCGAATTTGAGATCGATTTCAAATTTAATCTTCAAAGCCCGATGTTTGAAATAAAGGAAACGGGCGAAGCGGCCTATGCTATCTCTATGCCTCCTTGCGATTACGAGGTGCACATCCGCGATATTCGCTTCTACGATGAGCAAGGTTCCAAGCTTCTTCCATGGTTGCTGCCTGACCTGTTGAATGGCTTTGTCAGCGGCGGTTTTTCCGAAGAGGATAAGAATAAATTAGTGGATGCAGCAAAAGGGCACGCAGAAAAGCAGGCACTTGAGCTGATCAATAACATTCAGTCCGAAGTACAGAAATCAGCCAAATCCACGCTGGAATCGATCAGTCGTGCATTCGGGGCAACCGAAGTTGACTTCAGGTTTCCAACGACGACTGCAACCGAAGTTGATGTCGAGGTGTCTGAAAGCATGGCCTCTTAGTAGTTTTCATTCGATACACCGCCTTCGAGAACCGTCTTAGTTGAGCCGATACCCAGTCGGGTGGCTCCCTGCTCCAAATAGCCAATGGCCTGATCCCAGGTGCGGATACCGCCGGATGCTTTAATGCCCGTTTTTTCGCCGACCGTCTTTATCATTACATCAATAATTTCCGGCGTAGCAGCCGATGGCCCGAATCCGGTCGATGTTTTAACAAAATCGGCACCGGCTTGCTGCGAAAGTTCGCTTGCCCTGGCCACTTCTTCCAAGGTCAGGAAACAGCTTTCCTGAATAACTTTCACCAGCACGCCATTCGAATGGGCGATTTCAACGACTGCACGGATATCGTTCAGCACGTAGTCATAGTTTCCTGATAGAAACTGGCCAATATTCATCACCATGTCGATTTCCTGAACACCATCCGAAATGGCCTGTTCAGCTTGAAATACCTTTACGGCCGTGGTGTCGTCGCCATGCGGAAAGCTGAGCACACATGAAACCCTGACTTCACTGTTTTTCAATAGCACGGCTGCCAGCTTAACATCGCAAGGGCGTACACACATACTGGCAACGCCATATTCAATGCAGGTTTTTGCGTTATCCTGCACATCGACTTCGGTCTGATTCGGTTTCAGAACAGCATGGTCAATAGTTGCGGCTACTTCGTGAATAGAATACTTCTTCATTGCAGGCCTTCAAAGCTGTTACCAAAGAAAAGGCCGCCATATTAATGGCGGCTTTCGCATGCGTAGTTCCCTAATATAACTATTTAGTCATAACCTTCTTCAGGTATTCCACGTCTTCAGGAGAGAGGGCGCTTACAGGAATCGTTGCATTTTTCCCAAGTTTGGAATCTTTTATGGTCACTTTTCCTTTTTCTAAAGAAACAAAGATCGCGTTAGCCGTGATTTCCTTGCCCTTAAGTGTGATTTTCCAATCGCGGTATTCCAACACCGTACCGCTAGCACTTACTGGAGCAGCCACACCACCGCCAACCGCTTTTCCAATACCAGAAGACTTCTTGTCATCAGCATCAGGGCCTTTGACCAAGACTGTCTGAACACCATCAATGCGGATCTTATCTGCCGGGCCTTTTTCGCTGATCGGGAGCGTATAATAACTCGTGTTCCCATCTTCGTCGCTATCGCCGGAATCGAGTAAAATGGAACCTTCTTCATAGTCGACTCCTTCATATTCAGTTGCATAATAGCCTAGGTATTTTGGTGTATTGTCGAAGATAACAATACGATAGCCACCCTTTTTAAGTGAAACATTGTAGATGTGGTAATAAAGGTCTTCACCAGCAGCATCTTCCATCTTCATGGAACACAACGCGCTGATCTTCATTCTTTCAACATAGTGAGTGTCGCCAGCTTCCTTTAGAATCTTTTCCACTTCTTTTCTATTGGGATCATTTTTCTTTGTGCCAGCAACAGCGTCTAAAGAAATAAAAGCAATGCCAGCTGCCAATGTTAATGTCATTAGAGGTGCGAGTGTTCTTTTCATACCAATCTATCTCCTTCATGTGGTGTTATATCGGTTACTCTCCAATATTAAACTGGAGTAGATTCAGGTAAAATAAATATAGGTTTTAGTTGGAAACTGCCACTTTTTTTCGATTTTATTTCTATATACGGGCCACAAAATTAAAAATCCATACTTGGCAGTGAATAATGCTTTCTGCATAATGTGCGGCCTTTTTGAACGTTATAACCAAGGGAATACCAAACATGTACAGTGCATCAGACCTAAAGAAAGGGTTGAAGATCGAAATCGACGGCGACCCATGCATGATTACCAATTTTGATTTTTCAAAACCGGGTAAAGGGCAGGCTCTTTATCGGTGTAAGATTAAAAACCTCATTACGGGCAATACCTTTGACAAAACCTACCGTTCTGTCGAAAAGATCAAACGCGCGGCTCTGATGTCACGCGATTTCACGTTTTCCTATATCGATGGAGAAAACTACGTTTTTTCAGATAATGATACCTTTGAGGAAGCGGTGCTGAATGAAGAGCTCCTCGGCAACATGAAGAATTTCATCACAGATGACATGGTTGTGGAAATCCTGTTCCACGACGACCGTGCGCTTGATATCACCCTTCCTAATTTTGTTGAAATGGTGATTGCGGAAACCGAACCAGGTGCACGCGGCGATACGGCGACCAATGTTATGAAACCGGCCAAGCTTGAAAACCGTTATGAAATCAACGTGCCGATCTTCATTAACGAAGGCGACACGATCCGTATTGATACCCGTGATGGCAGTTATGCCGACCGTGTTTCCAAAGGATAATTGTGTCCGAGGACAGCGTAGTATTAAGAGACGTTCTGATGCGCGGTATCAGAGCGTTTTTTTATGATCGAGGGTATGTCGAGGTTGAAAGCCCGATTCGCCTGAAAATTCCCTGCATGGAACTGCACATCGACGCTGAGCCCAGTGGCGACCATTTTTTGCGCACTTCGCCAGAAATATTTCACAAACAGCTCTTGGCTGCGGGTCACGAAAAAATATTTGAAATGGGAAAATGTTTCCGGAGCGGGGAGTTTGGGCCTTTGCATAATCCTGAATACACCATGCTGGAATGGTATCGCGCCGATGCCGACTATATGGAGATCCTCGAAGAAACCAGAGCGCTGATCCTATCTGTAGCCAAGGTCCTTGATCTCGGTTTCGCCGATTGGAAGATCCTGACCGTATCAGAAGCCTTCGTTGAATTCGCCGGGTGGGATCCTGTCGGGAACTATGATGAAGACCGGTTCGATATTGATCTGGTGGAAAAAGTAGAACCCGCCATTAAGGTAATGGGTGGGGCGGTCGTGCTGAAGGATTATCCAATTGAAGCTGCCGCGCTCTCGCGCAGGAAGGCAGATAATCCGCTTGTTGCTGAGCGGTGGGAGCTGTACATCAATGGCATCGAATTGGCCAATGCGTATTCCGAACTGACCGATCCCGTTGAGCAACGCCACCGTTTCGAAGACTGTGCCAAACAACGCTTGGCACTAGGGAAAGAGATTTATCCAATCGACGAGGCCTTTATTCAGTCTTTGGAAAAGATGAGGCCAACTGGCGGCATTGCCCTTGGTGTAGACCGCTTGTTGATGCTGATGGTCGGTGCCGACTCGCTCGATGCCATTTTGCCGTTTCGATAAAGAAGCTCGTAGTTCCGCCTTTAGGCGGTTCCTTGCGTGGCTTTGCTGGTCTGCCGCCTAAAGGTGGAGCTACGAACTTTTACCATCATCATTGGAGTGGTATTTCTCAACCGTCTTCTCAACTTGTCGCAATTGCTTGGCCACGTCATTTAGTCGGAACTCGATTGAGTTAAGAATCCAAAACTGGAAGTGCTCCACTTTGGTGGCTTTGTGCATCATCCAGATAATTTTTATTGAAACCAGGAGCACGGCTATGCCAAGCGATAGCTCGGTCGGGATAGGGGGCTGGAAATTTCCAATATGGACATGATGAAGTACATCATTAACGCCCAGCAATACGATGGCTCCAATAAAAAATACGTTTACCCAAAAATCCTTTTTCTCGGCGTCTTTACCGCCGATTTGTCCCATCAGTTTGCGGATCTTTTCTTTCTCTTTTTTAAACTGATCCAGTTCTGCTTTCAGTTTGATCGGGTCTAGTTCTTCCATGAATGAAAACTCCTTTTTTCATATGCAGGGGATTATAAGGCCTCCTTTTCTTTCATCAACAAATTAGCGTGTCAATCAACTGGACGCATGTTAGAACCTGCTCTCAATTTTGAGGGTGGTATTGATGGGTGATAAACTAAAAATCGGCGTGGCATGCGGGGGTACAGGAGGTCATATTTTTCCCGGACTCGCAACGGCTAATGTGCTAGCCCGGCGGGGGCACGACGTAACACTCTGGTTGGCAGGAAAGGATATTGAGCATGATGCCGTCAAAGCCTGGCAGGGCGACATAATAACCATCCCTGCCGAAGGGTTTCAGTTCGGACTTTCCCTGCGTAGTCTGAAAACGATCTTCCGTCTCATTAAAGCCTATCGCTTATCGTTGACTCCCATGCGAAAACAGAAGCCTGATGTCATGCTCGCGATGGGGAGCTATGCCTCGTTTGGCCCCGTCAAAGCGGCCAAAAAAGTAGGCGTTCCCTATGTAATGCATGAAGCCAATCTGGTGCCGGGCCGGGCGGTTTCTCTTTTAGCGCGCAAGGCCGATACGGTGGCTGTCAGTTTTGAAAAGAGCGGCTATTATCTGAAACATCATAACATCGTATTTACCGGCATGCCATTGCGCAAAGAGCTACAGGAAGCCAGCGCCCTTCCTAAAAAAGAACGACAGGAAGGTGCTCGACTACGGATACTTATCATGGGTGGAAGTCGCGGTGCCCAGGTATTGAATGAGGTGGTGCCGCGAGCACTGGCGAAGGCCGCCGAAAAGAAAGTTGATCTCGAAGTGGTACATATTGCCGGCCTCCAGGAAATAGAAGGAATTGAGAAGAATTATGCAAAGTCAGGTATTAAGGCGTCGGTTCATCATTTTGTTCAGAAAATGGAAGACATCTATTTAAATGTCGATCTGGCACTTTGCCGATCCGGTGCGGCAACGTGCGCCGAACTTGCGGTGTTCGGTGTTCCGGCATTGCTGGTTCCATATCCTTTTGCGGTTCGTGACCACCAGATGAGTAATGCGCGCGTACTGCAGGATACCGGTGCGGCCGATGTGGTGGCTCAGGAAGATCTTACTGCCACCTGGCTGCGTGACTATCTGGTCAATGTTTCTCAGAAGCCAGTCCGACTCGAACGCATGTCGGCGGCCATGAAAAAACGCGGACAGTCTGATGCGGCCGAGCAACTGGCCGATTTGCTCGAAAAAGTTGCCGGAGCTTAAAATGAATTCGGTTGATCATGCCGAACTGTTGATTGGGCAGGGTGGCGACGTTCATCTTGTGGGCATCGGTGGAATCGGCATGGCCGGCGTTGCCTGGTTGCTTAAAGAAGGGGGCTTTAACGTTTCCGGATGCGACCTTCAGAAGAATCGGCAGACCGAATGGTTGGCCAAAAATGGTATCGAAATTTCATTTGGTCATCATGAATCGCACATCACGGAATCCGTCAACTGGCTAATCCGTTCAACAGCGGTTCCGAATTCCCAATCGGAAGTCCAGCGCGCCCGTCAGTTGGGTATTCCTGTTTCGCGTCGTGGTGAAGTATTGCCCGCGCTGATGCGCGACCGTACCTGCATCGCAATCAGCGGAACCCACGGAAAAACCACCACCACGGCGATACTGGCGCAGATATTGGATTGCGGATACTGCGTTGGTGGTGAAATCGTCGGAATTGAAGGTGTTGCTCGCGATGGTGATATCATGGTCGTCGAGGCCGATGAATCCGACGGAACGGTTGCTGGGTACACGCCGGACTATGCCATCATCACCAATGTAGACTACGACCATATGGAGCATCATGAGTCAGAAACGTCGTTTGTCGGTTGCTTTGAATCGCTCATTCAGAATACGAAGAAAACAGTGTTCTACTGTGAGGAAGACCCAATTGCATCCCGACTGTGTGCATCGAATCCCAAGTGCGAGTCATATGGTTTTCCTTCCTCTCAAATCGTACTTCCACTTCCCGGAAAGCATAATCAGTTAAATGCATCCGCGGCGGTAGCGGTGTCCAAAATCTGGAAATCGGAAGAATTTATTTTTCAGGCATTGAAAAAAATTCAACCAATCCGTCGCCGATTTGAAACCGTCTGCAATCAAGATGGGATCCGTATTGTTTCCGACTATGCTCACCATCCCACTGAAATTTCCGCGCTTATCCAGACGGCACTGGAGCTGAAACCGAAACGGTTGTTGGGAATTTTTCAACCGCATCGCTATACGCGAACGCTTGCACTCGGAAATGCCTTTCCGCCCAGCTTTAAAGGGGTGGATAAACTCTGGCTCGTTCCCGTTTATGCCGCCTCGGAAACGCCGCTTGAAGGGGGTACATCTAACGATCTTATTGCCCGCTTTCCGTCGGAATGGGCGGGGCGTTTAAATAACTTCGAATCATTGAATGCCGCTTGGCATGATTTAAAGCCCCAGCTACGCGAAGGTGATTTACTTCTCCTTATCGGGGCTGGCGATATCGAGAAACTGGCAAACATGCTGTAGCGCTAATGGCTGAACCCCATGCTCGCGGATATTTCGGACGCGACCGCTTTTATCTTTACGGACATGGTCCGGATCTTGGCCTTGGTGAACGTGCTGGTGGAGGCAGTGATGCCGACTGCGGCAATGGTTTTTCCGTACGCATTGGTTACTGGTGCCGCAATGCATCGAACGCCGAGAACATATTCCTCTTCATCCATTGCATAGCCCACTTTGCGTGTCTGCTTGATGCTGGCCAGAACATCGGCAACCGAGGAATCGGTGTTTTTAGTATGCGGTGTAAATTTGAGTGTTTTGCAGAACTCCCGGGGTTCCGGAATGCTGAAAGCTAAAAATACTTTTCCAGTGGAGGAGCAATGCAATTCCACCAGCGTTCCGGGACGGGAAGCAATACGAACCGGGTGGGGGCTGTCGGCTACCTCGACCAACATCGATTTATCGCTGTTCAGCATTGCCAGATGCGACGACTCGCCTGTGTCGACCGATAGTGCTTGAAGCACGGGACGCGCAAAGCCTCGGATATCGAGCTGGTCGAGTGCCTTCACTCCCAACTGTGCCAGCGATGTTCCCAGCGTAAATTTGCCATTCTCAGTCCGGGCTAAAAAATTCGCATTCAACAGAGTTTCCGTAATGCGCAGCGCAGTGGTGCGCGGGATTGCTAGCTCCGTCGAAATGTCCTTTAGAAGGCAGCCACCCGGTGTGTTGGAAATCAGCTTCAGTACATCGCACGCCTTTCCAAGGTTGGGTATTTGATATTTGTTCATGCATGGAGTTTGTTCATATTTGGACAAAAGTAAATTTTATTGAACCGATAAATTGAACACTGACGACGCAGAAGGCATATTTTGAAAACTATGAAAATAGAACATGTTGCATTTCAAGTTAAAGACACGGTGGCCATGACGGACTGGTATTGCGAGAGTCTTGGTTTTAAGGTGAAGCGCTCATCTGATGAACCGAAACCTGTTCGATTTCTAGCGGATATAACGGGGCAGGTCATGATCGAGATCTACAGCGATCCGAATATTGAGGTTCCGGATTATCGATTCAACTGTGCTATCGCGCTGAGGCCATGGTCTAACGAACGGAGAGGTATGATAATGAAGAGACTACTATATACGATTTTGGTAGCGGGAATGAGTTTTCCGATTGTTGGAATAGCTGAAGAACCGAGAACGTTTTGCAGGTTTGTGCCGGAACGTCAGGACGACTTTGCCTGGGAAAATGACAAGATTGCTTTTCGTGCCTATGGTCCGGCAGCACGGGGAAAAACCGAAAACAGTGGATTTGACTGCTGGCTCAAGCGTGTCGACTATCCCATCATCGACAAGTGGTATGGGCAGATGAAGGAAAAGTCGTATCACAAAGATTGGGGCGAAGGAAGCGATCCCTATCACGTCGGGAGCTCGGCGGGGTGCGGTGGAACCGGTATTTGGCTGAACGGTAAACGTGAGCCATTGGAAGCTTTCACGCACTACGAAGTGATTTCGTGTGCTCCGGAAAAGTCGATTTTTAAACTCTCCTACGAACGTGAAATCGGCGGCGTTGTTTATGGGGAAGAAAAGACCGTCACGATTGAATTAGGAAAACGCCTGTTTCATGTGCAATCGGTGTTTACTAAGGATGGGAAAATTGCCGTCAATCTACCGGTCTGCATAGGCATAACGACGCATGATGGAAAAGCTACTGCAACGAAGGAAGTCTCCAACGGGTGGATGGCCTGTTGGGGAACCATTGAAAAATTTGGTGTCGGTACGGGCGTGGTGATGTCTCCCTCAATGATTACGGAATACAAGTTGATTGAATCCTCAAAGAAGGATGAAAGCCATGCGCTCTTCATCACTGAAACTGATGCCAGCGGGCAGATCGAGTATTACGCTGGCTATGGATGGGAAAAAGCGGGTGAAATCATAACTTCCAGAGATTGGAATGAATACCTAAACAACTTTTCAAAATAAGGAACTCTCTATGGATACAAGATATACCGTTGGAAAAAATGAATACAAGCGGATGTCGACCGACGAACTGCGTGATGCGTTTTTAGTCGATCTCTTCGAAACAGGAACCATCAATCTGCTCTATTGTGAAGTGGAACGCGGAATTGTTGGCGCGGCGGTGCCAACCGTTTCAAGCCTGACTCTGGAAGCAGGAAAAGAACTGGCTTCGGATTATTTCTGTCAACGTCGCGAAGTCGGCGTGTTGAACATCGGCGGTAATGGAACCGTTACGGTCGACGGGACAGAATACCCCATGGAAAATCTCGATGGTCTCTACATCGGTCGTGGTTCAAAGGAGATTGTTTTCAATAGCGTGAGCGGCGAAGAGCCGGCGCGTTTTTACCTGATTTCATATCCAGCTCATACGGAATATCCAACCAAGCTAGCGAAGAAGGCAAATGCCAATGCGTTGGAACTCGGTTCGGTTGAAGATGCCAACAAGCGGACGATCTATCAGTATATTCACGAAAACGGCATCAAGAGCTGCCAGCTGGTGATGGGCTTTACAGCACTGGAGCCGGGCAGTGTCTGGAATACGATGCCGTGCCATACGCACGAGCGCCGCACCGAGGTCTATATGTATTTCGGGCTCGATGAAGCATCGAAGGTGTTCCACATGATGGGACCCCGCGACGAAACAAGGCATATCGTTATTGGTAATGAACAAGCTGTGATTTCGCCGATGTGGTCGATCCACTCCGGGTGTGGAACGAAGGCATATACATTCTGCTGGGGGATGGGCGGAGAGAATCAGCGTTTTGATGATATGGATCATATTGCAATAAAAGATCTGAAATGAAGATAGGTTTGTTTGCATTGATGTTGGCTGTGGCAACCGGAGTGACTGCAAAAGTGTGCCACACCTTCGCCTGAGGAAGTTATGGCGATCATCAAAAAAGTAGCCGACTGGTAGATCGAAACTTTTGAAAATTAGCATCAATATCGAGCCGTTTCGGCCAGGCATCAAAAAAACTGGCCAAGGCGAAAGCGGATCCGGATTTCAAGGTGAGCAAGTACACAAGAACGTTCCTGCATAAGTGGCATGGTCTGGAGTGGCACAACGTCGCGTTATACGCGGGAATGAATGAGCGGAGGAAGGTTGCTGACCATGGAGAAGGTTTACACCGATTGGGCTCAGGTCGATAGGCGAACGGAATGGTTGGAAACCATACGGGAGGAAATACAATGCAGATGACCATGCTGTCGGACACTTCTATCTCTCTTTATACAATGAATTTCAATCTCCGGAAATGATTGCCCCGCTTCAGGAGCGCTTTGATGAAATCCTGGCAAGTCCAAAAATCGGCTCGTTGGAAATGAAAAAGGGTACCGATGTCAATTATCGTTGGGGCTGGTGCGATGCCCTGTTTATGGCGCCTCCGGTTTGGGCGCGTATGGCCAAGGTTACCGGGGATAAAAAGTACCTGAAATTCATGGATGCAGAATATCACGCGACCTATGACTTTTTGTGGGATAAGGATGAAAAACTGTTTTACAGGGACTCCACGTACTTCACCAGAAACGAAGAAAATGGTGCAAATATTTTCTGGTCGCGTGGCAACGGCTGGGTGTTTTCCGGCCTGGCCCCAACGGTGTGAAAAGTTCAGTATGAATATGCTTCCATAAGAGGTCGTAGCTGGGCGATGGCAAGCTGCCAGCAAGTCCGATGCTCGAAGCAGGCCTGAATCCACCCGATAAATTGGACGCTCCTCTTCGATACCCTGCGCACGCTGGCAACCAGCGGGTTGAAAACGCGCCCCGCCAATGCGGCAGCGGCGGCGGCCTTTTTGATTCGGGCGGCTTTCCTCTTCTCCACCTTCTCGTCGCGGATCCCTTCGCGTTCCTCGATTTCCCCTTCCAACATCAGGATGAGGTTGTGCGCCAGCGCAATGAAACCCGCTTGCTGGATCTTGCTTTCGGTGCTGGTCGCCCATGCCTTTTTTTCACCGAAGATGTTTTTCACCTGATCGAAGGTTTTTTCCGCGTCCCAGCGAAGCTTATAGATGAAGGCGAGCAGGCCGGGCGGCAAGGTGAATTCGCTGGTCAGGTAGGAGTAGGTTTTCCCCGTTTCAGGATCGCAGTAGCGAATGCGCCGGAGCCGATAGTTTTTGGAGGTGCAGAGCATTTCATCGGAGATGATGCCGGTATTGCGGAGGTCGTCGGCATCAAAAATCCGGTCGCCCACCTTTTCGAGCGCGGAGTTGCTTTTCTCCATCGTGATGATGTAGATGCCGCGCCCCTGCTTCCACCGATGCCATTGGCCGTAGTCGACGATGGCTGGGTCGTAGGCGTGAATCACCTTGGTTCCCGCCTTCTCCCTCATCCGCAACGCCTCGGAACCCATGCGTTTGAGGGCGCAAAGTTCGTGCTCCTTCTTTTTCCCCTTGGCGGGCAGGGTTAAGGCGAGATGTTCCAAGGAGTGGGAGCACAGGTTGAGCGTGTAGATATGGTTGATCGCCCTGATCTTCCCTCCTATGGGTTTTTCGTGGCTGGCGGCGGCGTGAGAATGGCCGTCGCTTGCGTAGACCGCAAAGGCGGCGAGTTCGGGGTGGATTGCAAGGGGATCGTTCAAACCGCCGCACCCGCGGGCATCCGTTTCGCCGCGCACCCTTTGGGAAACATCCGCGACCATGCGCATTCGCCGCTTACTCTCAAGCGTCTTGAAGAAGTTCCTGACCGATACCGTTATGCTGCGGGAGAGCGAACATCGCTGAAGCCAGCGACGGCCGCTTTTTTCGTTTTGGATTACCCGCTCGATTCCAACCCAGAGATGATCCGCATCCGAATATCCCGCACAGTTTCGTTGTTGATTCGATTCTTCCAGAGCCTGTAATGCTGGACGCATCAGCAACTCCGCCACCTTTTCTGATTCAATTGCTTTTTTCATGCGCCTACTGTACTCCGAAATTCCTAAGATGTAAATCGTAACATGTTGCAAATAAAAGCTTTATATGATCTACACGAAAAAATTGCAAGCCTCCGAGGGCTCCGTACGTGCCCGTGGCGGGCATTTCTAGCCCTCCGCCACCGCGGAAGGTCTCTGGCAGCAACACCCTCATACGAGGCCGTTTAAGCTGTTTTTGCACATCTCACAGTGCTCTTTTTCTGTAAAAAAATTCACACCGTTGCACTCAGTTCATTTTGAAGCCGCTTTATTTTGTCTCCTTCAACCGCTGCTGCTTGGAATTGTTTTAGATGTACTTCCGAGATATAGGTAATCTTATTTTTCCCCTTTATGCTGTGGGATAGATA
>JAZGFK010000038.1:0-38777 GCA_036479375.1 Pontiella sp. | reverse complement strand
GGTCATGGCCGTCGAGTTCGGCGGACAGTCGATACTGCACAGCCCCAGCGTGTTCTCCGGAACAATCGGCAGTTTCGGGGAATCAGCCGGTGCGCCTTCGAGGCATTTAATTTCACGGCTGGTGGTGTAGATGATGTCTTTGCGACCGAGATAATAGTCATAGTCGACACTGCAGTTCGACCCGTTCACCGGCTGCTCGCCCAATGCGCCACGTCCAAAGTTGACGACATTGAGGTTGCCCAATGCAATCTGTGCGGTGGACATGGAAACCGCCGCTGAATTGCCGGACGGAGGATTGATGCCGGTTGCTTCATCCACACCGTCATCGATGTAAGAAACCGCCTCGCCCCCTAGTTCTTTAATGCGCTGAAAATCGGTTCGCGAACCATTGACCGTGGCTCGAAAGACCCGGTAGCCGCTGGCTCCGTTGACCGGAAGCCATGAAAGGCGGTTCAGCTCGCCCGCCTCCGTCATCCGTGAAAGTACCCGCCCGGAATCAAAGGCCGTTTCGCCGGAACCATCGAACGCGGTCACGATGTAGTGATACGTTCCCTCCGCTGGGTGCACATTTTTACCAAACCAGCCACCGTCTACATAATCTTCACCTTTGACCATCTGCTTGGTGTAAGTCCAGCGCACGGTGTAGGTGGTGCCGATGGCCGGTTCATTGCCAGAACCGATCCAGTCGACCTGATTGCCGGACTGCTGCCAATCCACTCCTTCCTGAAAGATGGTTGCGCCCTGACTGACCTCTAGAATGTCTACCACCGGATTTGGATCGAGCAGATCTTCGCCGCCGCCGACCGAACCACGAGTCACATTGGCGGTGATTTCCACAATGGCTTCCACCTGCGTCGTTTCTTTGAGCGGTGTGGAGTTGACCGGATACTGCCGCTGGCTGATGTTGTAGGTTTTCTGTTCACCACGCACCGATTTGATGGCGACCGATTTGGGAACCAGTGTGGAAGTCGGGAGATCACGCTGATGCCGGAAGCCCTGAATGTAGGCACGGCCCGCATTGGTGACCACCTCCACATCGCCTTCATCCAACGCGCCGAGGAAGCTATCGAACCCGTCTACCAGATAACTTCCGGCCTGATCGAAGGTTCGCTCCGCCAGATTTTGCAGGAGCGAATTAAGTCCTTCCGCAGCGGCAAAGGAGAGCTGGTCTTCGGTAATCGAAGAAACAGTGATACGGCTTCCGGGCAGCGTACCCAGCAGATCCTGCAGGAAGAGGTTGGATTTTTCCTGCACGGTGGCGGTGACATCACCACTGGCGCGGTCAAATTTATAGATCGGCACCACCTTTCGCTCGGTCACGTTATTGGGAAGCGTCTGGCCGGAGGTGTCTGAGGTTTTCAGCGCCAGCACCCATTTTTCACGCTCTGCGGTCGGTTCGCCGGTCGCCGGATTAATCAGGGCGGCATCCTGTGTGTAGCCATAGTTGTATTTGAGCAGTTCGGCATAAACGTAATCTGCTCCGTCAATGGTGGCCGGGTCATAGGTCAGCGTGGCTCCATTAACCGCTTCCACATGGCCGTCGATATAGATCATGCCCTGTGTGAGGGTCAGCTCGTTATCCTGCACGGTCACATCCAGCCCGCTCAGAATCGCCCCCTCCTTAAAGAGGATATCGGCAATCTTGCGTCGCTCGAGGTTGATCAACTCCTGCTGTTCATTCAATTCGGAATCGAGCAGATCCCGATCCTGATGGTAGCGGATCCGCTTGTAATTTTTGGCGGGATCGAAGGTTTCTCTTGAAATACTCATGGTCGCGTTACTCCTGTTACTGGGTTAAATTTTGATGATTCCGACCAGCTCCACGCGGGTGTCGGAAATTTTGTTAAAATCGGGAATGTTCTTCACTTCATACAGGTAGCCCGGACGCAGCACTTCGCCCGTCGGATTGGTGTCCTGATCAAAGGATCCGCCCGTCGCAAGATCACCGCTCACACTGGCCACATATTCCACGTCGCCGCCGAAGAAGCCGTATTCGCGAATGGTGATGCCGTTGGCTTCGGCTTCATCAAAACGGAAGAAAATACCGATGGTGTTGGTCTCTTCTGCCGTCTCCAGGTATCGGACACTGTTGACCACCAATGCGCCTTCAGCGTCCTCTTTGAGGAAGGTTCGTTTGTAATACCGCTTTCTGGCCCGTTCGGTTTTGAGGGCCGTTTGTTCGATAACCGGTGCGGGCGGATTCTGCGGATCGACGAATGTTTCATCTCCATCACCGATAGCGCAATGGGTGATACCTTCCACTGCCTGCCCGATTAATAGTTTGGCCGTGAGTACGCGGCCTGATTTTACAATGAGTCCCAATGCCATGGTTTTCTCCTTATGTCTGAATCTCGTGTTGTTCGTTAATAATCACATTGAAAACGATCAGCCCGACCTCGGCGGTACGCTCGGTGGCCTGCTGAAGATGCTGGGCGGAATCAACAACCAGCCCCCGGGAACCGCTGATTTGGAACGCGGTATCCAATGAGTACTGACAGGGGTGCGTTACTCGCACTGCGGTAGCAGGCGATTGTCGAAACGCCTGATCAATTGCCATCCAAGTGTCCGCGTCCTGATTGAGCTGATTGAGCACAATGCTTTGCTGGTCACACTCAAAAACACGCTGGCTTGTGACTCGGATTGAGGTCGTTGTCTGAACCACGATGGTCCGCCTTGAATCCCGAGGGGCAAGCAGATCGAAATAGGCTCCCAGCATCGGAGGGCGCGACTCCATAAATTGAGGCCGCCGGATACCTCCGCCAACAGGAACGGGGCTGATTATTTTCCCTTTATGCGCGGCCACGGCGAATCCTCCCACTCATCCTGAAAGCTTTTCCTCTTGGAAGATTGATTTGAAACCGAGGAATCCGTCTGCCCCTGACAGCCGTTGTCCGTTTGATATTTCCCTGAACGGTCGCCATCGCAGTTACTCCTTAATCGCGCACCAGCCACCGCCGGACAGGTAGAACACCCGATAAGAATCCGCATCGATTTCAATGGTGTCTTCGGAAGCTACATTGCCGCCACCGGTGGAATAGATTTCAATGAGTTCCCCGCGCAACTCCTGATAGCTGCTGGAGCCGTTCATGCTGACCATCCATGGGAAAAGAATCGTGGTGCCGTAGCGTTGCTCCGGATCGGTATCCCCCTGCAGGTTACCGTGGGCGGCACCGCACCGGCCCCGCTGACCGGTGACAGAACTCCATCCGTCGAATTTGTTCACGGCATAAAAGGTCGCTGGCATATTGTAGTAGCCAGTGATAACCGGCTGCGGATCCTCGCCGATTTTGGCTCCGGCAGAATAATCATTCGAGAGCATTTCGATAGTGACCGTGTTTGGCGTGGAAACCGTATCAATAGCCGAGATCTTGATCCGTTCAATGTTGGCATCGTCTTTGATGAGGTAATGCTGATCGGGCGAGAAGATCGACGCATCGTTAACCTGCGCCACCACCGCGCTTCCACTGACTATTGCGGATTGAGTAATGGCAATCGCCGACGACCAGAACCGTTTAATGGAACCGCTGTAATGGCCGTAATAAGTAGAGACGATCTTGCTGACAACGAACACATGGTCGAGATCGGCATATATCCAGTAAATAAAGTCGGCGGTATCTGCTGCACGGATATAGGTGTAGCTACTGTAGAACGCCGAGTTGACACCTGTTTGGGCGGTGTTATCCCAATACTGGAATGCAGCGACCTCGATCCGTCCGGAGCTTGTTCCAATCTGGAAGCGCAGATAGATGTCTTCCGCTCCGGATTCTCCGACCGACTTGAATACATAATACGGCCTCGCGTCGGCGGACTGGTCATCATGCAGTGTCCAGCCGACCGTGGTGACCAGAAAATCTTTGATCTGATTAAGTAGATCCAACCGTCCGCTGGCGGTTCCTTGAATGCTGAAATAAGCCATGGTTCGCTCCTTATAAAATGGGGTTTTCTGTTCCGGTGAGGCGCAGTTTGATGTCGGTCTTGTTTTGAACAGGGGTGTTGGGCAGCACGGTGCATCGTCGCCAGAATGAGATCGTCTGGTCGTAGGCTTTGACTCCGAGGTTGAGCGGTACGCTCTGTGTGGCAGCATCGAGTTCGGCTTGCGTCAGCGAGAGCTTGTACCAGACCGATTCGTCGGTTTCGAATTCGTCGATGGGATCCATGACCAGCCCGGTGTAATCGTAGCCGGAATAAACCACAGCTTCGTTGGCGTGAGCGGCGGCCACGGTGTTGGAAACGGCGCGGCGCACGGTCAGCGATGTGGTGCCACCTCCTGACAGGATCTGCATCTGCTCCGCTCCGATGATGATATATTTCGCGTCAGTAAAGCGCGGTGCTGCAAGTTCGATGACGGTCTGGGTGTCATTAATCGGCGAGGACAGCTTGGTTTGCTCGTTGGCCACGAAGATTTCCCGGTCTTTGATTTCGCCGTCGGTACCATTGTAATTGTCTGCATCCGGATTGCTGAAATCGCCTTCCGAAAGTTGCTGTGTCAGTTGTGCGTCGAGATATAGATGTATTGCCATGATGCCTCCTTAAGCAGGCCATTTGGTTACGGTGTATTGGTTTGTTGCGCTCTCTACGGAGGCGGTTTGCTCGCCGTTTAAATCCAACTGGCGGAACAGCCAGCGATGTCCATGTTCCGTGCGGCGGAATCCTGATTGATTGAGTTTTGCCCGGCCAACCTTAAGCGGACGGGAACGATCTACCGAAAGGCGCAGAGCCGTCGTATTAAGGGCGCATTGGTTCAGGTTCATCGGTGAAACCCGGGCGCGATCGAAGTCGGTGTTGGTGTAGACTTCCAGCGTCGCCCTCTCTTCCGTGAGGTTCACACTGCTCAAACGCCGGGAATTCAGAGTATTCGCATTGAGGCCGAAGGATGGCTTTCTGCTGCACCACCGATTCAACAGATCGCTTGCTTCGGTCACTTCGGCCTGACAGGCGACGGAGGCAATGAGACGGATTCCGTTGCCGGGAACCATGCTGTTAATCAGGATCTCACCATTGAGAGGAGACTGCCCCAATTTGAAGCAGGGTTGACTGCTCGCTTCACTTCGGATCCTAAGCGTCTGCTGGTTGGGCAGCGCCAACGAGGTTTCGGCCTGCAAAACGGAGAAGATATCTTTCTGCCGGAAGCAATAGCGCACTGCCGCTTCCGAAAAGGGAAGTTTATGTTGATTTAAATGGTTTTCTGATAGGTGGAATCCCGATTCGGCGATATCGGTCTGGTAATTGCGTCCGGTATAAATGGGGTTGCAGAATGAGAGCCGGTCCTCGCGGATTGAAATGTTCGATGTTTTTACCCGGTTAAGCCGTTTGGAGTTCAGGCGAAGTCTATTCTGACGGCCATGAAAACGAGATACCTTGTTGGCGGCCCGCTCGATCTCCGGAGCCATTTCAACCGTACTGGTAAGCTGGAGCGCATTAAACACCTGCTGCTTATTGGTCAGATGGCGGCAGGTTCCGAGTCGGCTCCGGCCCAGCACAAAGGTTTCATCCAGAAAGGCCAGCACCACGCTGCGAACATGGACTGCGTTCTGGAATTTAAAATCGACAGACCCTTCGATGAAATTTGCCAGCCATTGAAGGAAAAAAGACCGGGTTCCTGCGGGATGATGAAAGCTCAGCGCCTCGCGCACACCTTCAGCCAGATTAAAGCTGTGAACCCTGTATGCGCCCAAGCTGAACACTTGACCGGGTAGTCGGGCTGCGTTTAGTCGGGAACGGGCATTCAGGCGTAACGCCCGCCGGAAGGTTTCTTCAACATTGCCTTCCCAGCCGATGGATCCGAGGCTCCGATTCATGGCCGGAAGGGTTCCTTTTCGGCGGTAGATTTCGACCGTTTCTCGAATCAGGCGACGCTGGTTTTCCGGTGCATCGGTTCCGTCGTAGGTGTGGCCGCCCAGATATGCCAGTAGCGGCAGAAACCGTTCATCGCAATGATCCACATCAAAGATGCCGGGTAATCGATCAATGGAAGCCTTCAACTCATCAAGCGTTTCAGCCGGTAATGAAAGAAAGGTGCGAAGATCGCTGCCTTCAGCTTTATCTGCGTACATCGGTGGCAACAGATTTATTAGGTTTTGCTGGAACCAGTCCGTCATGATGTTGCCCTCCGCACATCAAGAGCAACGGCTCCAAGTACAGGTATTTCGCCGCGTTTCAATTCCCTATCGGTCAATGGCGTGTGCAGATGAAGGTGGCTGACTCCGGGAATTCCATCAATAAGGGCAACGATATCCGAGGTATGAATGGTCTGCTCGAAATCAACTCGATCAAAGGTAAAGAAATCGGACAGCGCGGTTTCGATCCGTTGTTGAACGCCTGCGAGGTCTTCGCCCGGCCACGCATAAATGGTGCAGTCGACAGGAATGGGTAAATAGACCGGATCAAACAACTTTACCTCAACCGTCGCCACCTTCCGCTGCTCCAAAAAATCAGCCAAGTCGCGCTTCAATAGTCCGGATGGAAGACCGCCACCATTGGGAGCTATAGCCAAATGAACGGTGTAATAGCGGATGTTCTGGCAATCGTTGGTATCGATCACCTTGGCTTTGGCCACACCGGGAAATCCCTCGGCGAGTACTTTATAGTCCTGCAGCGTGACAGCTTTCCACAGCGTGCTGAGTTCGGCAGGCGCTTGGACTTTTGCATGCTGAATGGATTCCCGCGATGAGCCGCCAGTCGCAGCCACCGTGTTGGAAATATTCAGGGGAACCTGCACGCTTTCATGATAAATCGGCGTGAGCAGTTGTGTTATGCGCTTGGGCGCAATATTTCCGTTTGCGCCGAGGCTTTCAAGCCAGCTGACCGAAATGGTCTTTCCTGCGACGGGGACGGCTCCAAATTGTCCGTCTCCGAAAGAAATTGTGGTCACATCCAGCGCCGTGCTGTCGGTGCTAAAGTGAAAGCAGTCGCCATCGCTTTCCTGAAAATGGTGAACCTCCGTCCATGCTTCATCATCGATTTGCACACGGATGGACCCCTGCGCGATAGCCTTGCCGCTCAGCTCAACCAGTTGCCATGGCTGTCCGGTCGCATTCTTCTCCTGGGCTTTACGGATTCCCTGCCGAGCGTAGGCCTCGACCGAGCGTTCGCCCCGGGGAATGAAGATATCGTCCACAGTTTCAAAATCGATAGAGCCATCTTCCAACAGAGCTCGACAGGATGTTCCCCCGGGAATGCTCAGATCAAAATCTAGCGGTTCCGGCAGGGCAAACTGAATAGTGGTCGTAGAGGAAGTCGGGCCATCCAGTCGGTAGCCGATATGTTTACAAAGGTCGATCACGCTCTGGCGCTGACGGGCAGTTGGCAAAAAAGCCTCGGCGGCCTGCGCATCGAGATAATAAGCCAACATGTCGCCGACCCCGCAAAAGAGGTCCAGCAGTACAATCCCGAGGTCGGAAGGATTAAAATCTGTCCATCGATCCGTCAGTTGCGGCACTCGGGCCAGCAGTTCCTTCCTGATCGATTCATAATCCTTATTGCTATATTCAATGCTTGCTCGACTCATCATTCTCTCCGTCTCGGGTTACTTACCGGAAACGGAATGAATGTGTCGGAGGGCGGAAGCGGGTTTTCTATGAATCGAGGGTTTGTTGCCCCGCTTCGTATGCGGCCTGTAATGCCTTTTTCAAATTCCAGACGCTGATTTCGTGGAAATCAAGGGCATCAGATTTGCGCTCGGTGAGGGTTTCTATATCTAGGTATTCGCGGGTGATTCTTTCAAGTAAGTCGTTGGCGTTCTTCATGTTGCGGCTCCTTCGCTTTTGTGAGTCACACATTAGCAACACGTTGAACACCATCAAGTTAAGTGTTGGTTTATATCTCCATTCCTTCACGTATAAAGGGATACACCAAGTTGCCCTCCTCTTGGGTGCGGATGACTCGATAAGAGATAATGACTGGAAGCAGATGGTTATCGGTATTTTGGATGGAGTCATCAAAAGAAACGTCGGTAACGATGATCCGCTTTTTCCAACGGCGGATCGCGTCGTTTACGTGGTGGCGGATGAGACCTTTCAACACGGAATCATTCTGCTCAAACACGAGGTCCTTAAGCTTTGACCCGAATTCAGGATTCATAAACCGTTCGCCGGGGCGGGTGCCAAGAATTTGAATGATGCTTTCGCGGATGTGTTCGTGTTCACCTACCGTTGAGGTCGAGATATCCACTGCAGCCGAGCGCGTATTAAAGCTGAACGGGAATTTTAGACCCGTTCCAAGAAAATCATGGTTGGTACTCATCGCTCGCAGAACCTCTCTTTTTCGGAATCAGGTGAAGCCTCCGCATCACCGTGCGGAAATCGAATGATCAGGTCGGCGCCGCTTTTCAGAGAGAGACGGATGGTACCATCCTTATCAATCAGGCCGCCGTGGCCACTGTCGGCACAGGTGAAGCCTTTTGATCCATCGGGCAGCACGCGCATGGATATTTCCGCGCCCACACTTGAAATAGTTGAAATGCCCAGCAGATCAATGGTGCCGGAGGGATTGATAACCGAGAGCACTTGAGTCGATTGGTCCAGCAGAAGGCGGTATGGTGGCAGGTCAATGCTGAAACGGCTTTCTGCAAGTTGGGAAACATTGGCGATTGGCGGTAAGCCTTCGATGCCCGCCTGTGCTGCTGTAGTTTTTATCCAGCCAGCCTGCAGCTCAAAGGTTTGTCCGGGAGTGACCTCAATCCAAGTTCCGTTATCAGGAATCACTTGCTGGGCTTCGCCGTCCACAATTACGGCCAGTGTATGGTCGGAATTGGTTTTCAGTATGAGACCGTCTGACAGTGTGAAGAGCCGATTACCATCGGGCAGATCGCGCACATTGGTTCCGGTGGGCATTTCAACGAAGGGATAAAAATCAGGCACCGGTTCGGTGGTGATGCGATCCAACGTTTCCTGTGCATTCTGTTTGTGTGCTTCCAATGCCTCCTGAGCCTGTTGCTGTAAGAGTTGTGATGCGTTATATGAGGCTTCCATCAACGTCCTGATTCCGGCTATTTCAGTTTGAATCCCGTTCAGGAAAACCGCGAGCGCGTTCAATATATAGTGATTCTCGCCGGAGTCGGTCTGTTCAATCAATGGCCCTGAGGGTTCTTCTTCTGATGAGATCATGTGTTCTCCTATAGCCCAACATCATTAGATATTGGATTCAAATTCCATTTCATTCAGAGGCGTAATGGCTCCGGTTGCGCCGTCAATTTCGAACACGTTCCAGAGCGTCCCGGGCTGATTGGGCACATTGAAAGTTAATTCCTGACCATCGTGAAAAAAGAGCTTCACCGTCGCATTCGAATTCGCCAGTCCAGTGCTGGTTGATGAATTCCTGTTCGTATAGTCGTGAACACTGTAGAGATACGTTCCTGCCACCAACCGGAGCATCGTGATCGTTTCCGGTCCATACGATGAAGTGTCGTCGACATCCAACTCGCCGCAATCTTCCACATAATCATCTGAATAGGAGACATGAAAGTTTCCTCCTCCAGGGCGGGGGCCTCGCAGGTGAGAATCAAGATCACTGGGATTGGCTCCCCACTGCAAAACGATGCGGGCCACCTGTCCGTTTAACTCAGGAGATATTACGATATTCTGACCAATACTACCGCTAGCCGCGACACTGATCAGTCCGGTCGAGTTAATATAATTCTGTGCGGTTGCCTCGTAGATATAGACTCCTTCATATAGTTCCACTTCATATTCGCCCCGACTGTCCGTGATTTGCTGAGCAACAATCGACCCGCCGGAATTGCGGCGAATGGTGACCAAAACGCCGGAAACTGCATTTGTACTCAATGCATCAATCACAGACCCCTGAAGCGTCACGCTTTCACCGAGATCGAGCACATAGTCGGGATGATTAGCAAACCACGATGGATCGCGCACTTCCACCTGCAGGTAACGAAGGCTCGCCGGATGTGCGACATCCCGCACCAAGATCATTGCGTTTCCGGCCTCCATTCCGGCGGTCAGCACGCCGTCTTCGGAGACTTCCGCAACAGCAGGATTGGAGGATTCAAATTCCACCGACCGCTCTACACCGCGAACCGATAGCGGAATAACCTGCATCTCATCGCTCTTTGAAAAGCGGATATTCTGTGGAAAGACGTCCCAATAGTTCAGCTCACTCATGTCGGCAAACCTCCGCTAGTAACCGGTGCGCCATACACTTCCACCTGAACATAACGGATGCTGAAAAACTCTTCGGAATATCCCACGATGATAATTGTCGCTCCGGGCTGCATACCACAGGTCACAATTCCATTCTCATCCACTTCGGCAATCATCGGGTTCGATGAAAAGAACAACGGCGATTCTACATCGCCCCGAAGCGACAGCGGGATCTCCTGCGGTTGATCGGACGTGGAAACACGGATCAGTTTTGGAAATACATCCCAATATGCAGTTGCTGGTTGTTGGCTCATGGTTACTGGATCCTAAAATTAGCTGAGTAAGTCATTTGGACTGCCCGCGACAATTACAGCACCACAGCCACATTGATCGCCGAGCCGCGCATTGGGTTGACCTTCGGTCAGTGTAGTTGTGCTGCCGGTTACAATGGGGGTAACCCCATGGCCGGGTATCGGACAGACATGCAGATCGCCCATACGGGCAACAGGAATGCCGTTCACCATGGTGCGGGCGGCGGCGGAAATGATAACACCGCCGTGGCTACTACCGTCTCCGAGACGAGCCTGCGGAGTGCTCATGATTTCAACTTCATAATCAGGTTGATGAGATAACCGATCAGCCCGCCGACAGCGGTACCGATCCCCAATGCAAGACCGAGCACTTTCCACATGGTATCTACACCCACTTTGGTGCTTATCCGGTTGTGGATACGGTCAATCTCTTCTGCGTGGCGATGCAGATCCGAATGAATGCCGCGCACCAGTACATCTACATTTTCCTTGTCAGATTTTTTCTCGATCTCGCGTTCGATCTTTTCGAGGCGATCCTGAATTTCCTGTCGATGCATTTCGAGGATACCGCGAAATTCCTTCCGCCATGTTTCAAAGGTACGGGCCAGCAGTTCTTCCGAGGCGCTCAGTCCGCTTGGTTTGGTTTCGTTCATTTAAGCTCTCCTTATGGGTTAATCAAAACTTGGCTGGTGGATTGGATGATGATGTTGCCGCCGACGCCATCCATGAAAATGAGGCTTCCCGCTTTATCGGTTGCGCTAATGCTTTCCATGCCCGAAGCGGCGTTGAGCGTGACGGTTTGCTGGGCTTTATCGCTCAGACGGATCATTTCCCGACCCTCTGTGGAATCGATCAGGATTTCTTGCGTGCCGTTGAGACCCCAGATGTGAACCTTTTCACGTCCCTTGGTGGTGTCGATCAGGATTTTTTGCCAGCGGGTTCGGCCTTTGTCGCAGGAGAGAATGTGAACCTTTTCTTCATCCTGCCACGCTTCCAGAATAATCTGCTGGCGACAGAGGTCGGTCAGTTGAACCCGTGCCTTTGCATCGACAATCTGGGAAGCGATATCGAGCTGATCGCCGCGTTCAGCGTCTTTGGTTCCACGCTTGAGGACGTTGCCTTGCTGCATCTCCGGCTTCACCTTTGCCTCCATCGTGAGGATTTGACCCGCCCGATCAATCAGTCGCATCAGTTCATCACCGTCCCGATCATCCGCCAGAATCGTGTGACCGGTCTCCGTTTTCATCAGCACCTTGAAACGGGGGCAGTAATATTCTGGGTGGCTATGATATTTTTTATGTTCAAGATGATCGTGCGGATGCGCTTGGTGTTCCTGCTGGTCTTCACAATCTTTGCAGAATGCACTACTGCAGGTACGTTTGGATTCTTCCGGCTGTTCTCCGGGATTGCTTCCCGCCAGCCAAACGCCACTCCAAATCGGATATTGAACGATGCCGCCTTCAAACTCCGCCCAGACCGACGCGCCTTCTTCCGGCACCAGAAACATGCCGCAATCTTCATTTCCTCCATACGGAAAACAGGGAGCGGCCCAGTCCGACCAATTGTCGCGGCCTGTGCCCAACACAGCGGGGATTTCAAGTCGAACTCGGCCCAACCGTTCAGGATCGTGATGATCACGCACAAAGGCGCGATATTTGCCGTAAAACGGCTTGATTGCGGTCATCGGTTTTGACTCCGGAACCTTTTCCAAGAAGCCCAGCCGCCCAATCGCACGGCTCGGTACATCAGACGGCGTTTCCAGAGGGGAACCCCGAGCCGTTTCATCAAGTCCAGGAAGATACGGTCGGCCTCATAACGGGTGACCGATGCGGTTGCATAAAGATAGTCGTGAACCACTGCAGCAGCAGAATAGCGCCCCCATGGCGGAATGATTCGCCAAAACAGACGAGGAACCGATGCAAAGTCGGTTTCAAATCCAGCAGGAACCATTAACATTCGACCAACAGCCAGCGTTACCTTGAAACTTTTAATCAGACGAACGCACCGTCCTCCGGACAGCACTTCCACCTGCAGCGAGTCGTTAAAACCAATACGCGAGCCAACCGTTATGATTCTTTGAATATTCTCCATGCCTGATCCTCCTATGTGATCGCTCCAGAATCCGCATTGACCGTCACCATCGCCGGGGCTTCCGGTTGCGGGATTGCGGATCCTTCCTGATTGTTGGATTTGCCCTTGGTCAGCGTGGATTTGCCGCCAGCCCCTTTTCCGAGGGCGTTTTTCTTAAGTTTGAGTTCGCAGGAATAGCCGGATGAACCGAAGCTGTGGCGGACGGAGTTGCAGTAATACACCCCTGAAAATTTCCGCCCCACGCCTTTGACGGCCACGTTCTTTTTGGCCCGCAAGCTGGGGATGCCGATGGTGACGGCGGTCGCTTCCACCTGTTTGAGTTCCGCTTCCCGGAATTGACCCTCGGCCACATCCTGTGCGGGTTCCTGCGCCGGTTCTTCATGGAATCCTTCGGAACGCTCAAAGCTCGGCACAACGGCACCGGTCTCTTGTTCTTTAAATCGGCCTTCGCCCGTATTGCCGTCGACCAGATAGGTCTGTTTTCCCAGCGATGTTCGCTCCGGCGTGGTTTCATTACTGGCTTTATGTTCCACCGCCTCTTTTTTGCGGGGATCCACGCCGATGGTTTTGGTTTCAACCCCCGCGCCTTTGGCTCCCTGCGACTGCGTCTCCGGACGGAATGAACGCAGAACGCCTTTTTGATTCGTGAAATATTCCAGCGTCGCTGCTGGGGCCTGATCCAGCTCCCGAGGATGAAAGTGCAGTTCGTCATCCTGAACAAAAAAGCTGTAGCCCGTAACGCCCTGACCATCCCGGTCTCGGGCTTTATTCGCCAGCTCCTTTAGGAAGATGGCGTCGGATTGATTGCTCTGTGTGACCCGCAAGTGATATCCAACGGTCGGTGTGACGACAGGGCTAAGCCCATTAGCGGAGGCAATCTGTTCGGCGATTTCGGAATAGAGAATGCCAGGAGCTGGTTTTTGCCAGACCTTTTGATTTTCTTTCCCGGCCAGCTTGAAGCCTTTATCATAGGCTTTGATGCGAATGGTCGGCGCTCCACTCTCCGGAAAATCGTAATCAATATCTTTAATGACCGCTTTTTTGCGGGGCGAAAGGTTCCCCACATAGCCGAACCGGGCAACAATCTCGTTTCCTTCCTGAAAGAGCGGATCATCGACAAACTGTAGGTTGCGGTTGCTGATCGACAGCTCCAGCACATCCAGCTCCTCCTCATTGTCGGTAAAAACAAACGAGGTGATTTCCTGCGTGATGTCCTTTGAGAGCGATTGCCCTTCAATCTGAATCAAATAAGTTGGTTTAAAAGTATCGAGGTCCATGCGCGTCTCCGGTAGTTCGCAGCTATCTGTTTACTTACCGGAAGAAGTGATGGAATGTCGGAAACCTGAATGTATTTTATTGAACAATCATTTCATGGCATAACTATTAGTCTATTCCAGAAAAGCATACCGGAGATTGGCATGACATTATCGATAGCATGGAAAGAACGGGAAAAGATATTACTGGCCTCGGACTCAAGAATTTCTAGATTTAAAAACGTTTCGGATTATGGAGTGAAAGTTACACCAATCCCGATAAGGGTGTACGATGCGCGTGAAGCTGGCAAAGATTTAGAGTGTCTACTTAACACAACCTACGGAATGTGTTTTGCAGGTGATTTCGCAGCGGAATCAATCCTCGGAAATTTCACCTCGATTATTCTGCAACGACTTCAGTTCGCGTCTCTTTTGGGCTGTGAACTTTCATTCGTTGTTATCTGTGATTTCATATTTAAAGTTTACGAGAAAATATCAAATCAGTTGCGTAATGAAATTGATCAAGATGGAATTGATTTTTTACTTACCGGGGTCTGCCCGAAAGATCAGCAGTTTTACTTGGCAAAGTTTTCTATTGATTATGGGGCGAACTTTGATCAATTCGATCCCGGGTTTGAAATTGTGAACAATTCACTCCTTGCAGCAGGTGACGTTGTGAGTATTGGTAGTGGCGCGGACAATTTTGACAGCCGATATAGTCCGGGGCTTTCCCCCTTGCGCATACTAAAAATGGTTATAAATGACACAAACGAGCCAACCGTCGGAGGGAACATACAGGTAGGCATGTTTGATGATCAGAACAATTTCTACACCACAGGGATAATGCGATACGCAAATGGCGATGAAAAGTATCAGTACCATATCGCTGGTCTTGATATGAATGAGGACTTATTCGTTGGTTCAGATGGTTTGGTCTTTATGGGAACCTACCTTGATGAATCGAAGATGTAACACTGACTTTGCCTCACCGGTTGATTTTTTTACTGGTTATCTTTTATCCGATAATATGCATATTCACGTGATCCTCGGAGGGGATGCGCAGGACCTGTCCGAGTGATAGGTCTAGAGGAAAAAACAGATCGTTGTAATCGCAGATGATCCACCAGAGATTGGCATTACCAAGATAGCGATGGGCCAGCAGATCAATCCGGTCGCCATCAATCACGGTATGAAAATAGTCGTCAAAACGGGGCCTGGCATCGATTCGTCGACGCATTCCGAGCGAATCGCCTTCACTGCTTTTATAGAGAATCGATTGGGCGTAACGGGAATCTTTGCGAATCATGAGCGCACCTCCGATCCGTTGACGGATTGATCGACGTATTCTTCGAGCGTGATATCCACCTCGGCCCGTTGCGGAGCAAGATTGGTCTGATCGAATAGCCCGAAATAGCGGGCCTTTACGGATCGAACAATACAGGTCACGCCGGGATAAAGGTCCCCGAAAATGAGAACCACTCGGTGCGGGGCATTTTTGAGCATACTGCCTGCGTGCTCCGGATATTGCAGGGAGCGAAGCCAGTCGACCTTCTGCTTTACCGAATCCTTGAATAGCTCGACTTTGAATGCAATCCGACGCGGCTCTCCGGCGACATACTGATAGCGTGGATGGCTCATGCCCGGAATTTTGACAGCGGCATAGCTGGTCGACTTTTCATCGCTGATATTGTTCGGATTATACTGAAACTCCAGTCGCTCGCCGGTGTCGGCATCGACCAGATAGCCCTTGATCGGTTGTTTATCCCAACTCATACATCACCTCACAGCGTTCCATAGTTTCTAATTTTCTGCTCACGCTGATTCTTGTAAACCGCCTCGGCGATCTGACGGCCATCAATATGGGTGGCTACCGACATTTTAATCGGGCGATCGGCCAGTGCATCGATTTTTCCCAGTAGAGCTTCGAGCAGTTGCGCAACATCCGGGCGGTTCTCTTCCTGTGCTTGCGGGGTATTGCTGCTTTGCCGAACAGCGGCTAGCTTTTCGGGGTTGTGCGGCTGTGTGGAGATCTCTGGAAGACGAATGGGCTCAAACGCCTCATTGCCCTCAGTGGCCGGTTTGTCGCCCGCAAGTTCAATAGAGGGAATGGCTCCAATTTGTGGCTCTACCTGTGCGGCCACAGCAATTGGATCCGGCGCAGGCAACTGGATGGCCGGGGAAGATAGCGCGAATGTATCTGGAAGCGCAGAAGTCAAAACCGGAGTCAACAAAAGCACCGCTGACAGCGTTGCGGGAATGATCGATGAAGTTTGTGCTGCAACCGTTGGCATCGCTGGATGGGGTAATTGTGAATTCGACACCGCAGATTGCACCGGAAGCGGGAGCATGTTTCTAACAAAGTCAACTATAGGCAGCTTCGGGATGACATTACTCAGTGCAGCCTTGATTCGACTTCCGGCCTGAACCGCGCCTTCGGCTAATGCTCCCCAGTTTCCGTTTTTCAGCGGAGTCGCCAAATGCGTCATAGCAGCTTTACCCGCATTCCGGATCCCATTCCACGCTCCGGAAAGCGAAGAGAGAATTCCTTGGGTCGCGATTTTCAACATGCTGCTGGGCGCATTTTTCGCGGCGCTCATACCGTTAGCCAATGTTTCGAGTAATGCCTTTCCTGACGTAGTAAGCGAGGAAAGCGGGCCTTCTTTTGCATCGGAAAACGGGAGCAGTTTTCTCAGTTTTCCAAGTGCATTTTTGAGCATGTTGAACGGATAGGTCACTGCCGACCAGATCCCCTTCCCGAGCGTGACGAGCAACTTTTTACCCGCCTCGAAAAAGGTCAGATCGCCGGAAAAGAATGCCTTCACCGTTGCAAAGAGATTTCGGATCGTACTGACCAGCGGGAGGTTCATAAAGGTGCTCAGAATGCTGGATCCGATTGCGCTGAAGACTCGGCCAATGCCCCGGAACAATCCAGCAATACCGTTCCAGATGCCTTTAATCACATCGAATGCCCAACGGAACGGTGTTGCCAGAAAGTTGAATACCGCACCACCAATCGCTTTCAACCCTTCCAATAGGGAAACGTCGCCGGTCAAAATCTGCCAGACTGAATAGATAATCTTACCTGCGGCTACAAATGCCTGACCAATCATTCGAACAGGCAGTAGGAATTTCCCGATAAATTTAATGGCGTAAATCAGTGAACCCACGATTATTTTGCCAACCCATACGACGCTCCGCACGACAATGGTCAGCGCCTTGACGATCATCCCGATATTCCACGCCACGATGCGGAGTGCATAAGCTAGCCCCTGCATTAACACACCGGCAACGGTACCAATGACCCCTCCAAACTTTCGCCATCCCGATCCATCTGCGGCATTCGCAGTGATGCCCAGAATCTCCCCGACGGAAAAGATTGCTTTAAAAAGTGAGCCAAAGGCCGACCCCAGCGATTTTGCAACAGGCTCGAGGATCGCACGAATTCGGCTGAAGGCATGCGCAAATGCACCCCAGAGTCCAGCGAGTCCTTCGCGCACCCGATAGAATACCTTGAAGACCGTCACTACAAATCCAAGCAGCCCGACCGAGCGAAGTTTTTCGGCTAGCTCCGCCGACATTTGGCCCGTGCCACTGCTGAGGGAGGACATTAAGGATCTGACGCCCGTAAACACCAGTTTGATTTTGTTCCATGCCCCAGAGACAGCATCGCGAATACCTCCGAAGTTGGTCTGCCACGCTTTTTTCAGCAGATAGACCGCCAGCACTATTCCGGCGATCACGGCGGTAACGGGGAAAAAGCTAGCGGCAATGGTTGATCCCATTCCAGCGGCGGCGGTACTGATGGCGAGGAATCCCGCTTTCACCGCCGGAAGCATGAGCCCGACCAGCCCGACTGCCGACGTCACCAGCCCTGCAACGACCAGCACCGCTCCAAGCGCCATGGAGAGTGTGAGTATGGCCCGGGTGACTCCAGGCATTGATTTGGCCATCTTCTGAAAATGCAGAATCATGCGCGAAATACCGTTCATGATCGGCGTAACGATGGGGAGCAACGTCTTTCCTAATATTTCCATCAGGTTGGATACCTGCTGGCGGATCAACCCAAACTGCGCCCCAATATCCTGATTCATCGCGGCGGCCATCTGTTCGGTGACGGCAGTTCCGGTTTTCATGGCTTTGCCGACCGATTGAATACTGCCCTCGAGCGAGTCCACACCCGCCGACATCTGTAACACAAACTTTACAGCCTCATCGGAGCCGAACGCTTTCTTCAGTTTTACCTGTGCTGCGGCCTGCGAAAGGTCAGGAAATTGTTTTTTGATCTCCTGCAGAATCGGCACCACTCCTTTGAGTTGGCCCGTCGAGCCTGTAAAGGCTAATCCCAGTTCATCCCCAGCCTCAGCGGCTTTCATGATGAATGCTTTATAGAGCGTTCCTGCCTCGGAGCCGGGCATGGTGGTTTGAAGCTGACCGAGCACCGCCAATTGTTCCTGCAGCGGAACTTTGCTCGCCGCCGCGACCGCACCGATGTTTTTGATAGCGTCGGCCATCTGTCCGCCGTTGGTCTTGAAAGAGGCAACCGTCTGCGCCATGGCACCGGAAAAGGATGTGGCCCATTCCATATCGGTCATGTCAGCCATGATGGGTTTAAAGATCCCGTACGCCGTGGTGAAGGTGCCGACCATCTCCTGCGTAGTCGCCTTGGTTGCCTTGGCAGTGAGACCGGCCATGTCGGTAAAAACGCCGACCGCCTCATCGCTAAGGCTGGAGAGAGCCGACTTTACATCATAGGTGGCGGTAATGAATTCCGCCTTATTGGAACCCGCCCACTGATTAGTAAACGATTCGGCGGCGGCCTCGATAGCTCCGAGATCTTTCACGCCCAACGATGCCAACTCACCCAATGCCTTCTGGGATGCGGCGGTCGATGCAGCCAATGCGGCGGGGGCGGCCATGAGCGCAAGACCGGCTCCGGTCATTATCATACCTTTTTGAATGCGATCCAGATTTTTGGTCATGCGCTCGCTGGCCGCCGCAACCGATCCGTCGAGGCTTTCCATGGAATTTTCAATGCGATTGGCGTTCTGCGAGAAGGAATCCTTCATGGATACCACTAAGCCTAGCCCGAGATCGTTACCCATCATCGTTTGTCCATTTGCTCTCGTTCAAAATCAAGCTGCCGCTCCAAGGCTTCCACAAATTGTTGCCGAAGCTGGAGCGGCAGCACTCTTATTTCCTGATAGCTCCAGTGGAGTCCGCCGTAAGCGAGAAAAAAGCTGTCGCTTACAAGCGAACTCCGGGAAATAAAAAAGCCGCTTCGGATTCCAGTCGGGTACGAATTCGCGTGCCACATCCATCGCACTCGACCTCCACAGCGGTATCGATCCCCGCATCCACCCGTGCCATCTCCTGACGCAGGGCATTCCGGTCGCGCATCGACATTTCTGCAAGGGACTTTTTACTCGGGCCTTTGCCATCAATCTCAAGGATTCGGATCAGCATGGCCGACGAAATATTCGGCTCGCGTAGTGCCGCCAGCCGTTTTTCTTTGTGGCCATCAAGCAATCCGAATCGCACCGTTTTCTCAGAGCCGGGCAACGTGAATGAAAACTCGCGCTCATCGGTGTATGGCGTAACCATCGAGTCGTCCAGATTGACGCTCACAAAGTTATTCATTCGGCACCCGGAGTTCGGACAGGCCAATTCCAGCTCGACCTCATCTCCGAGAGAAATCTGGCGCAGCTTGACCAGAGTGAAAAGCCGGTCGCCAGACAACAGATCCAGCATGTCGCTTACGTCGGGCTTATCGTTCTCGCCAAGCCGAACCGTGCAATTTTTCAGCACCTGATTGATCGCCTCGCCGTTGCGAATGAGACGTTGGTTGGTCAACAATTCTTCTTCGACACCGGTCATCTCTTTGAGTTCGATCTCGATGCCGCTGGGTAATTCAAATGTATACATTGGTTTGCTCCTGATTAAGTCCAGTACTGGTAACAGAGGGTAAGTTTCTCGAAGGTGTTTTCGGTGTTGCCGCCTTCGAGTTCGTCATACTCCAAGCCTTTGATCCACGCGCCGTGCAGCGTCCACCGGCGGGTTTCATTGCCGCTCCGGTCATAACGCACCAGATCAACATCGCGCATATAGTCGGCAGGCAGCCCACCGGTGACAGCGTTCACATCCACCTGCTTTTTTACCCATTCGCGGGCGGCTTTATCGGAGCCGTCTTGCAGGATGCCTTTCTCGAGGCTGATGTCCTCAAACTTCACTCGCCCGGCAACCTTCTGATCGAACATTGATCCGGCGGGCGAAAAGGCGACTTCCTCAAATTCTGTTTTCGGTTCCTGCCCCTTATGGAACAGAGCCACATCAAAGCCATTTACCTCGATGGCGAACTGCCAGTTCTGGTAGAGGCTTTTCGGCATATTTCCGCTATTCATGATTGGTTCTCCTTATGGGATAAGTTCGCTGAAGACCGCTCCGGTTCCGGAGAGGATAAAGTTGAGTTCGATGAATTCCGCCGTCTTAGTCGGTTTGACGAATACCCGGGCCATCATTTCGTTCCGGTCGATAACCACAGGCGTGTTGGTTTCCTCGTCGCATTGGAAGGCGTAGTCATACAGACCGCCTTTTTCCTTAATGTCCTGCAGGAACGGATTGACCAAGCGTCCCAATGACCGCCACGTCTGCGGATTGTTCGGCTCAAAAACCACGAAACGGGAGGATTCGGAAATTGCCTCTTCGATATACATCATCAAACGACGCACATTGACTCGGTCCACCGCCGAAGGTTGACTCTGGAGCGTTTTCTGCCCCCAGATATTGATGCCGGTGTCGGGGAAGACGGCAATCGTATTGATACCCTCTGGATAAAGCACATCGCGTTCGCCCCGGCTTGTTTTGTAGGCAACGGTCAGTGCGTTAAAAATGCGGCCCCGGTCAATCCCGGCAGGTGCCCACCAGACATGCGTCTTCTTATCGCTTCGCGCACAGCATCCCGCGACCGCACCACTGGGCGGAACATTTTTCTTTTTGCCCGTAAGCGGATCGCTGATTTCCAACCACGGATAATAGAGCGCGGCATACGAAGAATTGAATGCGGCGTGGGTGTAGTTTCCTTGACCTTTACGGAAGTTCACCACATCCAACGGCTCCAGCATGGGTGGTGCGTCGGCAATGAATAGAAGATCCTTGCGGCTTTCAGCGTAGCCAATCCCGGCATTAATAACCGGAACAGTAGTCACTCCAGGAACCATCAGCAGGTTCAGCGCATCGATTTCATCAAACGCGAAAAGCCCGGTTCGTTGGGAGGGGTCACCGATATAATCGCTGTCGGAGAGATCAGCAAGGCCGTCGTCTCCTCCGCTCAGCATACAGGTTTCGGTTCGCGGGGTTCCCATGAAGGTATCGTCAACAGGAGTCCAGATGTCGTGAATCGTGATATATCCGGAAATGCCGTTTACCCGCAATTCCACAAAATCCGGGGAGCTTTCATCCGAACTGACCTTGCTGTAGGTTTCAACAATCTCGCCTTTATAAAGGACGGAAAGGTCGAAGAATTCATCCGTCATGTCCGGATTATCAATTCGTACCTCCAACCGGTTCCCCCAGAAGCCTTCATTGATCGCCAAAACTTCATAAACCTCCGGGCTAAACGGCTCAGTTTCTCCACTCAAGACCTGTATCGTCATTTGACTGAGCAGCCGCACACTTGATTTGACCCCCGTCAGCGTGTTCCGGTCCACCGGGTCGGAATAGTGTGCCACCCGACAGACATACAGCACCGAACCGCCGTTATCAAAAAACGATCGTGCCGTATACGCGAGATAGCCTTCGTTGATGTAACCGCCAAAAGTTTTCAGGAATTGCTCCCAGCTCGTTACCAACGTCGGCTTATTGATCGGGCCTTTTTCGGCGACGCCCACCATGGCGGCGGAGGAGGTGGATATCTGTTTTACATAGAAACTGAAGTCCGTTTCGCGGGGATAAACCCCCGGGGATAGATAGCTCGGCATGATTATTTCCCTCCTTTAGCGGGTTTTCCCGAGGGGGCGGCTTTGGGTTTCTTTGTGGTAGCGGACGGTTTCTTGGCATCCTGCTTCTGCATCCGGATCAGGCCATGCTTTTCAGCGAGTCTGATTTCATGCGACACCTCCTTGTCGGGAATCGCAGTGCGCTCACGCGAGCCGAGATGCAGGGTTTTCTCTCCGGCCATATTGAAGGTGAGCGGTTGGAACTGAAGGTTATGAATTTCAATCACAATACATCTCCTTGAGGGTTATAGGTTCGTTTTTCGTTCACGCTGCCGTGAAACTCGAAAGTGCGGTCTTTGATGAGCTGGCCGTTACGGATTTGACCGTCATATACAGGGCAGTCCTCAATGCGGATGCGCCCGGTGCTCTGTTTAAGATTGGAAAGGTTGACCCTGTTCAGACCACCAAGCGGAGCGAGTTCGGTCAGGTTGAGTGACCCCTTGTCATCAATAGGTAAAACCGGGGTGCATTGGGTGAACCGCGAAACGGCCTCATGAAAATCGAGCAGTTCGGATTCACGATCCACCGTGATGATTAGATCAAAGTCCAGGTGGTAGAGGCGCGGGAAAGCACACTCCTCATAGGATAGGTTTTCGACGTCTTTCTCAATCAAGCGGCTCAAATTGCGCCGTTGGCTGTTTTCGGTCAGCTTTGGCCCTTGGAGAACCACGCTCGGAGTCCGCTGCACTTCGAACAGATCATCAGGTAAAATCAGAACCGCATCCGGATGGATATCGGCTTTGATCTTCCTGATTAAGGTTTCGGTAACGGTTCGAATGGTGCTCACGATGTTCTCCAATAGCTTATGGAGGGTTACTTACCGGAAACGCCGTGAATGTGTCGAAAATCAGAGGACACCTTTTAATGCGTCGCGATAATTATGCTCAATCGTCTTGCGGTGCTTTTGCATCACCGGGTGCAGAAACGGACGGGCCGGAATAATAATGGTCGCGCCGCTGGGATGGTTGATGGTTGCGCCGTATTCCATTACCGCGCCGATATTGACCATATCCTCGCCGTCCTTATTAACGGTGCCCCGCAGTAGGCCGACGAAGGCTTTGTCAGCCATGATCTTCTGGGTGATGGAATTGATCAGGAACCCAGTATCGATAAGGGCTTTGCTGGAGCCTTTGCGGTCGATGGTGCTATCGGCCAACTTGGCGAAGGGTTTACCGCCGGGGGCTTGACTGCGAATACCTCGTTGGATTTCGCGAACGAGAAAAAGTGTGTTGCGAATAGTGGCCTGCTGCAGGGCCGCCGCGATGCGAACGCCGAGCGTGCCGTTGAGCTTGGCCTTTGCTTTGTTCCAGTCGCCAGTGCGTTTAACGCCCATGAAGCTTTACCAGTTCAATGGATTGATGGGTGATTGTGCCGAAAAAATGTTCTTCGGTAATGGTTTGGATCCGATAAACAACATCCTCGATCCGAAGACGATCTTCGGCCAAAACATCGGCATCCGGCAGGACGGAAAGGGTCGCGTCGATTTTACCGCTCAGTTCCTCGGGTGGCGAGTGGACGATTTCCACGGGGATGGTGGCGTTTCCGCTGTAGGATTGGTCATCGCTTCCATACAGGTTTTCTGAAGGCACCACGCGCAACACAGCGGCGGTAACGCCGGAATAAAAGATCAACTCGCGGACATCCCGTACGGCCTGCGCCTGTTCCTGTTCACTCAGCAACATTCACAATCCTCATCCACGCAGATGCCTTGTTCGTAAATGACAGGTTCCAGCCCGGGCGTGATCATATAGTTGTCGTCATTAATCTGAATATCGGGATTTAAAGCTTCCAGCCGACTGTCATATTCAGATTGCAGGTCCAGCTCTAGCTTGGCCCAGTGCTCCGGCTGCTTGGATTTGTCGACCTTCTTATCGCCACTGGAAAAAGAGAAGGCATTGGCCGTAGCTGAACGCATTACCTGACAGGCATGGATCTGCCCCAGCAATAGAAGCAGTTCCCGGGTTTCTCCTTCTGGATCCGGTGAGATGTTGTCACCGGAAATGGTCAGCGTTAGCTTCGCATCCCGAGAAAACTTATAGACTGCCTTCCGGACGCACCGCTCCAAGGTGTTCTCTTGAAAGAGCGATGCGTCCGGATCGGACAGGTCAATGCGCAGATCGCTGATGAGGTCAGTCAGCAACACTTTCGCTTCCCACTTCTTCGAGCCGGTCGCCCAGCGCATCGAGTACGGTTTTACGCTTTTCAGTCTGCATATACCCCTGAAGCAGATCGGGATCGTCCATCTGATTGACCTCGGCGATGGCTTCGGTCGCGTTCATCGTGCTGAGGTCGACGGATTTTTCTGCCGGAGCCTCCGTTTCTTCCTCGGAGCGCTTCACTAGCTTTTGCTTTAGGGCATGCTTGATCTGATCGGTTCGCTGCTCAACGGTGATAGATTCTCCCGGAAGCAGTTTCAGTCCGGCATCCGGAACAATCAGGATGCCGGGGCGTTCATTCTTAATCGTAACCATAATAAAGATCTCCTTTCTTACAGACCCAGTTTGATTCGCGCCATGATGTCCGGGCGGGTGATACCCTGACCGATTTCCGACCAGACCAGCCAACCGGTTTTAAAGCGTGTTTTCTTTTCGATGGACTCCGCTTTGAGTTTTTCGCGAACCGGAAGTTTTCCCACTTCCTTGTCCGGAATAATCAGCACTTCATCCAGTGGCATTGCGGCGGTCAACAAAATGCCTCCGGTTCCATAGTTTTTCACCACGCCTTTCTGGCGCAGTTCCAACTTGGTCTGTGGATCGAGATCCCAGCCACGCAGATCGTTGAAGCGTCGACCACGCATTACGATGTATTTAACCGAAAGCTCCAGATCTTCAATGATGGAGATGGCTTCGTTTAGCGCCTCTTCGGTCAGTGTATTGCCAACCACTTCCACCGTGTTTTCAGGAGGAACCGCAGCAGATAACACGTTGATTGATCGACGGTCCATTTCTTTTCGGATGGAGTCCGACGCACTGGTTTGGATATCCATCAACGTGCCGATGTTACCGTTTTTGAGGACGGAAATATCGACCATCGGATTGGAGTGGATTCGGTTGGTGGGAAACTCGACTTCGTCGCTGCCGACTTCTTGTTCCTGTGCTTCGCCATCCTTGCTGATCCAGTGGGCCTTAACGGTCGGCTTTTTCTGGTACAGCGGACGCTCGCCTTTGGGCAACGTGTGACGGGTGAGCAACAGGGAGGAAATCTCCTTCCGCCGGATTTCCTGCTCAATTGGCGCGGCAATGGCGGCGGCCAGTGCCTGCATCCCTTCGGGAGACTCCAGCGCTTCCGTCATTAGTTGCGCCATGGTCTCCATGTATTCCTGGCTGTGAATATCAATAAGTTCGTTTTCCATTGAATGGGCTCCTTGGTTAAATCAGCAGTTTAAATTTCAGTACACCGCTTTGAACGGAGATGGCCTGAGCGATCACATGTTCATCATCGGCAATATTTCCGCCGGTCAGCTTTCCGGTGTCCGAAACTTTCAAATCGTCACCGGGATTGATCGTTCCTTCGAAAATATCGGTTTCATACGTGCCGCCTTTGCAGTGAATGCCGGGCATTTCGCCGTCGGCGTAGCTCTTCATCAGCATTCCGAACGAGCGAACCTTTGGATCAGTATTGACGGCAAACTGGTCGTTTCCGGCTACGGCTACAAACTGACCGACTTCGCCGCTTCCCTGCATGTAGCCATCGCCATACGCGAGGCCCGGGTGGGTTGGATTAATAAATGGCATATCGATTCTCCTTGGGTTTAGGCGTTGGTGGCTACTTCGCTTCCGACGCGGTTGTTATAGGCGGCCATAAAGCCGTTCTTTAGACGGTCTTCGAGCGAGAGCTTTTGGTCGTCTACATCGTGCGGACGGACTCCGGCGGACGTTCGCATCGGCGAATCATTCGACGCTTTGGCTTTCTTGGGGGGAGGCTCTTTATCCGGCGGTTCCGATGTATGCGTTTTTGCCATTTTTGCATAGGCGGCCTCGGTTGCGGAAAAGGCATCATCTGAGAGTTCGGCCAGACGTTTGAGTTCGTTGTCTCGTTCTTCGCCGAAGTCCATGCCCTGTTTTTCCAGCTTACCAATCAATTGGTTGGCGCGAGCTTTGGATGCAGCGGCTTTCTGCTCGGCTTCCAGTTCCTCAATTTTCTTCTGAAGTTCGGACACCTTGGCTTTCAGCTCACGGTTTTCCTTTTCCAGTTCCGCATTCGGCATTTCTTCCGCAGCTTTGTTTTTCGCGGCATCGGAAGACGACGGATCGGGTTTCTTATCTTTATCGTCCATTAGGGATTCTCCTTGGGGTTGTTGTTCATCAGATGGATCCTGAACCGACGCCACCTGTAGAATTCGGGCCTGCTCATCGGCTCCTTTTCGGTCAAGAAGTCCCAGACCGGAAAAGGTGACGCCGTGCAGGATTTCGTAGACGGATTTGCCGCTTAGATCGCGACCTTTAAATTTGCGCAGGTGGGTGCAGTAATCGGCTTTGCTTTTGAATCGCTTGTGGCAGACGGAGCATTCTCCTTCTTCGTAATCACACTCCATTGAAACCTGAGTGATGATGCCGCGCTTCATGAGCTTATAGGCCAACTGCGCATTCGGCGTATCGGCGGCGTAGAGTTCGCCGATACATTCGATCCGCCCGCCAACTTCATCCTCCTGATAATCGGCGGCGACGATTCCACCTACAATATCGCCGAAATCCTGCGAGTGCTGCAGGTCGACCTTCTTATTGATGGCCGTCATGTGACGTTGGTTGAGTTCTTCCGCAGTAAAATGGTCACCGTTCCGGTTGGTGCCAGTCCGGCAAAGGATAAAAGTAAACTGCGGGTCGCCTGTGGCCCCCATCATCGCCTCTGAGCGCATAGCATCCTCGTTTAAGGCAATCTCCACTGGAATTGACGTGTGGAAATTCGCGGCGGCGGCCATTGGTTGAGGCTTTTCTTTCGATGCTTTGGCGGAGGCTCCCTTCACGCAAACAAACAGTCGTTCTTTGGCCGATGATGCGGCTCCACGCTTCGCCGTGATTGAATAAGAGTGATCCTTTGACTGCATCCGGGATGAGCGACCGTGCCCCGCAATGATCTTTTTCATCTGCGATTCGTTCGGGTGTGCGTGGTCGCGATAGGAAATCAGCCAATGCTTGATGTGTTTGGCGTTGCCAAGAAACGTTTCAAAAAAGGCGGAGGAGTTGCCTTTGGTAACAGTCTGGTGATCCGTAGCATAATACTTGGTCTTACTGTCCTTGTTGATTTCAAGGCCTTTCCAATAGACCATTAGGCCTTCCACAAAATGGTAGGCTTTTTCATAGTTGGTGGTTGAAAATTCGGTCGCATACGGTGGATCAAAATAGGCCAAATCGGCATTTACCTTCGGCAGGATGGCGTTCACATCGCCATGATGCGCCTTGTTCGTTTTACCGTTGTCGAACACCAGCGCATTGATTCGCTCAAGATTCTTGCGGAACCGCGCTTTAAACTGTTCCGGCGTATCCTTGCGCTGGCCGCCCTCTGCAGAGGAGGAAAAGTGCCCAAATCCGCCGCTGGCGCAGGTTTTACCCAGAGCAAACAGCGCAATATCCTTTTTATAGCCGGAAAGTTTGTCGCAGTTGTCCCGGATCGCATCGATCACTCCGTGTACGCCTTTAACAAAAAAGATGCCCTTAAAGTTGTCGCGCACAAAGGTTCCGGCCTTGACGTTGGCGGCAGCCAGCGCATCCATTTCTGCTTCGGTCACCGTTACCGAGCTATTCTCAACAATCGCTTTCGCAGCATGATGGCAAAAATGCAGTCGGTCGTTGGTGGTTACCTGCATTCCTTTGGATTTGTACATGTAGGCCACCACCGCCGAACCAGAAAAAGCATCCAGCACCGAGCCGACCTTGTCCGGCGTATGTTTCCAGATCCAATCCACCAGCTTTTGTTTACTGCCGATGTAATTGGTGATGTATTTCGGGCGTTTCCCGGGAGCCTGCTCTTCAGGAGCTGTCTGTTCGGCTGCATCGGTTCCCAATTCTTCAGGATCGATTGCGAACGCCGCATCTGCTTCTAAGAGAAACGCCAGCCGGTCAAGGTCGGTCGCAAATGTCTTCATTAAAATCTCCGGTTAGTCGCTGTAAAGTTCGGCGCGTGTAGACGCGACCGGTTGTTCAGCGGTTACTTACCGGAGAAGTTTGAAAAGTGTCGGACGAGTGGCCTTATTTTTTTATCGAGGCGAGCACGGCGGTTCCACAGGCCGTAGTGGATGGATATTCTGAGGTCTCGAAAATCTTGGAAAATATGCCGTCATATGGCGAGCGTTGTTGCTGATGGTATTCCAGAAAATCATCAGGTAGGGTTTTGATCTCATTCTCAACAAGACGGTTAATCACCCAGTCGGCAGCTTCTTCCCGCTTGAGGATGGCCTGATCATTCGAGTCTAGGTAGAACATTTCAATATCCAAACCGCTCCCGAAGCCCTGAACCCATACTCCGACGGGCTGGTATTCCGGCTTGGATGGATCGGGCAAAATGGAATCAATCATATAGCGTAGCTTCATTCCCATTCCTCCGCCATTTCGAGGTGCTCTTCCAATACGCTCTCGTCAATTCGTTTGAACAGATCCGGATGGTCGGCCCGATACTGAGTCCACTGTTTCCAGTCAGCGGCATGGTTCGGTTCGGTGACGGATTCGATCATCTCAACGTGATGAATCCGCTTACGCTCATCGCTCAGTTCAACAATCAGCCACGCTTCGATGGTTTGACCGTCGATTTCAACAGGAAGCGTATCGTCTACATCCACACCAACCACCTTAGTGGTGTGGCAGCAACGCCGGTCTTCGGAATAACCGAGTTCTTTCCAGAGCAGCCAGAAGTCTACTCGGGTTATTTTTCCCGCTGTATCAAAATGCGGGGCAATGCGTGTGACGATCCATTCGGCGACAATCGTATCGATGAAGTTTTCGCCTCCATGTTCGCGGACCTGCATCCTACAGCCATTTTTATTAAACAACCGGAACAGGTTTTGAATCCGGGCTTTTTCCTGTGCGATCACTTCTTTCATTTCCTGCGGCTCCAGTTGTCCGACGTTCGGACCATATCCTCGATCTTTCGTCCGTCAGGTAGTTTGGTTATGCCTCGATTGACGAAACTCTGTATCACCTTTTTCTGTTCTGTTGTTGAATTGGTCACGATGTATTCAATGTTGTCCAGCAACGTCACCGAATATTTAAAAATCGTTTCATTGCCGCTGTTGCTGGAGAATTTCTTCCAATCTGCGATGTCGCTTCCTCGGTGCGTCTTGACATACCCATCAACAACCTTTCCGTAGGCATCGTGGTTGTAGCTGATAGCATCCATGCGTCGGAGCATGCTCTTTTTGAAATAGAGCGCGGGTTGGGCGTGGCTGGACGGATTTTTTTTTGATGCGGGTAAAAAAGTAGCTGGCCCCGCCTGAATTCATATCAGCGACCGGCGACATGCCTCCTGTAGGAATCCCCATCCGCATCTTTTCAACCGTGCTGACCATTGCACCGTTGTTCTGCATGATCGTCTCGACGAAATCCGACATCTGCTCGCTGTTGGTCAAATTGTGGACAAGGGAGTGTCCCTTCATCTTTTCTTCCAGCTCCTGTTCGGAGATGTCGAACCGGAACTGGTTCCGATAACCGCCTTTTAATTCTCTGTCCAAAAAACCGGCCTGATATGCACCCATTGGATCGTAATCGGGAAGTTTCGTGAGATCATCGATTTTCAGCTCCTTCTGCCAATATTCCCTCAGCGCCTGAACCCGTTCTGTGGTGGAGGCATCACGATCATCCAGTCGCGTCTGTAACCGTTTAAAGTCAGCCTTATGATCCACCTTGCGAATGTAGGCCATCTTTTCTAGATACATCTGTTCGGCATTTTCCGGCGATGCCACCCGAGCATCAATGCCCAGTTGATCCAGCTTATCCATCAACGATTCCATCTTGTTGGGGGAAACCTTCCCGTCAATGGTGATCTCCATTTCACCACGCTGGGCATACAAATTGTCTCCTTTCCAAGGTCGATAATTGATCCGGGTTCCGTCATCAAATTCCGCCGTGTACTGAACACCGCCTTTTACAGACCGGCCCCTGAATATGGTGGAGTTATTCACCCCGTCCTTATCCACTAAAATCTCTCCATTATTGATCTGGCGCTTGGTGTGCGTGACGGATCCTTTTTTCACTTTGAAATCAGGTTTCTTCTGTTTCTTCGGTTTGGGAGCTTCCGGCAGGTATTGCTCAAACGTGCCCTTCGTTATTTTTTTGTTTTTTACCGCATCATCGAGCTGATCCAGCCAGCTGACATAACTTTCCGCCATCTTACGAACATCCGAATCATCGCTTTTCGCGAGCTGGCCCAGCTTGCTCCGAAGTTTCATCGCCTTATCGAGCTTGATCTGATTGTAGTTCCCGCTTTGGGTGGAGTGGTAATTCACGTTCTTAACGGCCTCCAGAATATCCGTGAAAAAGGAATCTTCTTTAAGCGGCTTTCCTTTCGGAATCGTGACACGGTCCAGTTGCCCCTGGAGTTTGGAAACGATGGTTCCGTCGGTGTCGGGACGAACTTTCATTTTAACGACTGTGCGGGGCTTGCCGTTGAAAATTTCCGTAAAGATCAATGCGTTCTGGTCCTCCACGTCACCGCTGTCGAACGGCAGTGTTTTTCCCTGCCATCCAAGTTTTCCAGCATCATCAATGAGGGCTTCATCCGCCGCCTGAAGGAGTTTTTTTGCACTGACTGTCGGATTCTTTGCGTCGAACCGGAATCCTTTTTGCCCCAGCACCTCGCCATAGTAGCTTTCAAAATCACGGTGCAGGTTATGCTTTCGGTCCAATGCCTGTTCATAAAACTGATTCAACCCGGCTTTGTTTTTCCCGAATCGGCCTTCTGCGTAGGGGCGGATCATATCGAGATAGGACTCATCTGAAAATTTTTCGACTTCCTGAATATATTTCAGCGTCACGTTGGGGTCGAAGTTGACCTTGCCGTCTTTGGCCGCACGGAAAACGGTATTGTAAAATGGCTCAGACTCACCGCAGTTGCGATTGGGATGGTAATTGAGTGATAGCTGGTCTTTCCCAATAAACTTAAATGCCTGACCTTTATCGATACCGTACACCTGTCCATCCGCCGCTCGGATAAACTGCTTGGAGTGACCGTCGTGATTTGCGATCAGCCAATCGATCACATGCTCACGCTGGAGCTGTTCAATTTCCAATGTGGACAGGTTTTCGGGAAGTACACCGCGAAAATCAAAATCGTTTTTCAGATCGGTACGCCATTTCTGAATGGAGCCGGTCCGTCCGTTGAGCTGAATGGTTCGCACTTCAATGGCATCTGGGTCAATTAGACGGCCAATCTTGTACGCCGCTTCTTCCCCGTGCGCGATAAAGTTGTCGCTGGAGTTCTTTTCCGGTTTGAACAACCATTTTTCGCCGTTTTCATCCGTCCAGAATTCCTTTTCGTGCGCACCGCCAACATCGGCTTTGCCAGATTTTTTAAAGGCATTGGCGGGCTTCTTTTTCCAGTTCAGGTCGGCCTCGTCATATTCGGAGCCTTTCTTTGTAAATATGGGTTTCTTCTGAGGCTCGGGTTTAGGTGTCGGCACTTTTGCCGGAGCCTTGGGTTTTACCTTTTTCTTCCCGCTATGCTTTTCCGCCCACTTTGACCATTTGGTTTCAATGCTTTGCTTGGCAACATCCACTTTGGTCGGATCGGTTTCGGTAAAAATCGTGACAAGATCGTCTTTTCCCGCCCACTGCCAATGCTTCAGCTTGGATTCCTTCGCAATATTTTTCAGCTCGGACGCTTTGAGTTTGGTCACCTGATCCTGAAACAGCTTTTTTTTGAGCGCGATCTCTTTTGCGTGACCGGCCAGCAGATCCTGAGACAGATCCGTCGCGGAGGATAGCGCCTTTTCTGCATCACCCAGCTGACTGATAAACTGGCTGTAATCGAGTGGAGAATCCGGTACCTGAACGCCGGAGACTGCGTTATCAACAAGCTCCGTCTGTTTTTTGATGAGCAGCTTCTTGGCTTGTTCCGCCGCTTTCTGTTTTGTCGATTTGGCCAGATCGGATCCCGCCTTCTTCTGGAGGGCTTCGATCAGCTGCTGTTTGTTTTTCAGAATGCCGATGCCGTGCTGCTTTTTTTTTGCGAGCAATTCTTGGCCCTTGAGCCCTGTGTGATCGATGCCCGGCTCGAGTTTGTCGAGCAGTTCAATGGTTTCCTGCTTGGTCATATTCAGCGATATGTTGTTGCTCTTGGCCATTTCTTTGAGCTGTTTGGCCGTCATGCCATCCAGCCCCTCAACGGGCGGAAGCTTGGCCATTTGCTGGGCGACCAGTTGCGCCTGTTTCAGTTGTGCCTGCTTTTGGGCCAGCAGTTCAATCAATTCATTTTTGGTGCGAAGCAGGCCGATTTTGTGTTCCTTGAGCTTCGCCTTTAGTGCAGCACCCGCCAGCCCACTGTGATCCACACTGGGTTCTGCCTTATCAAGGAGCTTGATAAAGTCCGCTTTGGTGCGGGCGACGGAGACGCCGTTGCTTTTGGCGAGGGTTTGGAGCTGTTTAGACGTTAATCCTTTTAGACCTTCCGCCGAACCGTTTTCAAATACCTGCTTTAGCTGTTTTGTTTCCGCTGCTTGTGCATCGGCCATACCTTCCACCACATGCGGCGGCAAAATGCAGGCATCGCCCTGAACCGCTGACGGCGCGGCCTGAGCAGATAGATCGGATCCGCATATTTCCATCGGCCATGCGACCATATTGGTGCATCGGCAGTGGGGATGCGCGGGCTGTTGGGGGAATTTTTCAATGGGGTAAGTCTGACCGTCCAATGGTCCGCAGACCGGACAGGTGCGCTCATCGCCCATGGTCATCCATTCTAGCTTCTGAACGCCGATCCGCTCATGGAATTTGAGTCGCCCTATGTTATGTGCCCGCAGGACTTCAGTCCGGGCGATCATTTCCATGCGATATTGTGCTTTGCTGAACACCCGGGTTCCGGCTTGGCGGAATGAATCTTTGTCCACAATCACAGATCCCAGATCTCGGACAATATCATCCGCTCCTTTGCCGGTGGCGATTCCATTCAGAATGGTGCGCTGAATTCCGTCAGCCAGCTCACGGTTTACATCGCCCGCCAACGTCAGGTTGTAGTGCGCCATAAAATCGAGAGCATTGGTGTCAACAATGGAGAATGCTTTAGTGGCCAACTTGTCGATACCATTGGGTGTGAGATCGGCGTAAAACGGCAACTTGGCGGAGGTCAATTCGCCTATACCTTCCGCAATGCCGCCCTTAAAAGCGGCCTTGGTGCTTTTGCGAAAGATCAATGTTTGCTGTTTTTTGAGCGAACGTGTCACGTCTCCCAGTTCGCCCTGTAGTTTTTCAAGTCCGGAGAGCCGAGCCAGTTGGTTGTCGGGAAGTGAGCCGAGCGATTTGTATTTAAGAATCGACTGCGCGACTTCCTGTTCAGCCTTTTTCAGCGCCTTCGTAAGCTGGGCCGTGATGGTATCACTATAACGATTGCGGGCCTTCAGGCTCTTTTCAGTAGCTTTACGGATCCGCTGTTTGAGATCGGAGGCCATGCTTAACCCTCCCGCGCATCCATGAACCGACAAGCAGGCGCATCAAAGCTCCGTTCGGCATTATGAACCCGGCAATGATTCGTTTCAGAATCAAAGTGGGTGCATTCGTCGCACAAGCTATCAGCTTGTGCATTTAGAGAGGCTTGCGCCGATTCTGTATTAGGCTCTGCGACATCCTCATTTGGAAGTCCAAGCATTTTACGGGCAGATGGAAGGCTCAAGATACCGGAGACCACCATGTCGTTAATCGGCTTTACCTGTTTTTCATCTAGTAGATCGATGACTTTCTGCTCGCTCTCTCGATTGGCCGATTCAATCGCCGGGTCCAGATCCATCTTGAGCTGCAGGCTGGATCGACTGATCAGCTTGCGGTCATACAGTTCAATGAGCAACTTCTTAAAATCGACTGCATCGCTGGGATCAAGGTCGTTAAAGATAAACTGAAGCGACTTGTCGCCTTGGTCATGAAGTTCCATCCAATCGTCAAAAATCCAATCAAGCAGTTTCAGGGCTGCCTGTTTAATCTCTCGGATCATCACCATCATTTTTTGCATACTGATAGAAGCGGTCGCAAAATTCGGACCGTCACCGGTAACCAGCGAGCGTGCCAACCCGAGAGCCACGATAATATCCTCTTTAACTTCCTTTACCTTGTCTTCGACATTCAACACCTGTCCGTCGGTGCCGTGCGTTTCGACGTTGACGTAAAACGGCACAACAAGGCCGCTTTTCATATCCATTTTGTTCACCATATCGCGCACCTGCTCGAGCATGCGTTGATCGGGCATCACCATCTTCTGACCAAACGCGCCGCCGACTTTCAGCATTCGGAACGGAGTCGTCCAGCGTTTCGCTATAGCCTGTTCCGCCTTGCGATAGTCCCGCAAGAGTTCGATGGATTGAAACGCCGGAAGTACCAGCGAATTGCCCCGAGGCGAAAAGGCTGGCGCATCCCACTTCAGGTGGATGGTCTGATCGACGGGCAGGTCAATTGTATCGCCGCCGCTATTTTCCGGCTGTTGCTTGGCTTCAATCAGTTCGCCTTGGGCATATTTAACCTTCACGGATACCGGATTGACGCAAACCAGCTCTTCAATGTCCTTACCAGTCGTGGCATAGCGTTTGAATCCGACGGCATCACCTTTGACCAGCAGCTGCAGAATCATGTCTTTGATAAATTCCGTAACACCCAGTTCTCCTGCGGCGTCCAGCGCGGCATCCTTCAGCTTGTCATCATCACTGGAAATCTTGATTGCATCGCCCACAGCAAAGGTGCGCCATGAGTTGACGCAGTTCTTAACCAGCGGTTCTTCCAGATAGTATTCCCATGCCTTTCGCGCCCGCTCCTCCCATGAAGCTGGAACTGCATTGTTGGCACTGACCGTACTGAAGGCTGAGCTGTCCAGCGCCGCCGCTGTTGCCATCGGCGTTAACACGTCGCCATTTGATTCCAGTTCTGCTGTTGATTCCATCCTGCTCTCCGTCGCGGGGTTCACGCGCATGTTTGCCCTGTGTGGGCTTGATGATGCTTAGGTCGGTTACTTACCGGAGCGGAGGGAAAAGTGTCGGAGTGTGCGTTAAATAAAAATCGGATCGGTCAGGACGGGTTTGATAAAGACGGTCTCTTCGCTTCCAGCACCAAGGTCTTCGAGTTCGCGGATAAGCATGGCGCAGCGAACGGCGTCGATAACATGATCGTTTCCTTTGGAATAGATGATCTTTCCGTCCCTCAGGGTATAGGTCTGCGTGGTGAACTGGTCTTCAATTTCCAGATCGTCCGCCGGGAATATAAGTAGCTTGCGTTGCAATGCCCCGTTGATGAGGCTGGTCATCAGCTCCTTGGTGCGCTTTTTGATCTCTTTGCCGTCACGCAAGGTAATCCGTGTCATACCGCCGAAATCAAATCCCTTGAGGCGATCTTCGAGCTGAAGCTCTTTGTATTTATCGAGCGTCAGCAACTCCTGGACGACGGACAGCCCGTTCCCTCCATTATCGACACCAATGCCTGCCGGGGTGAAATAGCGCTCCAATAAGGCGATGGTCTGGGCGATATGCGGATAGGACACATGTTTCATGTGAAGCCGTAGCACCAGCTTCACAATCGTGCGGTCACCAACTTCCACCTCTTGAAATACGACCAGTTCGGTTGGGTCGTTCGTATAACCCAAGTCGCCACCAATCCAAAACAACCCAGTTCGGGGCATCAGGTTGAGCAATAGCTCCAGTCGATCATACGCCGCTTCTTCCGTTTGGCAGTCACGGAGTTCTGCGTCGGTAATGGTGATTTTCTGATATTCCAGTAGCTCCTGTCGGCAGAGATTGAGCTGTTCAACATTGAACGCGCCGTAGGACGGCTTGCCGTGTTCACCCGCGACCTCGTGCTGCCAGCCGGAGGTATCCCGCCCTCCATAGAATTCCAACAGTTCAGATTCGCGTTCCTTGGTCCAACTGGGGTTGAGCCATGAGGCCCAGCGAAATACCTCGAACTGTTCGGATAGGGTCAGACGGTAATAGGTGGTATTACGCAGGCCGTTGGGGGTGGAATAAATCTTTAATCGCCCTCCGGTTTTTAGACATTGGCGCAGTGCCTTCCACGCTCGTTCCGGCAACCATGCGCCTTCATCGACCCAGACGCGGTTGACGTGGAGAGATCGGAACGCATCACCATATGCGCCCGCCGGACGGAAATAGATCACCGAACCGTTGGTGAATTCGATTCGGAAGTAGGGTTTGCGCTGAATCTTCGGCTTTCCGTATTTGCTCAACGCAATGCTGTTCATCAGATCTTCGTTGTGGTCCAACTGGAATTCGATCTCTTCAATCAGCGTGTCGAGATGCCCTTGATGCGGTGCGGCAATGAGGCCTTGTCCGCCCCGGGTTGTGAATGCGTAATGCAGCGCATCCGTTGACAGCACAATGGATTTACCAACATCGCGGCCATCCAGGTGGATGATATTCTTATGGGAACTCCGCAGGTCTTCGAGCTGGTGGTCCCAATAGGTACGGCCAGAGCCGTCCCGGTTGTGGAGATAGGCTTGTCCCCAGAACGCGGGATCGCGCAGTGTTTCGGCGAGTTTACGTTCTCTGGCCGTCAGTGCCATGCTTACATTCCCACACGCAGGGCGGAACCCAGCACAGCGGTCAACAGTTCGGTGAGCACCTGCTTAACCGCCAGCGAGTTCTTGCGGTTGGCGATGGCATCTTCAATGTCCAACGCTGCCTGATCCAGCTCTTCCCACTCGGCATACTTCTGCTGTTCAGTCGCCAATCGCTCAAAAGCGTTATCGATCTTTCCGGCAGCCAGTTCGGAGCCGATGTCCACCAGAGCCTGTCCGGCCTGCTGCACGGCATCGCTATTCTGTTCGAGAATCTGTTTCATTCCACCACCTCCGCCGACGTGTCGTTGGCCCAGCGGTCGAGCGAATCAATCGCCGTTTCAAGCCGCTGGCCAATCCCGGTCAAACGTTCCGCATCCGGGTGGTTCGATTCCGTGAGCGCTTTGTTGGCTTCACGGACATATTCGGGCGTGTAGCGGTTTAGCGTCGCCGTGGCCGACTTGATTTTATCAGGTGGCTCATAGGTCGTACATCCAGCCATCAGGCCGACTGCCGCGCAGGTGATGGCAATGAGTGCGATCATCTTTTTCATTGTGTTGGTCTCCTTGTGTTTAGGGTTTGTTTTTAAATGCACATCACTCGCCTCAATGACTTGATGTGCAACGGGATAAGAGCGTTAGTGCTGGCATTGCGGGAGAAACCCGCGAAACGGAAAAACGGAGTAACACCATGCAGAAGATCAAGAACAGCGACACCGCCCGGACAGCCTTTACGAAGCGGCAGGCCAACATCGACGAGAGCATGAAGTTTATTCAGGAAAAGATAAAGGCGGAGGCTCAATCCAACACGGTCAACTGGGCGCACGTTGGTTCGCTCGGGCATGTTGAAGAGCTTCTTCAGCAGGTGATTGAATTCATGGGGTGAACGCCCCGACTTAACCACAAAGGAGACAAAGCCATGACAGAGATGACCATTCACGAAGCGACCGAAGCCTTTATCGAGCATTTGCGAGGATTGGGGAAAAAAGAACGGACGCTGTACACCTACGCAAAAGACCTCGCGTTGATTGAGGAGTATTTCGGCTCCGATAAGAAGCTGGCCGACCTTCGCGTTCCTCAGGTTGGTAAGTTTTTTAAATCCGATCAACTGCTGAAACGCACAAACGGCGACGCTCGGGCCGAACGAACCGTTGCCAAGACCGTGCGGGTTTTCCGCATGATGCTGGTCTGGGCGAAGGAGACTGGAATGATTGAGGATCTCCCGCTTCCAAAAAGCACTCCGATGGGGCGGGATAAAGCCGTTGGCGAGGCGACCGAGGGTGAATAACCAAATGCCACAGACCGAATTAACCGCAGAGGCCGCAATCGCGGCCTTTTGTTCGCACCTGTCCGCCGAAAGCCGTGCCGAAGGAACCATCGCCGCATACAAGCGTGACCTCTGCCTTGTGGCGCGTGTGGCCGGTTTGTCGCGATGCGCCGATGCAACGCCTATCTTGCTGGATAGAGCCTTTTCGTCGGATGAGGTATTGCAGTGCCCGAAAGGCGCACGGTCGCCCGCATCCCTGCATAGGATGAAAGCGGCAGTGCGCTCCTTCTTTGGCTGGACTTCGGACATGGGAATCACGCCTGACAATCCGGCGCGGTCTCTGCGTATGAAGCGACTCCCACCAAAGCCGCCCGTATTTCTGACGGGCGGAGAAAAGAAGGCCTTGCTGAAAGAGGTTAAATCACGCACCGGCTTTGCCTCCTTGCGCGACCGGGTAATGATTGAAATCCTACTCGGCACCGGAATCCGTATTGGCGAACTGGCGGCGCTGAAGATCAACGACATTGATCTCGATGCCAAACAGCTACGGGTGCGGGCCAAGGGAAATGTGATACAGGTCAAATTCATTAAGACCGACCTCCGCATTCTGCTGAAAAGATATATGAAAGAACGATCCCGACAAAACACGCCGCAGTGCAGTGCGCTACTGATTTCCAATCGAAAGACGCGCCTTTGCCAACGCCAGATGGCCAACCGCATCGCGCATTGGATGAAGAAGGCTGGAATCGAAAAGGAGCTTTCCCCGCACGGATTGCGGCACACGTTTGCCACGCACCTTTACGAGGCCACCAACGACCTGCTGGTTGTTCAGCGGGCGTTGGGGCATCGTGACGTTTCCACCACGCAGATTTATACCCATCTGGTCGACGGCCAGCTGGAGGATGCGCTGGAGCGGTTGTAGCCTCTGAGGAAATGTCATTGTTTGCGGGAGCGGTTGAGGCCGCTCTCTTTTGCTTACAGCGTAGAGACAGTATGAGAGAGTATAGCTCAAAGCACACAATTCCCGATAACTCCCGACCAGATCCCAACAATGACTGACTATGAAACAATGTCATCAGCGGC
>JAZGFK010000037.1:0-58273 GCA_036479375.1 Pontiella sp. | reverse complement strand
CAAAGGTCTCGAATTACGCGATGCCGTTGAGTCGTTTCTCAAGCAGTCGTTAGAGGGTCAAGTCTACTGGACCGAAGTTCAAGGCCGCCGGAAAACGCCCGTACTCTATTCCGCTCCGATTGATGTGGGTCCGATTTTGCGCGAAATGCTGTTCGAGGAAATCCCGTGTGTTGTCATGACGAGCGCCACCCTGGCCGTTGGTAATAATCTGGATTATTTCCGCCATCGGGTCGGCGCCGAGGAATGTTCTGAACTGCGCGTCGGTTCACCATTTGATTATTCGCGGCAGATGCAGATTCAGATACCAATCAACATGCCGCCACCTGCGGCAAACAACTTTGAAGAAGCGGCTTCAACCGCCATAAAACACTTTGTGGACGAGAGCGGAGGACGGGCATTTGTGCTGTTCACCAATTCGCGCTTCATGAAAAAGGTGGCCGACGAACTTCGTTTTGATTTTGAACTGGATGGGTATGAGTTTCTAGTTCAGGGAACCGGCATGCCGCCCAATCGCATGCTTGAAAAATTCCGAAACCACGATGCGGCCGTATTGTTCGGGCTCGACCGGTTCTGGATGGGCGTCGATGTGCCGGGCGAGGCGCTGAGCAATGTGATCATTACGCGCCTGCCCTTCGCGGTTCCCGACCATCCATTGATTGAGGCGCGCTTCGAAGCCATCGAGGCGCGTGGCGGAAATCCGTTCAAGGAATATTCTTTGCCCGAAGCCGTGCTTAAATTCCGGCAGGGTGTTGGACGGCTGATCCGCAGCGGTAGCGACTTTGGAACGGTTACGGTGCTAGACAGCCGGATTCATAATCAGTGGTACGGTCGCCTTTTTCTGGAATCCCTCGAAGAGTGCCCGGTTGAGCAGGTGGAAGTTCCTGATCTTGGAAATCAGGAAGACTAATTGTCCATGCGCACATTAATGCGGTAAAAACTTTGTTCTCCTAATCGATCGACCGCATCGGTGTAACTATTGGCCGGCCACCGAATTTCTCCGGAAATTTATGTGACCGGTACATAGAGAAGATGATACGTCCAGTACACGTTGTAAACGCGGCCGGGCATACTATTCCATTCCACAATGTATGGAGGATGTCCGGTGGATGGCAGCACAGATTGCGATATGAATCCAAACACAGAATTCGGATCCATCGGATTGCTGCCAGCGATGTATTCCGACAAGTTATCAAAACCGTCACCATCCGCATCGGCGGTAGCAAGCCCGCCGGTCGTGCTCAGGAAGAACCCTGTTTCCCAATAGTCCGGAAGACCGTCACCATCCTGATCCGAAACCACTCCGCTCGTCAGCAATGAGTAGTGCTGTTCACCGTCCTGCAGCGAGTCGTCGAAGTCGACGGTGATGGTGTAGTTACCAACTGGTGGTGCAGCGATAAAAACCTGTTCAACATTATCGACGTTGTTTTCCGAATCATTCGTAGCATTGGCCTCCGGATTGGAATAACTAAGTTTGTATGGATAATGAGTTCCGCTCGGACCTGTAACTGTTAAATCCAGATCGTTGACCAGTACAGCTGTTCGGCTGTCGTGATTAATGGTCGATGCTCCCGGCGGGTCTGTCCAGCAGAGCGTTACCCGTATGGACGCTGCATCATCGGCGAAACAGGTAAATGCATTAGCGGTTGAATTGGAGGTCAGCTGGGCTTCAGTCATGCAAATTAGGTTTCCATCAGACCGTTTTTTGAGCAGCTCGGCAGCGGTGTGTGTATTCATTAAACCCCAGCCATACTGATAATCCGGTCCCGGGCGGCCCAGGTCATCGGCCGCATGAATAATCAAGCCTTTCAGTGTACTGGCGCGCATCGCCTGCCCCGGAAACAGATTGTCGTAATAATCATCGGTAACATCAATGGCAAGATTACCCCACCAATGATACCCGGTTCGATGCGTCCATGGGTTTGTAAATCCGGCAAAAAACCAGCCGGCCAGAATTCCATAGGAATGATTGGAAAGTAATACTTTGCCCGCTTCTCCCGGAAACGAAGATGCCGCAGAAATCATTTCGGCTTCGGCCGCGTTCCAATCATAGGAACGGATTTCAACATTCGGGGCCATTCCCTCGGCGCGTGCCACAATTCCGGATGCACCAATGGTACCCCCAACGTGCGTTGCGTGGTAATGGCTGGAAGCACCGTCAACCGAGGCTATCCGATTGCCGAACTCCTGATGATTTATCATCACGGAGCCCCCGTCCCAAATGCCGACGGATACCCCGGCGCCAGTAGCATTATAAGGAGCAATATTCCGTACTTGGTCGGCTGCGGCAGAAATTGCGGCATCGTCATTCTGCGTTGTGTAGAAGATCGGATGGCCATCCCGCATTGCGATAATTTCCACGACTCGGCTGCCATCATCATAACGCATAGGCATGCCCCTTTTCTGTGCCCATTCCCTGACTTCGGCCTTATCCCGATCAGCACGGCTCCGCGCCACTCGAACCCGATCCTCACGTTGAGCATCGGCATGGGGAACTAAAAGACAATACGCCATCCCTCCAACTGCCAATAGTTGGAAACCGAATGGCTGGCTCTACCCGTTTTCATTACAATTCTTGTGATTCCAGCTTGATACAGATAAAGACACCTGCGCGCTGGAAAACATTCAATAATGCACCCGTGTATTGGCGCCTGTGCCGAAACCTAATCAAACGGCATGGTGATCGCCTGATCGAACGGCATACCTTGCAGCGCATCAATTTCGAAGAGCATCGCATCGCCCCGCTCTTCCAATGGCTGGACGGGTGCTATTACCGCAACTGATTCAGCGGCAGCGACAGGTAGGATAACCGGCTCGGTGTTAGGTTCAGGTATATGACTTTTCTGTGAGGGATCGATCAAAGGATAGTGTACTTCCATGGCTGGAAACGCTAAATCTTGATCGACCGCAGTAACCCGCACCGGATACCGAATACCGGATACATAAGCCACGAGCAGCAGCAATAAACCGCCCAATAAAATGAATCGTGTGCTTTTCATTATCATGTCGCAAACAGGCACGGATGTCCCCGTTTGCAACTGACTTATACAGCAAATACCCTGCCAAAGTAAAGATCCCGCTCTCTATTGATCGAGCTTAACATCAACACGATATAGATTTTGCAGGGAAGTACGTTCGACGAGATCTGTGTAGCTGTTTGCCGGATAGGGTAGATAGCCCGAAATGTTGGTAAATGAGTTAAAAATTAAATTCTCTGTCCACTTCACATCATATACACGCCCTGCCACGGCATTCCACGTAACGATGAATGGAGCGCTATTAGATACAGGAGCAGAGTGCGAGGTAACTTCAAAAATAGAAGCAGCATTATTTGGTAATGTACCGGCAATATACTCAGAAATATTGTTCATGCCATCATCATCCAGATCCGCTGTTGCTAGCGCGTTGGTTCCGCCAAGGAACTCGTCCTCCCACTCGTCAGCCATTCCATCGCCGTCCTGATCAGGATTGCCAATCCGATAATTTTCATAGGTAAACCGCAAACTCCGGATCGTCCGGGCATTATCACCCTGGCCTGAATTACCCGTATTTATTCCAGAATACTGGATCGATGGATTTGAAAAATGTCCAACTTGGACATACTTATTACTACCAACACCGTCAAAGTCTTCATAGGTCATAACAGAGCAATATCCGATGGTTGTCGGAGGAGAGCCCGCATCCCCCCACTGCCAACCCGAGGAGTAAGAATATACACCAGGACCCTGTTGCGTCCATTGTGTGGCCGAATGTCCACACCCCATATTATGTCCAATTTCATGAACCATGGTATATGTAAAATCAGTCTGTTGCACCCGGTTCACATTAAATGCACGATCCTCATCTCCTCCCGTATCATTAAGTAACCAGGCAATTCCTCCTGAGGAAGTACTCAATGCAAAAAGGCTGACGAAATCTGCTTTATAGGTTTCGCGCAAGGAATGAATATGATCTAGTTCGCTATTAGAACCTCCTATAAATGTTAATTTTTCAAGGTCATCCTCCATATCTCCCTGATTCTCAACATAAGAAACTTCCTCTGAATGCATCAAATTTATAATGACCCGTGTGTCTGAATTTCCATGGGCTGTATTTGCTTTCTGCATGGCCACGTTAATATTGTTATTTATTCCGTTTACTCCGCCTTCATAGTTCTTTGCTGCCGTCGTATAAACGATCAGGAGGTCCATCGTAGCGACAGTCGGGCCGTCAACTGAAGGTGCAGACTGTGCATCCGCTGATGTTGATGAAGTAGAAATTTGCGACTCAACCGATTTGAGAGGATCGGCGAAAGCATTGCACGATGGGCAGGATTTAATATCAGAGGCCGCACGATCAACCTCAATGGCGAGGTGCCGGCCGGTTTCTGGATCAAACCGCACATAAAAATCATTTTGGCCATGAACTTCCGTCGAAATTCGTAACTCGCCCCCAGAATACGCCATATGTACAACACCATGTCCGGATCCTGTAAGTCGGGCTGTCAGACCAACGCCCTTATTCGGGTACGCAGTAATATTAATCAGCTCCGCATCAAAAAATACATCATCAAAAAAACGTAACGATATTCGATCACCCACCTCCATGGGCGAATCAGTCTGTAGCAGTATCGGATCGGGTACCACTACGCCGACACGTAGCGCAGCAGGAGTTTCTCGATGCCACTCAGCTTGCTCCTCCGGAAAAACTTCTAATAATTCATGCTTAGTAACGGCTAAAGATAATTTTGGTTCTGCAGTAGAAATCGAGTCGGATGTTTTTACGGTTGCTACTGTATCAGCACTTATTTTATTGCTAAACGATTGGACTCCGCCTTTATAAGGCGTAATGGTGCGAAAAACGGAAAACCCAATAAATAGAAGTGCGAATATTATAAGTGCAACGGTCTTTTTCCGCATATTTTTCTCCATACAAAACGACTAAACTTAATTCTTCCGCCCCATATTCGACCCTTAAAAGTTCCAAGGATTTACAGCAATTATCGAGCCTAACCTTCTCGCAATGAGGCGCCGAGGTTCCGGCAGAGGAAGTCGATGAGCTTCTGGTGTGACTTATTGACCTTTTTATCGGTCAAAGTCTGCTTTGCGGAGCGGTAAACAAAGGTGTACGCCAAACTCTTTTTCCCTTTCTCAATGCCTTTCCCCTGATAGACATCAAACAGTCCAAAGCATTCAAGATCCTTCGGTTTTTCTTTTTCGATCAGCGTCACCACATCTTCATGTTTGACCGATTCGTCGAGTACCAAGGCAATATCGCGGCTCATCGAGGGGAACTGGGCAAGATCTTCAACTTTTGGAATCTGGAAGGAATTTTCAAGCAGCGTTTCGAGCTTCAGCTCGGCGGCAGCTACAGGTCCGGTCAGGCGCCATTCGGAGCGGGCGGTTGTATTAACCAGTCCCATCGAGCCGACCGTTTTTCCGCCCACCAGAATAAGTAGCGCCTTACCGGCCTCGAACTCCGGTAGGTCTTCGGATTTGAAGGAAACAGCGGTAATGCCCTGTGAACTTAAGAGCTGTTCAACCAACCCCTTCATCCAGACAAACATTTCTTCTTCGGTAACCGCCGCGCGTTTATTGAGTAATGCGCGACCAACCGGACCCATCATGCCAAGCGATACGGTTTCGGTCTGCACGGTGCCGTCCTTGATCCGCTGAAAGGTGCGACCGAGTTCGTAGAAACTTGCTTCGTTGACCTGACGTGAATGGTTGCGACCCAGGCTTTCCACCAGCTGCGGGATGAGCGAAGTCCGCATAACGGACTGATCTACACTGATTGGATGCGGAAGCTCTTCGCGGAGATCCCGGTTGTCTTTATTAAAGAGATCGAGCAATGGATGATTCACGAGCGTGTAGTTCATAATTTCGCTAACGCCGAGTCCCTGCAAGTTATTGCGCAGACTGGAAATGGCACGTACGCGCGAATCGTCGGCGGTCGGAATCACTTTCGCCAGCGGCGTATTGGCCGGAATATTATCAACGCCGTGAATGCGGGCGATTTCTTCGACCAGATCCACTTCCCGTTCAAGATCCAGTCGGAAGCTTGGCACGAATGCCGTCGCGGTTTCGCCATCATCGTTTTCAATATCGATCTCCAGCGTCTGGAAAATCCGGCGCATATCATCAATTGGAATTTCTGCACCAATCATTGATATAATGCGTTTCCAGGCAAACGGGATTTCCAGATGCGCCTTCCGGTTCGGGTAGATATCCACAATGCCCTTGCAAACCTTGGCATCGCCCAGCTCGCACATTAATTCCGCAGCCCGGCGACTCGCCCATTCAACGGAATCGGTGTTGACACCACGCTGAAAACGGTAGGAAGAATCCGTGATCAGGCCCAGCTGTTTCGCGGTGTGGCGAATGGACGAGGTTTCAAAAGCAGCCGCTTCAAGCAGGATCGTCGTAGTGCCCTCTTTGATTTCGCTTTCGCCCCCGCCCATAACCCCCGCAATGGCAGTCGGCTTTTCGGCATCGGCGATAACCAGCATCTCTTCGGTCAGTTCGCGCTCGGTATCGTCAAGCGTGCGCATCTTTTCACCGGCCTTAGCCGTGCGGACGATAATCTGATTCCCTGCAACGAGGCTCTTATCAAATGCGTGCAGCGGATGACCGGTTTCGAGCATCACATAGTTGGTGATGTCGACCACATTGTTGATCGGGCGGATACCCGCTGCTTCGAGCCGTTTCTGCATCCACTCGGGCGACGGGCCGATTTTGACATCCTTCAGCACGCGCGCGGTATAGCGCGGGCACGTTGATGCGTCATCGACCTGCACCGAAATTTCGTCGTTCACATCGTCGTCAGTTTCGAGAATGCCATAGGCCGGAACTTTCAACTCGGCGCCATAGAGCACCGCCATTTCGCGTGCCACGCCGATCATGGAAAGGCAGTCGGGGCGGTTCGGGGTAATTTCGAGTTCAATCACGGTTTCGGGTTCGCCCCAGACCTCCACAAATGGAGTTCCCGGCTTCAAATCCGCATCCAGTACCAGCAGCCCCGAATGGTCCTCGCCCAGTCCCAGTTCATCTTTGGCGCAAAGCATGCCCATGGATACTTCACCGCGGATCTTGGCCTTTTTGAGTGTGAAGCCACCGGGCAGGGTCGTACCGACCGGAGCAAAGGGATATTTACCGCCGACGTCCACATTGGGTGCGCCGCAAACCACGCGCATGGGTTCCTCCGTTCCGTATTCTACGGTGCAAAGGCGTAGTTTATCAGCGCCGGGATGCGGCTCTATTTCCAGAATTTCGCCCACGACGACACCGGCAAAATCGGAGCCAATAGTTTCGATGGCTTCCACTTCCAATCCTGCAAAAGTCAGCTTGTCTGACAACCCTTCGATGGTGTCTTCGAAATCAACATATTCTCTCAGCCAGCTAACCAATACTTTCATAACCTTCTCCACAGCAAAAAATGAGCGTTCTGTATACCTTTTGCGGAAGAACGGCTCAAGCCCAGACGCAAGACGTTTCATCCGTATATTGAACGTTTCGGACAATTCTCTATCAAAGAAGGCATATGAAGGATCGACTCCCATGAAATTACCCTTTTTTCTCATCCTTGCATTGTTCCTTTCGCACCATGTGGCAGCGGAGCAACGATATGTCAGCGGGCCAGGCCAAGTGGATCTGGTTGAGCTTTATACCTCGGAAGGATGCAGTAGCTGCCCACCAGCCGAACGGCGGATGAATGAGTATGCTAAAGAAAAGGGGTTGTGGTCAGAATTTATTCCGGTGGCCTTTCATGTGGACTACTGGAACTATCTCGGCTGGACCGATCCATTTTCCGCTCCCGAGTTCAGCGCCCGCCAACGGAGCTATTCCAAGGAATGGAAGACCCGCACCGTCTTTACACCCTGCTTTGTGGTCAACGGGAAAGTGAATTCCAAAACATGGAGAAAATCCAGCCGAGATCAGCCCGGCATTCTCTCAGTAAGCATTACTGAAAATAAAGCCTCGGTGAGTTTCATACCAACACATCCCACGCAGCAAAAAATGACCCTATGGATCGCCCCGCTTTGCGGCGAAGTATCCAGTGCCGTAACATCCGGCGAAAATCGGGGCCGTAAACTTGAGCACAACTTTGTTGCGCTTGGATTGCATAACCAGAAAATGGATTCTCAAGATCAGGTATATACCACCTCGTTCCCCTTCACCAAGCATCCCAAGGCCAAAGCCGTCGCGATTTGGGTCACCGTGGGTCAATCGCTGAAACCCGTACAGGCAACAGGTGGCTGGTTGGAATAGCGCGGAGCAGGAAATCATTTACCAACCATTCGCGTTGGAATATGCTCCCCCCTTTACTGAATCTTACTCAGGGAAGGGTTTATTTTGAAATTTGAACATCTACGCCATAAACCACCAACGGAACTGACGGAAGAACGTCCGATGGTGATTGCCTGCAGTCCGTTGCGCAGCAACGTTAACCTTTCGACGATCTTCCGTACCGCTGGATGCTGCGGCGTCCGGCAAATCATTGCCACCGGCAATGTTAAACTGATCAGCAAGATCGCCCGCGATGGAGCGGATCAGGTAAACCTCATCGTCAAAAACAGCCTTCCACCCGTTTTGAAAAAGCTGAAGCAGGAAGGCTTCACACTGGTTGGCTTGGAGCAGACGACGAATTCCACGCCCCTCGCCGAATATTCCTTCCCGAAAAAGACCGCACTTGTGATTGGTTCGGAGCGGGAAGGACTTTCGGATGCTTGCCTGATTCAGCTCGACGCCGTGGTGGAAATCGGCGTCTGGGGAATGCCCTTTTCCTACAACGTCGCCACCGCCACCTCGATGGCGGTCTATGAATACTGTAGGCAATACCCGACTGGATAATTTTCACCACAGAGGACACAGAGAGCACGAAGGAAAGGTATTCTTGAATCGTGTAGCCGTGATCCATGATCGCGGTTCCTTTGAGCCCTTCGTGTTTAACTCAATTTACCGAAACAAAAAAAACCGCCCTCGGAATGAGAGCGGTTTGTACAATCCTCTAAGAGAATCGTTTAGCGCGAGTAATACTCGACGACTGATGAGATTTCGCAAACGACCGGAATTTCTTCTCGGGTAGGCATGCGATTCAGCTCTGCAGTCAGTTCCTTGTCATTCGCTGTAATGTACTCAGGAGTCTTAGCAACCTGCTGAGCCAATACGAATGCATCCAAATCCTTGGATTTTTCGCGAACGGTTACCTTCTCGCCGATTTTCAGGGAGTAGGAAGGAATGTTTACTTTCTTACCGTTAACGCGGAAGTGCGCGTGCGATACCATCTGGCGTGCCTGATAGATTGAACGGGCCATGCCGGCGCGCAGAACGAGAACGTCCAAACGGCATTCCAGCATTTCCATCATTACTTCACCGGTATTTCCATGTTTGCGGGATGCTTTCGTGTAGATGCCACGAATCTGCTTTTCGCTCATGTTGTACTGGTAGCGCAAACGCTGCTTTTCGGTCAGCTGGCGACCGTAGTCGGACTGCTTACCGCGACGACGTCCTGGGCCGTGCTGTCCCGGAGGATTAGGGCGACGTTCCAGAAACTTCTCTGATTTAGGTGAAAGCGCGACGCCGAGACGACGTGCTTTTTTAATTTTTGGTCCTGTATATTTCATTTGCTTCTAGTTCCTTTCTTTCCCCGATGGCCTCCCTGCAAATTAAGCCGGCTCTACCGGCCGCCCGTTTGAGTCTTTCGAGTCTGGGCGCTCGCCCCGCGACATGCGGTATTTAACATCTTTGGCGATGATCCTTCGGTCAGGATTCCGTTTTACGGGAAAACAAGCGGGCATTTATATAGAATCGCTCCAACGAGTCAATCCTGATTGAATGCAAAATTTTCCGCGCAACTCCCGCAATATTCGCTGTTTGCTTGATTTAGCGATATGCTCGCCTAGGATCACCCGGATCGCTGATTATCATGAAAAAACCATTCGACCAATTTCCATTCCATCCCGCCCGCTGGCCCTTCTTCTATGGCTGGACCGTATTATTTGCGGGCGTGATCGGCGTAATTCTCAGCGTTCCGGGTCAAACAACGGGGGTCTCCGCCTTTATCGAACCCCTGATCGAATCGCTGGGAATCAACCGCATGGAACTGAGCGGCGCCTATATGTTCGGCACCTTCACCAGCGCTTTTTTCCTGACTCCTGCCGGAAAACTGTTCGACCGTATCGGTGCGCGCGCCATGGGTTTTGGTTCGTGTGTTGCCCTCGGTATCGTGCTCCTGCTGCTCAGTTACACCGACCACCTCGCGGCTCGGCTGGCGCTCTTTCTCCCGGAACAATGGGCCGTAATCACCGTACTGAGCGTACTCTTCTTTCTTCTGCGCCTTAGCGGGCAAGGCATCCTGACCATGGCCTCGCGCAACATGATCATGAAATGGTTCGACCTCCATCGCGGTCTTGCCAGCGGCATTACCGGTGCCGCGGTGGCCTTTGGTTTTTCCTACGCCCCCAGCCTCTTCAGCAAGCTTATTAAACTACACGGCTGGTCCGGTACCTGGCTGAGAACGGGCGTCATACTCATCGTGATCTTTGCACCCCTTATCCTGCTCTTCTTCCGCGATAATCCCGAAGCCAGCGGGCTGGTCCCTGATGGAAAAAGAGACCTTTCCAAACCACGGAAGAAACCGGAGGTCACGCGACAGTTCACCCTGCCCGAAGCCCGGCGTACGTTTTCGCTCTGGGCCTTTTCCACCACCATGGCTGTGCAGGCGCTTGTGATCACAGCGGTAACCTTCAACATCGAATCCATATTTGAAGCCGCCGGAATGACCGGCGCAGACGGCTTTGCCATCTTTCCACCCTCCGCTCGAATCGCCGTGGCCGTTACCCTGATCGGCGGCTGGCTTTGCGATCGGATTCCGCTCCGCTGGTTCCTCGCGGTAATGCTTCTCGCCATGGCGCTTAATCTGGTGGGCATGCTGTTTCTTGGCCCCGGCTGGCCCATGTACTGCGTCATTATTGGGAGTGGCGTGGCCAACGGACTCTTCGCCATTCTAATGAGTGTCACCTGGCCACGCTACTATGGGCGCGAACATCTGGGAGCAATCAGCGGGCTATGCATGACGTTGATGGTTATTTTCAGCGCAATGGGTCCCGCTTTTTTCAGCGGGGCACTGCATTTTACGGGTACGTATACGATAAACTACGTCCTATGCCTGGCCGCCACGCTGCTCTTGTTTGCAGGTTCCTTTTTTGCCCGAAATCCCCAAGAAATATGACCCCAGTCTGCCATATCAGATCTGTACAGTACGCCGGTTTTCGGTAGGATTTCCAGCTGAATGGAAATACACTTAAACAAATCGGGAGAGATCATGAAAAAAATCGGATTAGTAATAATTACAGCGGCGTTCGTTTTCAGCAGTGGCTTTTTTAAGAAAAATGAAGATGGAAGCTATGCGGCAGATACAGCAGGCCTGACCAAGGCGGCTAATGAGATGAAGGCGGAGGCCGGAGCGCTTTCCGAAAAAACGATTGAAGCAGCCAAGAAAAAAGCCGCTGCTATGAAGGTTCCTTCGGAGGAAATCATTGCCGATCTCAGCAAAACCACCGAACAGCTGAAACAGAAAATGTCCGGAATGGATACGGCAACCGTGATGGCCTACATGGGTCAGTATTCAACCGTGTTTGCAGAAACGCAGAAGAAAATTACGGATCTGTCTACTCAGGTGAAGGATCTGGGTTGGAAGGATAAACTCGGCTCCAAAGGCAAGGAACTTAAGGGCCAGCTTGCAACGTACACGGATCAGTTCAATGGCCTTAAAGATCAATGCACTGTTTATGTCGACAAGATTAAGTCCTTTGGCATTGATCCAGCCGCCTATGGCGTGGATCTTTCAGCCTATGGCCTATAGAGAAACCAACCTGACTTGACGATAATAAGGCAACCCAAGCGGGTTGCCTTATTTAATGCTCAATCGGAAGAACCGGATCGGCAACGACCGACGCCCTGCGATCCAGCAGATCAATGCTTTTCCAGCGGCCGGAACGGAAGCGCAACGCAAAGCCGACGCCCAGAATCAGGACATACAACAGCGTCCATGCCCAACTCACATACATGTTTACTTTGAATACCAGAATCAGAACCAGCTGCCCACATACCAGAAATCCCCAGGCAACGATCGACTGAAAATACATCACAAAATGCGTATCTCCCGCCCCTTTCAAGGCCCCCGAAAGAATCAGGGCAGAGGCATCTGCCAGGCCCCAGATGGCCAACATGACCAATAGAATTCGAACGGCCTTGAACAGCTCCGCGAAGGGTACCGTTGCCGGTGCATTGCCTTCGAACACATTGGTGTAGAATCCGGGAAACAGCAGAAAACTAAGCCCGGTCAAAGCAATGTAGCTCATTCCGATTTTGAGCGCCAACCAACCCACGCGAGCCGCATACCCGGGCTGATTCCGGCCCAGATACTGCCCCACCAAAATGGACGCTGCCATGCCCATGCCGATCATCGGCATAAAGGCCACCAGGTTGATACTCAACGCAATGTTGCTGGCAATATGGGCAATCGGACCCATGCGACCGATTAACAATACAAAAATAGTAAACGCTGCCACGTCCAGAAACCAATGAATACCGGACGGTAGGCCGAAACGAATCATCCGCTTGAACATCCAACCGTCATACTTCAGATTTTTTATCGTCTTGAATTCAGCGTTGGTCGACTTTGAAAAATAAAAGACGGCAAAGATCAGCGGGCTGATCCACGAACCGATCACAGTCGCCCACCCTGCGCCGGCAATACCCATTTCGGGAAAGCCCCACTTGCCGAAGACCAGCGCATAGTTCAAAACAATATTCAGCGCGTTAGCGACCAGGTTGCAGCCCATAATGACGAACGTCTTTCCCCGGCCGGAAAAAAAACTGCTCAAGGCGGAACTCAGGGTCATACCGCCACCGCACCACATGAGAATGCTGAAATACTCCTTTTCCAGCGCCAGCACTTCAGCTCCATGGCCGCTGAGTTTCAGAAACCAAATGCCAACGGGGGTCAGCAGCATAATAAGCGGAATGGAGAGCACAGAAAAAAGGATCCCCTGCGCCGTGGCCCGAGCACAGCCTTCTTTATCGCCCGCTCCCCAGAACTGGGCCACAAACGTGTTCGTGAAGCCGGCAAGTGCCATAAAACCGCACACCAGTGTAAAGAATAGAATCCCAGCCGGTAGCGAGGCACGGAACGCATCTTCGGAATACCAGGAGAGGAAAAGCCGGTCACTAAAGTTCAGCACTGCAAACGTGGCCGAATTGATAATCAGCGGCCATGCGATCTTCATCAGCTCTTTCCATCCGCCATAGGGGCGGGACTCTGTCTCTGGTTCTTGCATAGCGGGCGGAACCTACGCCGTTTAAGCTGTTGATGAAAACCAATAAGGAAAAAATAGCCGTTTTCAGGGCCTAAACCACCGCCCGAAAAAATTGCGTTCCGGTTGACAATAAACAAACCACCCCCTACATTTTCAAACAATCAATTCAAACAGGTATTTGAATCTATGGGTAAAACTCAGACCACCAAAGATCGACTGTTGCAGGCGGCGTGCGCTGTGTTTGCAGAAAAGGGCTATCAGAATGCCACGGTGGCGGAGATCTGCGAAAAGGCGGAAGCTAATATTGCCGCAGTGAACTATCATTTCGGCGATAAGGAATCGCTTTACGACCAGGTGTGGCGCCACGCCTTTGAAATCACTTCCACCACCTATCCCGTAGATGGCAACCTGCCCGAGAACCCGGAACTCGAAGATTATATCTATAGTTTCGCCTACGCCCTCATCCATCGTTTCTTCGACGAGGGGGAAGCCGGTCTGTTTCCTAAGCTGCTGCATCAGGAAATGTCCAATCCCACGCTGGCGCTCGACCGCATTGCGCAGGAAGCCCTCTTTCCGCAAAGCCAGTTTGTCGGTAAGGCGGTGCATGCGGAACTCGAACAGAAGGTTTCGGAGAAGCAGATCCGGCTCTGCATGCACAGCATCATCGGGCAATGCGCCTTCTTTAATTTCAGCCGTCCGTTACGCGAACACGTACTGGGGACGAGCATCATGTCCGAAGAGGAAAAAGACCAGATCGCGCGCCATATCGCCGCCTTCTCCATTGGCGGCCTAAAGGAAATTAAGAAAACGAAGGAGCAGCCCGCAGATTAACGCAGATGCATTCAGGTTAAAAATAACAATCCCATCAATCTGCATCATCTGCGGGCAAAAAATAGGTTTTATATGAATACGTATTTAAAATGGTTATCGCTATCTGTAACGGCCCTCCTCTCCTCTTGTGCCCTCTTTGCACCGGAGGATCGGCACAACCTCAACAGCAATCTGCCGGAACAATTTACGCTCTATTCGGAGAAAGCGCCGGATACTGAAAACCGTTGGTGGATCACTTTCCAATCGCCGGAACTTAATGCGTTCATCGAAGAAGCTTTAACCAATAGCCCCACCATCCAACAATCGTGGGCCAAACTGGCCCAGGCTGAAGCCGAAGCCGTTAAGGCCGGTGCCGACCAATACCCCGCGCTCGGGTATGAAGGAAAGGCCGGGGCAACCTGGGTTGAAAATGGGGGCAGTTCTCCGGCAGAAAATTATAAGGCAGGACTGAACGCCTCCTACGAGGTCGATCTATGGGGTCGGGTAAAATCGAAAACCGAAGCCGCAGCACTCGACCTCGCGGCCTCCCGCGAAGATCTCAATACCGCAGCCATTACCCTTTCCTCCCGCATTTCATCGGCCTGGCTGGCGATCATTGCTCAACGGCTTCAGCTCGATGTCATTGAGCTTCAACTTGAATCCAACAACACCGCACTCGAACTAATCGAGCTGCGCTTCAGAAAAGCACTCTCCACCTCGCTCGATGTATTCCAGCAGCGCCAGACCGTCGCCGGCACGGAATCCCTCATCCCGCAGCGAGAGCTGAATGTGGAACTCCAGAAAAATACCCTATCCGTTCTGCTCGGTCGCGCGGATTTCCAGGCCCTGGACGTTTCTCAGCATAAACTTCCAACCCTTGGAAATCTTCCCTCCCTTGGAATTCCCGCCGATGTTCTGGCCAACCGTCCGGACGTCCGCCAAGCTGGGCTTAAACTCTATGCCGCCGACTGGCAGGTCAGTGCGGCTCGGGCGGACCGACTCCCCGCTCTAAGGCTTACCGGTTCCCTCGATTACAACAGTGGCGATATTGGGGATCTTTTTGATAACTGGTCCGCCAACCTTGCCGCCAGCCTCACCGGCCCGATTTTTGACGGCGGCAAACGTAAAGCCGAAGTGGCCAGGCAGCGGGCCATTGCCGAAGAACGTCTAGGCAACTATCGCGAAACCGTCCTGAACGCCATCAAGGAAGTGGAAGACGCCCTGATCTCAGAACAGAAACAGCATGAGTATATTGATAAAGTGGACAAGCGCTTGACCGCGGCCCGCAGGTCCTACGAAGAATCCGTTAACCGCTACCGCAATGGCATGGCGGAATACACCACCGTACTTCGCGAACTGAACATCCTCCAGGGGTTGGAACGCGAGCGCGTTGCCGCCCAGTATGATCTGCTTCAGAACCGCATTAATCTTTACAAAGCCCTCGGCGGTTCCTGGCCGAGCGAACTTTCAGCCCCGTCATTTGGAGAATAACCATGTCTAAAATTCTTAAAGCCACTATCAGTATCCTGCTTGTTATACTCGCCTTGGCCGTTGCAAAAGTTCTCGTTAATTCCGCTCCGACAGCGAAACGAAAGAAACCGCCGAAAATGGCCCCGCTGGTTGAAACGGTACCGCTGAAATCCGCAACAGAAATCGTTCAGCTGAAACTCACCGGAACGGTTACGCCGGCGCAATCGATTAAACTGCAATCCCGGGTATCCGGAGAAATTATTTCGCGCTCGCCTAACTTTATTGATGGCGGATTCCTGAACAAAGGGAAGGAAATCCTGACCATCGATCCCATCGACTATGAACTCGCGCTGGCCGATGCAGAATACAAACTTGAAAATGCACGGTTTGCCTATATGCAGGAACTGGGACGGCAGGATGTGGCCAAGCGGGAGTGGGAATTACTGAAGAGTGCAGATGCCACGGAACTCGAAAAGAAACTCTCCTTGCGGAAGCCGCATCTGAAAGCGCAGAAAGCTGAACTTAAGGCGGCTGAGGCTTCATTAAAGAAAGCTGAAATTAATCTGGAACGTACCAAACTGCGTGCTCCCTTTAATGCGCTGGTGCTGAAGCGCAATGTGCACATTGGTTCCCAGGCCTCGTTACAGACCGAACTGGCAGAACTGGTAGGAACGGATGCCTACTGGATCATGGTGTCGATTGCAGTGGACCGGCTGAGCTGGGTCACGGTCCCGGGCAGCCCGGTGGAGATCGTATCCACCAGCGGGGCAGTTCGCCAGGGCAAGGTGATCAAATTGATGGGCAGCCTGGAAGAAAAAGGCCGGATGGCACGGCTGCTGGTTGAAGTGAATGACCCGCTCTGCATCCTACCGGAAAATGCCGACAAAAAACCGCTGCTCTTGGGCGAATATGTACGCGTCACCATCGATGGGCGGGAGCTCAAGAAGGTATTCACCATTCCGCGCAGTGCGCTGCGGGAAAACTCTGAACTATGGATTGCCACCCAAGAGGAACAACTGGCCGTACGTAAAATAGAGGTACTCTGGCGCGATTCTGAACAGGTGATTCTGCGTGATGGACTCACTGACGGCGACCTGCTGATTATATCGGATATCAATATTCCCATTCATGGCATGGATGTGAATACCGGGAAGAAGGAAATGAGGGGAAAAGAAAATGCTCTCCCCACACAGTAATGTATTCCACTTATGCCTAATGCCTTTTTCCTAGTGTCTAAAAAAGGATTTTTAAAATGAGTAACAATTTAGAACCGAAACGCGGCCCTATTGCCTGGATGGCAAAAAATACCGTTGCTGCCAATATCCTGATGGCGGTCCTGCTGGGCGGCGGCATTTATATGGCCACGCGGGTAAAGCAAGAATTTCTCCCGCAGGCTGAGATGGACTTTGTGAATATCAGTGTGCCCTACCCCGGCGCCAGTCCCGATGAAGTGGAACAAGGGATTCTACTCTCCATCGAGGAGGCCGTTCGCGGTATCGACGGTGTTAAGAAGGTCTACTCCGATGCGAACGAGGGCAATGGCACCGTTTCCGTTGATGTGCTGGAAGGATACGATGTAAATAAAGTTACAGATGATGTTCGTAATCAGGTTGACCGGATCCGGACCTTTCCGCTCGATGCGGAGGAGCCGATCATCAGAGCCGCAATCTATAAGCGTTCGGTAATGGATGTCATTATTTCAGCCAATGTCTCGGAAGGTGTTCTTCGTAATCTTACCGAACAGACCCGCGATACACTGCTGGCCTCGAAAGGCGTAACCCAGGTTGATCTTTCCAATGTCCGGAGCCATGAAATTTCCATTGAAATTCCCCAGACCAAATTGCGGGAGCTGAACCTTTCGCTTCAGGATGTATCCGACATCATCGCCCGTAGCTCCGTCGAACTGCCCGGCGGGGGTATGAAAACAACGGGCGGCGAAATTCTGGTGCGCGTTAAAGACCGCCGCGAGCTCGGACGGGAGTTTGCAAATATTCCGATTGTAACCTCCCCGGATGGAACCCAACTGCTGCTCGAAGACCTTGCAGAAATCAAAGACCGCTTCGACGAGTCCGATAAATTTACCTATTTCAGCGGTAAGCCGGCCATGACGCTGACGGTATATCGCGTGGGGAAGGAAACCCCGCTCACCGTGGAAAAGGCGGTCCTGGATGTCCTTGAAGAACTGAATGCCACCATGCCGGACGGGGTTGATTTCACCATCTGGAACAACCGTGCCGACTCTTTTCGCGGACGCATGGGTCTCTTGATGAAGAACGGGGCGCTGGGTCTTGTTCTGGTTTTTGTGCTGCTCGGTCTCTTCCTTGAATTGCGGTTGGCCTTCTGGGTCATGCTCGGAATTCCGATCTCATTTCTGGGCACCTTCCTGTTTATGGGTCCCATGGATGTCAGCCTCAATATGATCACCATGTTCGCCTTCCTGATCGCACTTGGCATTGTCGTGGATGACGCCATCGTGGTGGGCGAGAATATCTATCATTATCATCAGGATGGCATGCCATTTCTTGAAGCCGCCATTAAGGGAACCCGCCAGATTGCCATTCCGGTCACCTTCAGCATTCTCACCAATATTGTTGCCTTCATGCCGCTCTATTTTGTGCCCGGTGTGATGGGGAAATTTTTCAGAAATATTCCACTGATCGTCTGTACAACATTCTTAATTTCCCTGATTGAAGCGCTCTATATTCTCCCGGCCCATCTCGCGCATCAGAAGGATAAGGAGAAGCCCGGAGTCCTGCACCGCTGGCAGCAGAAATTCAGCAAAAAATTCAGCCACTTTGTACGCCATATCTACGGTCCGTTTCTCAACAAGATCCTGCACTACCGCTACATCACCCTGAGTATCGGACTGATGATTCTGATCGTTACGCTCGGCTATGTAAAAAGCGGGCGTATGGGCTTTGAGTTGTTTCCAAGTGTGGAGTCCGACATTGCCCAATGCAGCTTTCAGCTACCCTATGGGTCCCCGGTTGAAAAAACCCAAGCTATACACGATCACGTCATCGCGATCGGGAGTAAGGTCATTGCTGAAGTTGAAGAGGAATATGGGAAACCGCTGATCAAAGGAGTCATCTCAACCATTGGCATAGGTGGACGCGGTGGCCCTGCCGGCGGTCATGCCGCCCGCATCTCCTATGAACTGCTGGATGCCGATTCCCGCCCGATATCCACCCAGGAATTTGCCGACCTCTGGCGCAAAAAAACCGGCACGATCAGCGGCTTGAAAAATATCCGTTTCCGTGCGGACTCCGGCGGTCCCGGCGGCGGGTCCGACGCCCTGACCGTCGATCTTTCCCACCACAGCATGGACGTGCTGGAACAGGCCAGTAAAGAGCTGGCCGAAGCCATGAGATCCTATCCCATGGTACAGGATATCGATGACGGGTTTACGCCCGGCAAACCACAGATCGACTTTTCCATCAATGCCGAAGGCCGAAGCCTGGGACTGACCTCCAGCGAAATCGCCCGGCAGGTTCGCAACTCCTACTATGGCTCCGAATCCATCCGTCAGCAGCGAGGCCGGAATGAAATTAAGGTCAAGGTCCGCTTGCCCGAAGCCGAACGCGATACCGAATACAGTTTAGAAGAGATGATTGTACGAACGCCCGCCGGAACTGAAGTTCCTTTGCGCGAAGTGGTCAACGTGGAACGAGGCCGTGCCTATACCACAATATCGCGGCGCGACGGCCGGCGCGTGGTTACGGTTTCGGCCGATGTTAACCCGCGGGATCAGGTTCCTCAGATGCTCACCGTGCTGACTGACGATATTCTACCCGAGCTAATGCAGCGCCACGCCGGACTCACCTATTCGTTCGAAGGACGTCAGGCCGACCAGCGCGAAAGTGTAAGCGGTCTGATTACCGGCCTGTTTACCGCACTCATTCTGATCTATGTGCTACTCGCCATTCCATTCAAAAGCTACTGGCAACCGATGATTATTATGGTCTCCATCCCCTTCGGAGTTGTTGGGGCGGTTGTCGGCCATCTGCTGCTCGGCTATACGTTGAGTTTGATGAGCCTGTTCGGTGTGGTGGCCCTCTCCGGCGTCGTGGTGAACGACTCGCTGGTATTCATCGACTTTGCCAACAAACGCCGAAGCGCTGGAGCCACGATGCACGATGCTGTTGTTGCCGCAGGAATCCAGCGCTTCCGCCCGATCATCCTGACCACCTTAACCACCTTCTTCGGACTGATGCCGATGATTCTGGAAACCTCGAGGCAGGCAAAATTCCTGATCCCCATGGCGATCTCGCTCGGCTTCGGCATTCTGTTTGCAACCGGCATTACCCTACTCCTGATCCCTTCGCTGATCATGATTCTGGAAGACCTCGGAGACCTGTTCCGAGGCAAGAGGTCGGACTCAATTAACGCTCATGAGTAATTTACTAAAAGGCAGCGTTCGGGCCCATTTGGCCCGCCTTACGTTGCCCAGTATCGGTGGCATGTTCGCCATCATGGTTTTCAACCTGACGGACACGTGGTATGTCTCGCGCTTAGGCACGGATGAATTGGCCGCAATGGGCTTTACCTTTGCCGTGGTGATGATTGTAGGTTCTCTTGCACTCGGATTTTCAACGGGGTCCGCATCCATCATCACACGGGCACTCGGCGCAAATAACCAGGCGCTCGCTAGACGCACGGTTTCAGACGGCCTTGTATTGACCATTGCCGGAACGGTGATCATCAGCAGTATCGGTTATTTCTCGCACATTCGGCATGACGGCATCCCTATGTTTTCTGCATTTCAGGGCACGCTTGATCGATTGGAGCATTCCCTGCGTTTCCACCCTGCTGCATTCATGGATACAGATCATCTATCTTGGCGTCCCCGCCGCATTAACACAGGCGCTGAATCCGATTGCGCAGGGCTTTTACATTCGTGTCGCTGCTGGAGTCGGTGGTGTTCAAGCGGTCGCCGCCATGGCGACCGGAACCCGCATGGAAGCCTTTATTTATATCATCTCCATTGCCTACGGCATCGCGATTGTTCCGTTCGTCGGTCAAAACTTCGGGGCAAAGGCCATGGCTCGCGTTCAGGAGGCCCGGCGCATCAGCATACGACTGGCCTTTATTTACGCAGGCATCACCTTGCTCTTTCTAATACCCAGTGCCCGATTTATTTCCAGCTGGTTCAGTGCCGATGCAACCATCATTGGGCTCAGCACGCAATATCTGCTAATCGCAACGCTGGGTCATACCGGTGTCTACATTGATGTCTGGATGGGGCAATTACTCGGAGTGATCGGAAAACCCAAACCTGTAATGGCCATCAATCTGGCCCGCGTTTTCGTTTTCATTATCCCGCTGACCTTAATCGGTAGCCGCACCTTCGGTTTTACCGGATTGGTGATCGGCATCACGGTCGGCAATTTGCTCGGCGGAGCCTTGGCTTACTTCGTAACCCGCAATCAGCTGCGAAAAACGTCTGCCGAACTCATTGTTCAGGCCGGATAGTTTTCTTCCCTTTTCGCCCGCGGTTTGAAAGACTTCCCGTTAATTACTACGTTGAACAGGAGTACTATGGGCGAACAGGTTGAAAAGCAGGGCTATGCATTCGGAACCTTCAAGGGCGTCTATACCCCGAGCGTGCTGACCATCTTCGGCGTAATCATGTATCTGCGCTTCGGCTGGGTACTGGGCAATGTCGGACTCGCCGGCACATTACTGATTGTCACCCTGGCCACGGCCATCACCTTCCTGACCGGGTTATCCATCTCCGCCATGGCCACGAATATGAAGGTGGGCGGCGGCGGCGCCTACTTTATGATTTCGCGCTCGCTCGGTCTCGAAGCCGGTGCCGCAATCGGCTTACCGCTTTTCTTTGCCCGCGCAATCGGCATCGCCTTCTACATTGCCGGTTTCACCGAAGCAATAATGATGCTGGGCAATCCCCTGCCGATATTTGATCCCGCTTTGGCATCCAAGATTATTTCTTCCACCATGCTGGTTGGCCTGACCGCGCTGGCCTACTTTTCCGCCGACCTGGCGCTAAAAATTCAGTTTGCCGTTTTTGCTGCAATCGGTCTTTCGCTGGTTTCCTTTTTTATGGGCAATCCTTCAGCAGAAACTCTCGCGATTCCCCCGGATGCTGTGATTCCTCCCCGCGTCGGGTTCTGGGTCGTGTTTGCGGTCTTCTTCCCGGCCGTAACCGGCATTGAAGCAGGGCTTGGGCTTTCCGGCGATCTTAAGAACCCTTCGAAGTCATTACCCCTGGGAACACTGCTCGCCATCGGAACCGGCTATCTGGTCTATATGATTCTTCCCATATTCCTGAACGCTATTGTTCCCGATTCCAATCTGCTTTTGATCGATACCAACATCATGGGCACGGTTTCCAGATGGGGCATCCTGATCCTCATCGGTGTTGTTGCCGCATCGCTTTCAAGTGCGCTCGGCTCGCTGCTCGGCGCTCCCCGCACCCTGCAGGCGCTGGCACTCGACCGCATCATCCCCCGCTTCATCGGCCGCGGATTCGGCAAAGACAAAGCCGATCCCCGCATTGCCACAGCCATCTCCTTTGCCGTGGCACTCGGCGCGGTGCTGCTCGGAGACTTGAACCTGATTGCCCCGATCCTTTCGATGTTCTTCCTGCTCTCCTATGGACTGCTCAATCTTTCTGCCGGACTGGAGGGTCTTATTGAGAGCCCTTCCTGGCGGCCAAAATTCAAAGTCCATTTTGGAATTTCCTTATTGGGCGCAGCGGCCTGTTTTGCGGCCATGCTGATGATTGATGCCGGCGCGACACTGATTGCTATTTTTGTGACCGGGCTGGTTTTCTATCTGGTTAAACGCCGGCAGCTGAATGCCCACTGGGGTGATATGCGCTACGGCATACTGACCTTGCTGGTACGCTTCGCCATCCACCGTCTCAACAAGCTGAAACCCGACGAACGCACCTGGCGCCCGAATATTCTGGCCTTGAGCGGCTCACCGAAATCCCGCTGGCATCTGGTTGAAATGGCGCACTGCCTCACACAGCACAGCAGCGCACTTACCGTGGCGAGTGTTTTGCCGGTGGAAGACTGGTCGGCCGAAAAAGTCCAATCCATGGAAGACTCCATGCGCGACTATCTCGAAAAACGGGAAGTCGATGCGATGGTTAAAATTTTCCCGTCGCAGGATATGCTTTCCGGCGCTCGCGCTCTGGTTCGCGCCTATGGTTATGGCCCGCTGACGCCCAATACCATTCTGCTGGGCGACACCGAAAACCGTTCAAATTTTGCCGAATTTTCGGAACTCATTCAATTGGTCTACCGCACAAAACGTAATTTGATCATGCTACGCGAGGACGATGTGGAAACCTCGGATGAAGCCGACGAAATCCATGTCTGGTGGGGAGGCAACAAAGACAATATCGGCCTGATCCTGACCCTCGCTTATCAGATTCAGAAAAGTCCGATTTGGAAACAGTCGAAACTGATTCTGAAAACGATCGTTAATACCGAGGAAGAACACGAAGCTGCCAAGGAACGTCTTGATACATTTATTGAAGAACAGCGCATTCCCGCAACCGCCGACGTACTCATTAAACAGCTTCCCAGTTTCTACGATACAATTCGCGAATCCTCTGCCGAAGCCGGATTGATTTTCATGGGCATGCGTCCGCCACATGCAGATGAATCGGTGGAAGCTTACAGTCGCTATTACGGCAGTCTGATAGAAGCCACCCGCGAGATGCCGCCGCTGGCGCTCGTTCTTGCATCCGAAGCCATCGAGTTCCGTCAGGTTATTGGAATTAGCAATAGAACCTGATGTATTCTTGATTTTGGAGCTGGAGGGGCGACCTCCGTGTCGTCCTATCCCTGCGCTAGAAGGCCGGGACAGAGCCCTTCTCTCCAATGAGCCATTCACATAATCTACCCGAGACCGAGGCCGGAAAGAATGACGGTCTTGAGTTCCTGATAGGCTTTTTCAAGATCATCATTCACGATTTGAAAGCTATATTCCTTCAGGCAATCCATTTCCGCCTGCGCATTTTCGAGGCGTTTCTTAATGGTCTTTTCGTCATCGGTTCCCCGACCACGTAACCGTTCTTCGAGAACCTCCAACGATGGAGGCGAAATGAAAATATCGGTAAAGCCACGGCGGATCGGGTGGCGGGGATCCATCCGAACTAACGACGCACGGAGCTGCTGAACACCCTGCACATCGATGTCGAGCAGAACATGATTTCCCTCCTCCATAGCAAACAGAACGGTGTCTTCCAGCGTACCGTAATAATTACCATATACCTTTGCATGCTCCATAAACTCGCCGTGTTTTGCGCGTTCCTTGAACTCCTTTTTGGAGAGAAAGTAATAGTGCTGAGCATCCTTCTCGTCACCGCGCGGTGCACGGGTTGTACAGGAAATGGAGTAGATTATATTTTGAAATTCATCGACGAGCCGGTTGCAGAGTGTGCTCTTGCCTGCCCCGGAGGGGGCCGACACCACAATCATCAGCGGACGCGATGGTCGGGGACTCGCCGGTTCACGATCAATCAATGCATGTTCTGATTCTTCCACTGCGTACTCCTGAAAATTTATTCGATATTCTGAACCTGTTCGCGAATGCGTTCCAACTCCGTTTTGAATGCAACGACTGATCGGGTAATTTCAACTTCATTGGCCTTGGAACCTACCGTATTGATTTCGCGAAATAACTCCTGACACAGAAAGTCGAGCGTGCGCCCGACCGGCTCGGCCGAACGAAAGAGCTTACGGGTCTGTGCCAGGTGGCTCTTCAGCCGGGTGAGTTCTTCGCTGATATCACAGCGGTCGGCAAACAGGGCAATTTCCTTCACCACACGATCATCGGTTGCAAGGTTTTCAAGACCTGCTTCTTCCAGACGCTGAAACAATTTTTCTCGATAACTGGACGTGACCGACGGCGCACGGTTCCGAATCTCTTTAACCTGTTCCTCGAGCAACACGAGACGTTCACGTAGATCTTTTTCCAGCGCCTTCCCTTCGCGGGAACGCATACGGGAAAGACCGCGCATCGCTTTGGTCATGGCTTCGTCAAGAACGGCTGTAACATGGTCCGTATCAATTTTTTCCTGCTCGATTCCAACCACACCGGGGAGGCGGGCAATCGTTTCCGCGCCAAGATCATCAGAGAGTTTTAGTTTTTTTGCGGTCTTGCGGATGCCTTCAACATATTGAGCCGCGAGCTTTTCGTCGATCGTCACGGAACCGGTCGCGCCATCAGCGGCCTCGACACGGATAATACCGGAAACCCGACCGCGCGAAAATTCCGCCCGAATCATGCTTTGCACCTGCGCATCAAGGGTAACCAGATTGCGGGGAAGGCTGATATTAATATCCAATTGCTTACGGTTGACCGAACTGAGCTCGACCGTCACACGGATGCCCAATGCGGCCGCCGCGCCCTCGCCAAAACCTGTCATACTTTTCAGTGCCATAAATATCCTTGAAACGTGAAACGTGAAACGTGAAACTCAAATTTAAAATCAGCTAAGAGAATTTAGTATTTGGGGGAGTATGTCACGCATTTTGATAAACGATGGGAAAACCCTTTTAGAAACAGTGATTTTAGCCGAAACCACGGCTGAACGGTTGCGCGGTTTGCTCGGCCGAAAATCGTTGCCGGCCGATACGGGCATGCTGATCCGCCCTTGCCGAAGCATTCATATGTGGTCTATGCGTTTCCCTATCGATGCGGCATTCCTCGATGAACGGATGCAGGTGATAAAGATTGCCCGCAACCTGCGACCATGGCAACTGGCCTTTGCACCGGGGAAAACGGCAAGCGTTCTGGAAACCGCCGCGGGTGTAATGAATGCCGTAAAAGTCGGCGACACCTTAAGTATTACTTAGGTAAAATGCTAGTAGGACGGGCTTCCCGCCTGGCGGCAGCTGGGATAGGACGGAACAGAGCGCTAATGGCTTTCGCCCTCAGTCTTCACACAAAAACTACTCGACCGGCTCGGCCTCACGACTCATGTTAATCAGCCGACGTGCTTCCCGATTGTTTTCGTCATCCAGTGTAATCGGCTGGACATCCAGAATATCACCGGCCTTGGCGGTATTAAAAACGCCAGGGTAGCGTTCATAGTAAAGATTTCCATTCGGCAACTTGTACTCCAGACGGCAAGAAATAACTTCCGTTTTAGTCGTGATCCGGGTGTCATAAACAAAGATGCGCTTCAGCACAATATGTCGTACATCCACCTGATCGACCTCGGTCTTCACCTTCAGTGAGGCCGAAGTATGGCCCTCGCGAACCAGCTGAATCTGGTGGTCGACACCCGCTTTGAGGGCGATGCGCAGCGGCTGGGACATTGAATCTGCGCCTTCCTTCGGTTGCGTGGTTGCAAAGAGTTCTCCATCGACAAAAACCTCTACCTGGGCGGGCTCCGTATCCAGCACCAGTGTGCCGCTATTCTTTTCCAGGTTAAACTCAACCGCATCGTTCAGGCCGGGTACCAGAACAATCGCTTTTTCCAGACTGTCATATTCATTCAGCTGGGCCATCAGGGTATGTTCACCCATGGGAATATTTTCCAGCACGAGCGGCGCCAATCCTTTAAGTTCCCCGTCTACTAGAATTTCTGCTCCGGGTGGATAGCTGTTCACGGCGACGCGGGGGCCATGCATGACCTCCAGAAGAACGGGCTTACGATCCGCCAGTTCTACCACCGACTTTCTCAGCGGCAAGCCTACCGCCCGCACAACCACATCGTATGTTCCCAGCGGAAGCTCAGTTATCAAGGCGGGCGTAGTCCCCTTGACCTCGCTATCGATCACGACCTCAGAACCAGCAGGATTCGAGGTGACCAGCAGAAGCCCGGCAACGGGCATCAGTTCAAGTTTAATGTCGATTTCATGGCCGTCCAACAGAGCAATGGTTTTGTACGCCCGCTCAAACTTTTCCATGCGCAGTTCAATTATATATTCGCCGGGAGCCAACCCGGAAATTTTTGAAGGGGTCTTACCAACCGGGTTTCCGTTCAGCAGAATCTCGGCATTTTCAGGATATGATCCAATCGAAATCTGAGCCCTCCCTTCCGGTTCGGGTATGCATCCGGCAAGCAACAGCACCCATGCGGCGATCATCCCCGACATTCCTATTCTCAATAGTTTCATACATTTACTCATCGAAGGTGTTCCTCCACTTCCAGCTGTTTGGAGCTGATGGTTTCGTGTCGGTCGTCATTGCGATCGGGAATCAACTCCGCCAAAACGCGCAATTGTTTCTCGGCTTCGCGCCAATCGCCAAGCCGCATGGCGCGCTCGGCATTGAACTTATATTCTTTATATCGGGTATCCTGTTCGGACGCCGCCCGTTCCATACCCCGTTTGGTTCGATCATATAGCTCGGGCTTAGGTTCGAGGGTTTCAAGATAGACCACGGCTTCCCGGTAGTGCTTAACCGCCAGCGCCAGATTGCCGGGCCGCACGTCACGCTCGGAATAACTCTCCTCACCAAGCTTGAATGATTCGGCCGCATAACGCAGGAGCGTATCCTCATCCTCTAATAACGTGAAAGGAACGTCCAGCTGGCTAAAAACAAAATCTTCGAGAATCGATACGGTGTGCTCAAAATCCTTTGGTTTTTCCTTATTCAACACCCGCACGTGATTGAATCGTCCATTGCAATAGATGGCAATGTTGTACGATTCATAGGCATTCGGCGCACGAATCACATAGTCGCGATCGATCTCAAAAAACCCGCTTCCTTTCAATCTTCTGGAGAGCGTATCCAGCACTTCAGCTGAAACATCCACAGATTTATTGATATGGCGACGACCCAGATTATCTATCATGATAGACACTTTGCCATCTGGCGCCAGCTCCAGATAGTACCGGAAGATATCTTTATAGCTTCCCCGTACAAATTCATACCTAAAGGAAAGCGACTTTTCCTGCTCGACGACAGGCGCAACTTCGGTGCCCTTGATTCGCATAAGCTCGGGTGCCGCAATCGCGATCACCAACAGGACTAGCAATATAACCAGTACCTGCAATATTCGATGGACAAGCGATTGCGTTTTCGTGCGCTCTTTCTTTTCCTTGTGAGATTGCGTTTTTTTCGAGGCTTTGAAACCGAGGTCAATATCTTCGTCAACCGCCACATCAGTCGTAGGTTTTGACGCGGGCGTATCACCTGCCAGCGTTGTGGCGATAACCCGGAATGCCGTGGGTCCAACTTCCACGAGGTCGCCCACTTTAAGGGCATACTCATCGATCGGTTCTCCACCCACCGTGGTTTTTTCCGCGGCACTGAAGTCCGTAACCCATAGCGAGCCGTCGGACTTGAAAAAGAAGCGCCCTTGAAAAAGCATGACACGGTCGTCGGCCAGCACGAGATCGTTTGCCGGTGACCGCCCGAATTTCATTCCGCCCGCGGGCACGGCAATCTCTTTGCCAACCTCGGTTCCCTGTTCAATTATCAAATGAGACATGTTGTTCTCTCAGTTATTTAGTTACTCAATTTCTTAAAATCCACCACGTACGAGCATCTGCAGGATAATGGGTCCCAGCAACACCAGAAATACGGCCGGGAAAATAAATGCTGTTAGCGGAAATAATAGTTTTACGGGAGCTTCGTTACCCAATTTTTCAGCCCGCTGAAAGCGTTTTGTACGGATCTGATCGGCCTGTACCCGTAGTGCATGGCCAATTCCGGTACCCAACTCATCGGCCTGTATCAATGCATTGGAAACCGACCGGATGTCATGATGATTCACGCGTATCGCCATGTTTCGCAAGGCTTCTTTACGGGTTCGTCCAACTTGAATTTCGCGGAAAACACGGACCAGCTCTTCGCCCAGCGGGTCGATTTCCCGATGCTGGATGATGCGTTGAATACCGCTCATAAAATCAAGTCCTGATTCGACGGATAGCGTCAGTAAATCGAGCACAAACGGTAACGCGCGTTCAATGCTCCTATGTCGCTGTTTCACTGATTTTTTAAGCCAGCTGTCCGGAATGAAACCAAAGAGCACAAGAATAATGGAGAAGATGATATACTGCCTGCTGGCTAATCCCTTCCCTATTGTTTCGGGCATGTACGGAAAGGCAAAGTAAAGCAGTGCACAGCACAGAACGCCCAAACCCAGTGGCATCAGAATACGCATGGCAATAATTTCATGCGGATGAATCAATCCTTCGTATCCACCGGAAACAAGACGTTGGTTTATGCGGTTTCGGCTATCTTCGAATGTATGTGATTCGGTGATGCTGCGCGGAATAAAAGCGCAGAAAGGCAGCACCAATCGGATCGATATGGGAAGGCTGCGCTCCTGGCGGCGGCCGTCGGCCAGCGTTATGTAGGACACGTGCTTTGCTGTATTCACTAACACACTGATGAATACCAGCGAGGCAAGAAAGAGCAGAACACTACTGACTATGATTTCCCAATCCATATTATTTATATGTCGATATTCACTATTCGGTTGATAAAAACTGCACCTAGAATTTCCAGCACCACCACGATCAGCAGGATGATCATTCCTGCCGTCGATTTAACGAAGGTCATCATCATCTGCTGATCAATAAAATACAGGCCAATTCCCAGTACCAGCGGCATGGCGCTGACCACACGGCCCTGAATCCGGCCTTGTGCTGTGAGCGACTTTATTTTGCCTTCGATACGGCGGCGCTCGCGGATGGTTTCGGCAATGCGGTCGAAGACCTCCGTCAGGTTACCTCCGGTTTGGCGGGCAATTTCGATCGATTGAATCATCAGCGTCAGGTCTTCGCTGCCCATGCGCTTATCCATATCGGCCAGCGCATCTTCAAAAGTCATGCCGACGCGCAGTTGCTGGAGGAACATGCCGAACTCCTGCGAAATAGGATTTTCTTTTTCTTCTACAACGGAGTCAAATGCCTGCTGGATACTGAAGCCTGCCTTTAGCGCATTGCTCATTCCATCGAGTGCGTTTGCCAACTGTGAGTTGAACCGCTCAACGCGGTTGCGCTTCATGATGCCCAGTGCAAACCGGGGAATCAGGTAGACCACCCCCCCCCCAAGCGTTCCGGCAATCCCGCCGCGCAGCACACCGATAAGCGTGAAGCCATTGCTGGAAACCATGAAAAGAAGCAGAAAGATAATTCCAGCCGCGATATGGGTCAGCCGAAGTATTTTTTCCGGCGGTACGAACAGGAACAAATCCTCAAACTGCCGCGCTGTGTCGGCTGTATATTCGTTGACATACGATTCCTCGGCATCGCGCAGTGAATTCAACAGGGCGTAGATCAGAAGGCCGGCGCATAATGCAAATAGACTGGGAACCAACCAGAACATGGATCAGCCCCCTACTTTCGGGTTAAAGATGGTTCGATCGAACTTGATGCCGCGCAGTGCAATTTCTTCGATAAACGTGGGAACCGCACCGGTCGGATGGAGCCGGCCCTGCACCTGGCCCAGTGAATTGACCCCCTCCTGCTTGAACTCAAATAAATCCTGAAGCGTAATGCGGTCTTGTTCGAGCCCGACGATCTCGGTTATCTTGCTGACCTTTCTCGTTCCGTCGCTAAAGCGGGAGATCTGGCATACCAGTTGTACGGCCGAGCCGACCTGTTCTCGAATGGCGCGTATAGGCAAATCCAGCCCGGCCATCAAGACCATCGTTTCCAGACGCGCCAGCGCGTCGCGCGGCGTATTGGCATGGATCGTAGTCAGCGATCCTTCATGCCCGGTGTTCATCGCCTGCAGCATATCGAGCGCTTCTGCACCACGGCACTCACCAATCACAATACGATCGGGACGCATGCGCAGGGCGTTTCGAACGAGATCACGAATGGATACCGCACCGCGCCCTTCAATGTTTGCCGGGCGAGACTCAAGCCGCACAATATGTTCCTGCGTCAGGCGCAGCTCGGCGGCATCTTCGATGGTGAGGATGCGTTGGTCGTTTGGCAGGTAGCTGGAAAGCACATTCAGCAGCGTGGTTTTACCTGATCCCGTTCCTCCGGAAACAATAATATTTTTACGGACCAGCACGCAGGCTTCGAGAAACTCAGCCACTTCGTTGGTCATTGTTCCGAATCCGACGAGATCCTGAACAGAAAACGGGTCCTTTGAAAACTTACGAATGGTGATGCAGGGCCCGATGAGCGAAAGCGGATGGATGATGGCATTTACACGCGACCCATCGGCCAGACGGGCGTCCACATAGGGCTGGCTCTCGTCAATTCGGCGGCCGATCGGCGAAACAATACGTTCAATGATGGAGTTAACCGAAGCATCGTTAATGAAGTTGCAGTCGGTCAGCTCCAGCTTGCCGGCACGTTCCACATAAACCTGTCCAGGGCCGTTAACCATGATTTCGGTAATGCTCTCGTCCTCTAACAAATCCACCAACGGACCGAGCCCTACGGCTTCGTCGAAGATTTCCTTGGCCAGTGCCTGAGGGTCGATTCCTTCGGGCAGGCGCGACCGGATTTCGCCAATAATTTCATCGAGCGTCTTATTAATTTTAATCTGGAGTTCATTTTCCTGCAACTTACTCATGCTTAGTCGCTTGAGATCCAACCGCGTAACGAGCTCGGTGTGAATCTGCTGCTTTACAGCCTGTATTTTCGATATACTGCGCTGAGCCGCAACGGGCTTAAAAGCTTCCACTGACTGCAAAACCGGTGCCGATGCAGCCGCATCCTGATGCTCATCTTCCGTTCCGAACGACAGGGTGTAGTTGCCAATTTGAATAGGCGTACCCTGATAGACTTGTTGCCGAGTAAGCACTTTTTTTCCTTCAACAAATACGCCTGCATCCATCAAATCTTCAATGTAAGATTCGTCCTCCATCAGTGTTAATACGGCGTGCGTCTCATCCACGCTGCCGTCGTCGAGCACAACACGGCAGGAGGAGTCGCTACCAATCAGATAGACGCCGAAAGGCGCGTCAATTGACAGGATGTCCCGTTGAGGATGGGAAATATGAATTTGAAGCATGCTATATCCTTTAAAGAGTTGAACGCAGGATGTCCGCCTGCCGCTTTTCATTCAGTTCCTTAAGCGCGCTCTCGATGTAGTCAAAATTGACGGAAGGAAGCTCTTCCTCGAAATTACGATCATCCGGATTGCGCAAAGAGAGGTAAAGCTGGCCACGGGTTTGCTGGGCAAAAACCAGCAGCTCGGCCTCGCGGGGTGAGACGGCAAACGTAACCGTGCTGTATCCGCCCTGCTCGCGGGAACTTGCCTGTCCGGCAATCTTCGCACCGGTCGCGATTACAGAGACATTCTGCATAAGCGTTAGTGTTACGGACTCGACTAGCTTTGGATTGGTGCGGGACGGGAACGTGAACGTGCCGATGATATCCACATTATCGTTGGGTTGCACCAGACCGGATACCGCTGGCGCGCCGGCGATCGAGAGCGAGACCGCGCGTTTGCCTTTTTCAATGGCTTGGGAAAGTCCGCTTTTGATCCGACGCGGCATGTCCACTTGAGACCATAGCAAGGGGTCGTGTTTTTTCGCAGGATAGAGCAACTTTCTGCCCAATAATGAATCAAGATCGTCTGCGTAGAATGCATTTTGGCCAACGCTCGACTTGAATACGTCGTTTAGGATCAAATCATCAATAATGAGCTCAGTCGATGCCGGCAGGTCGCGTTTGGCCACAATCACTTTCACTTTCACAGCGCCGGCATAGAGCGCCTCACGTTCTTTACGCAGATAGCTCCAGTTCATCAGGAAAGCCAGTCCGGCGATGAGTACTGCCACTGCCATAATTAATTTGTTCTTCATATAAACCTCACAGTAATTGGAAAAAGTATCAAAGGCCCCCGCCTTTCACAAGCAAAGTAACCCGATTCGGGCCATCCGATCGGTACGTTGCCAGAATACTGCAAATCCGGTCCTTTTTCTGGTAGACCGCCATGCTCGACAAACCCCGGCCTGGAGGAATAACCATGCTCCATCCATCGGCAGGAAGCGCCCCGGCATAGAAAGTTTGCACCTGCTCGGGCCGATCTTCCGTTTCGATCGTTCGACACATGGAACCCGAATCCTCATTCATCACCGTTTTGCCTTTCGATGTACTCGGATATTCGGGAATGGGCAATCGGGGAGCCCTCCCTTTTCCAGGCTCCGGATAAAAAATAAACACCATCTGATTGGGCTGGGAATCCGGAGAAAGAACCAGAATCCGTGCCTTGCGATCATCCCAGGTCGCCAGCCCCTGCGCTCCATCCTTCGTTTCAGAAATCACGACCTTGGCACCTTGCGCCTCGAACTGGTCTTTCAGCTGCGCTACCACCGGTTCATTAAATCGCGCGGAATAAACATACAGATCAGTCTGCTGCCCGTTTACATTCATCTTCGTTTTATAGGCAAAACCCCACGGAAGACCGGCGGTATTCAGCCTCCCATCAGCAACACCGATTTCACGGAATACTTTTCCCATTACGGGATAAGACCCGCAGAGCAGAACGGCCAATAAAATGTGATTTATGCGTTTCATTGAATATCCAACAGCCCGTCCCATGAAGGCATGAAAATCTCGCGTTTGAGATTAATTGAATCCTTACCCAAAACTTTACTTAGGAACGGCACCACTTCGACGGACTCCGTCCTTTCGCCGTAATACATCCGAAATTTATCTGACAGATCGGAAGCTGAAGTATCCGCCAGTTCCGAGTAGGGATCGACGCGCTCATATTCGTTTAACCGGTCGCCGATTTCATCTGCACCCCGATAGAATACACGATCCAGAAATCCATTCCCCTCCGTAAAGAACGAGTTATCCCCAATGACTACACGGTCGTCGCCCGTGTAGTTTTTCTGGTCATCTCCTGCATCGACGGTATCAGCAAAAAGAAAGTCTCCTGAATAGTCTGCCCCGAATTCATCCGTAATTTGTCTGGCCACATCTTCACGCGCCGTGAAATAGGCTTTGAAACTTGACTGGGAAACAATGGAAATCTGTTGCAACCCCACCACCAACAGCATGATGCCCACCAGTCCCACGAGTAGCTCGGCCATGGCCTGACCTGAACATGAATTATTTATGCGTTTACGATCCACCGGTGGCACCTCCCCCGGCATCGCCCCAAACGGGGTCGTACCCATCGTCTTCCGGATCGCATGGGTTGTTGCGGTCATCGTTATACGCGCGTTCCAACCATTCCAGTCCATCCTGAAAATTAAGCTCCTCCCATTTAACCAATAATTGGCAGTAGGAACATTGCGGGTTAGTGGCTTCCGGACCGCGATCCAAATACGATTCGAGATGCCGAGTTACGTGTTCGTAAAAAACGCCGCTCAGTACCTTGTTACCAATATCGAAATGAACCAGCCGAACCTCTTCGAAAGCAGGAAATACAAAACCAAAATAGTGAGGCGGTTCCTGCCCCGCATCAAGGTTCAAAAAGCCAAAGGGCTTCGCTTTTGCCCGGTAGGACAAGTCAACGGTCTCGTTGTCTGAACTGGCTAAAATGCCGCGTCCCACTTCCGCCGACATGCTAATCCCGGAAACTGCACCGAGATAGTTATATTTAGTTTTTACCCGGCTGTGGATCGCTAAAGGTTTTAATCTTCTCGGATTGGTTTCATCGTCATATTCAGCAGGGCGTGGCCATGGCCTAGCCCAGGAATTGTTATACACATGCCATTCCACATCGAGCGCTTCTAACATCCCTTCAAATGCGAATCCGGATGAACCAAATGCCTCAATCACCTCATTCGACGTTATGAAATCTCCGAACTCTTCCGTATAATCATCACCATCCAACATTGCGGAATTCGGTATATCGTATCCGTCTGTCGAGAGAGTCATTGTGAATTCATCCAGTTGAAGGTCGAACATAAAGTTATACCGGAACTCGGTATCTAATTTAGTCCAGCTCTCAAAATCCTCATAGTTTTCCATTTCATCCCGATAAGCATACATCGGGCACCACCAATCGGCCAGTGCCTGAGCAATCGCTCCGTAAAATTCTTCGTTCGTCAGTGGATGATTTCGCAGGCGCAGTGAATAGGAACTGACCGCCACACCACGAAACACCAGCATATCCAGCAAATCAGCGTATTCATCAAACGCATTATCGTAAGGCTGACGCGCAACTTCATCCCGTAGATCTGCAGCAAAATCCACCAGATTCGCGGCAAGTCTGGGATCAGGAAGCGCGCCGTTGTTGAATGCGGTTTGCTGGGCAACGGCAAAACCCGCCAGCGGACCGACAAACTCGATTCGCAATCTTAATTCATGGAGCGCTTCCATTTCTGCCAGATCGTAATAGTCCTCAAATTCGGGCTCAGGTTCGCCACTTGCTTCTCCACCTGCATCTTCCCACTCGCTCAGTGCATCCTGATATTCCTCATAGGCGAGCGAAAGAATGGCGGCCTGAATCAGGTTCAGATCGCCAATCATATTAAGCGAATGGCCCTGCCATCGGGCAGCGGCCATGGCGGCGGAATCGCCGGCATTGCGCATACGCAGTTTGGCCGAAATCACCCGGTGGAGATCAAAGTTCCACACCACGGCCAACAGTCCGATGACCATTACCACCATAAGAAAGATGATCGCCTGCCCGGATTTACGTGGATGAGGATTCGGCATTTAGTCGCGGGTTCCTATCAAATAGAGCTTGGCATGATCTTCGATCGTTGCCTTCGCCCGAATCAACTTGGCGGGATAGGTTCCATCTTCGCCATTGCGCTCCGCTTTAACGGTATTCAGGTGGCTGAAAAAGGCGCGGGAAAACGGCAGGACCAAGGGGATGTTTTGCTCAATCGTCACATGCAACAGGTCGAGCTTGTCGTCCTCCTCAACCGTGAAATGGATATCGGTTTCTTCCCGTTGCCAGTTGTCGTAATCGAGAATCGTATTGTACTCGGCGGTGCTGGAGAGATGATAGGTCTGCGCATTTGCAACTTCGTATTGCCCGATCGACGAACGAGGGGTCTTTTTTCGGGAAAGTGCATTACTGAAAAGTGCCCCGGCCGATTCCCCTTCGGGACGTTCCCCAGTAAATCCCTGCGGTGTATAGATGGGGCCGGCAGCAGGAATGGCGGCATAGTGGCTGACCTTGTAGAGCATGAAATCGTTCAGACCAACGGAAGCAGCACGTGCGGTTGCCACAGCGGCGTAATTGATCACATTGCGAGCAGCAACCACATACGACACCTGCAGAATGCCAAATAAGATCAGACACAAGAGCGCCATGACTAAACAAGACTCCACGATCGCGGAGCCTTGCTTCCGGCCAAATGGGAAACCCTCGACCATAAACCTATTTGTCGTCGGAAGAACCAAGGTCTTCGAGAAAGTTCTTCGATGAGCGAACGGAGTCGCTACCGCTTGAATCGCCTTCGAGTTCATCAATTGCACCACCCAGTTTCTTCTGGATGGTATCGCCGAACAGACCAAAGATCACCAGTGCAGCCATCGCCACCAACACGACGATAATCAGATATTCCGTCATCGCCTGACCTGCTTTTCTTTTTGGTACCATCTTCATGAAAATCTCCTGTTGTTCATTTTCCCTAATTACGAAACCGCAATAATATCGATAACACGGTTGCCGTAAGCCCGGAACACATAAATCAATGTGGCGCTCACACCAACGAGCGCAAGAAAAATGCCCAGAGCAACGACGTACTCCAGCATGATCTGTCCACTCTTCCTGACTATGCTCTTCCCTGCTTTCATCCTATGCACCTTTGCATAATGGTTTCCAATCGCTGTAAATTGTACGCATTTATCTGTTATTTGGAACATAAAATGCCTTGGTTTTAATCGAGTTGAACATCGAATAATGACAGTCCTGCTTCGATCTAATTAATTTGTTGTCATCCTTCAGCTGAAATACAAAAAGGCCGCCCTTTGGCGACCTTTCCATTTAACCCTTAGCTAATGCCTAATTTCATCGCTACGAATGTTTCTTTTTCCACTCGGCCAGTTGCATCACATCTTTGTCTCCACGACCGGAAACATTGAGAATAATGAGATCGTCCGTTGTAAATTTGTCCGAATTTTTGATGATCCACGCCACCGCATGGGAGCTTTCTAGCGCAGGAAGAATCCCTTCCCACTGAGAGAGCTTATCGAACCCATCAACCGCTTCTTCATCCGTAACATAGGAATATTCCGCGCGACCAAGTTCCCGTAAAAGACTGTGCTCCGGACCAACCGCAGCATAATCGAGTCCGGCACTGATAGAATGGGTCAGCGCAATCTGGCCGTCCTCATCCTGCAATACATAGGTCTTCGTTCCCTGCAGGATCCCGATCTTTTCGTCGGCAAATCGCGCCGCGTGCATACCGCCTTCAATCCCTAAACCGCCCGCTTCCACGCCGATCATGCGAACGCCTTCATCCTTGATAAACGGATGGAACAAACCAATGGCATTACTGCCTCCGCCGACGCAGGCAATAATCGCAGTCGGCAGGCGCCCCTCCGCCTTCAAAATCTGCTGACGGGCTTCCTTGCCGATGACGCTCTGGAAGTCGCGCACCATCATGGGGTACGGATGCGAGCCCAAGGCTGAACCAAGAATATAATGCGTTGAGCGGATGTTGGTTACCCAATCGCGCATCGCTTCGTTCACGGCTTCTTTCAATGTTTTCTGGCCGACGGTGACCGGAACAACCGTTGCTCCAAGGCTTTCCATACGGAATACGTTGAGCGCCTGGCGCTCCATATCGACCGCACCCATATAAATTACGCACTCCATGTTAAACATGGCACAGACGGTTGCCGTGGCTACGCCATGCTGCCCGGCACCGGTTTCAGCGATGATGCGTTTTTTGCCCATCCGCTTAGCCAAAAGAATCTGGCCCATCGAGTTGTTAATCTTATGTGCCCCCGTATGGCAGAGGTCTTCACGTTTTAGATAGATTTTGGCCGTGCCCAGTTGTTTTGAAAGGCGCTCAGCATAATAAAGCGGCGTTGGACGGCCGACATATTCGCGTAGGTAATACTGCAGTTCCTTCTTAAATTCAGGGTCCTTGCGGACTTCCTTGTAGAAGCGCGTGAGCTCGTTCAATGGCTCCATCAGCGTTTCCGGAACAAACATTCCGCCGTATTCGCCAAAATGTCCGTGACTGTCAGGTTGTGTTGCTTTCATCGTAAGATCCTTTTCAAAAACCGAGGGCGGATCATCCATTTCCCCGCCCCCCATTTCAAGGCTAATCCCCACACCCTTCCATCAATTTCCACTTGCCAACCACTAGGTATATCATCTAAACACCACGATCGTGGTAACTGGATGATATACATATGAAATGGAAAAGCTTTCATCACCCCGATTGGTCGCTGCCTGTCGTACGACGCCGAGCTCAGGAGGAATGGCTGGATCTTCTCGAAGATCTTGGCGATCTCCTCACCACCGGCGGCCGCTCCCATCTTTGGAAGCACACCTATCCAAACATGAGCGCTTATCATAATTCCATGTCCCGGCTTCGAAAAGCCGGGTTGGTGGTTCATGCTGATCGAACCGGCAAGCTTCCGCATCTCAAACTAACCGCTCAAGGCCGAGAATACCTGCCCGTCTACCATCACCCCGAAAACCTGTGGAACCAGAAATGGAACGGAATCTGGTATATGCTCATATTTGATGTGCCGGAAAAAGAGCGTCACTACCGCGACACTCTGCGTGGATTCCTCAAGCGAATGCGAATGGGCTGTTTGCAAAAAAGTGTATGGATAACGCCGCGAGATATCCGCCCCGAATACGACGACCTCGAGCGGGCCGCCAATGTGCATGCGATTTCCTATCTATTAGAATCTCGCACTGTGCTGCACAATGATATTGTCGAAATGGTGGAAAATGCATGGGCCTTCGACCATTTACTGGAATTGCATCAGCGCTATCTTTCAGTCATCGGGAAGAACCTCCAATTGTTGGAAGAGTTGAATCACGATGAAGAAGCCCTCCTGATCCTATTGCGCCTAGAATCGGAAGCCTACATCCAATGCATGCGCCCCGATCCTCTTCTGCCCAACAAACTTCTACCTAAGGGATACTTGGGGAAACAGGTTCATGCACTTCACAAGTCTGCAAGAAGAGCCATTGGCCAACAGCTGAGATCTATATCATCTAAATGCCGCAATCGTGGTAATTAGATGATATAATTTTCTATAGCATTGTGCCGGGATATGAATTCCCCCGTCGGTGCCAAACCAGCCTGAAAAAGGGTCTTTCCGATTATTTCTTCTGGCAGTACGCCTGCTTCGCGGAGCTGGGAAATGCTCTCAGAATGTTGGCGTTTGCTGAGTTTATTTCCTGATTCATCACGAAGTAGCGGATGGTGGAAATAGGTCGGGACTGGTTTTTCCAGTGCATGAAACAGCTGAATCTGCCGCGCGGTACTCGAAAGAATATCCTCGCCACGGATAACCAGATCGACGCTGTGCCTGATGTCATCGCAAACACAGCAAAACTGATAGGTCCATTGAGCGTTACGATCGCGCAGTGAAAAGTCGCCGCATTGTTCGCTCGGTGTTTGACGGCATTCGCCCAGTTTTAAATCGTTAAAAACCACCTCGCTCTCCGGGACACGAAAACGAACCGTGTTTCCTTCGAGTGGCAGTCCTTTGCCTGAACAGGTGCCCGAATAGCATAATTCGTCTCCCATTACTGGAGGGACAGCGTCCCCGCTGACCGCTGACGCCGAGGACGGCATTCCTCCAGCGCTTGATTCACGAATCTGCTTCCGACTGCATCCGCACCCGTAGACACGGCCATTTTTTTCTAACGTTGTGAGAACTTCGGCATAGTGGTCAGCGCAATCGCTTTGCCGATAGTCCGAGGAGAAACCCTCATCCGCAGAGGAAATGCCGAGGGTTGGAATAAATCCGAGCCATTCCATGGTTTCGAGAATGGCGGATTCGTACTCGGGGCGCGCGCGGCCAAGGTCGTGATCTTCAATTCGGGAAACAATGTCTGCGCCTTTCGCTTTTGCGATTCCCCAGACGTAGAGCATGTGCAGAACATGCCCAAGATGGAGATAGCCGGTCAGACTAGGTGCAAAGCGGGTGATCATTACGCGCCTCGTGCAGCGGCAATGAAGGCTTCGACCCTAGCAAGGTCCTTAACGCCCGGTTCTTTTTCAACACCGGAGCTGACATCAACCCCCCAGGGCTTAACCTGCTGAATGGCTTCTGCCACATTTTCTGGCGTTAAACCGCCGGCCAGTATAATAGGCTTGTTTATGGACTTCACCAAAGGTTTGGCCTTCTCCCAGTCGCAGACCCGACCGGTTCCCCCGACGGTTACAGGGTCGTAGGAATCGAGCAGGTATCGGTCGAACGGAAATCGGGATTCCGAATAATAGAGCTCGTCGGGGCTCAATGCTCGCCAAAACTCAAGGCCTTGGAAAAACGCCTTATCCATATTCCAGTGATCGGGAAGCTGGTGCACCTGCAGCACATCCAGCCGGGCATGTTGTGCGGCATGCGCGAGCTCGGCCTCCGTGGGACAAACAAATACACCGACCCGCTTAATGCCCTCGGGAGTTTCCCATTGGCCAACAGCCTTGGCCTCGACAAAGCGCTTCGACTTCGGCCACTGGATGAAGCCGACCGCATCGGGTTTTAACGCAGAAATCTGCCCGAGGTCTCCCTCTGAGCAGATTCCGCAAATCTTTATAATTAGGTCCATAGGACGTATTATGCGCCAACCTCGGCTGGTGAAAGATCAAGTTCAGCAATGTCTTCCGCAGTTTCGACAGCAGCCTCGATGGCCATCTCTTTATTTTCTTCACAATTATCGAAGAAAAGCGGGTTCTGGCCTTCTGCCCAGACGATCTCGAGATCTTCAATACCCAAAAAGCCGAAGCCGTGGCGAACCTGACGGGTCAGCGCATCGCGATCGTCGTCTTCCTTGTATACACCACCGGAAGAAACAAGAAGGACGATGGTCTTGATTTTATGCAACCCCTTAACGCCCTCCTCCTTGCTGATGTTGAAGGTAAGTCCGGGACAAAGAATCTGATCCATCCATGCCTTCATGATTGCAGGAACACTGTAGTTCCACATGGGCATGGTGAGCACAAGCACGTCGGCCTCGTTAAAGGCTTCGGCCTGCTTGGCCGCATAGTTCATGGATATTTCTTCAACCTTTGACGGTTCGTAAGAAGCGTCGAAAACCGGATACCAGGCACGTTTGTACAATTCGTATGAATAAAACGGTGGTTTTTCGTCATACAGGTCAACATTGACCAGTTCAACATCAGTTCTCAACTCGATCAGCTTACCAAAGAAAGCCGCGGCGAGTTGTTTTGAAACCGATTCTTCGGTCGGTTTTGGATTAGCGCATACATGCAAAACATTCATTACAGAAACTCCTATCTATCCCTATTAAAGGTATTTTTCTAAAATCGAAGTGGACGTTATATCCTAAACCGAAGGTCGGTACAATCAATAACCCTGAAAAGAGACTCAACTATAGAGGGTCTTAAGTAAAAGGGCCTCCATCAAAAAATGGAGGCCTTTTCCTAATACGGGTCGCAACCCGTGTACGGAGATGCACCCCACGGGATACCTTTTTCATCCTTTGACCGGAACTAATCCCCGGAATTCTTCTTTTTTCGAGAGGAAAAGCGATTCATGAAAATCAGTGTTAAACCGGAAAACCCGATCAGGGAGATAACGGCCGGTTCCGGGATCACGTTTACCGAAACCGACTCTATGTTATAAGAAGCGGCTCCGTTATTTTGACCGTTCACCAAAGCTCCAAGGAGGTAGTCGTCCAGGAATATGTCGGTATAGGATTTTTCAGCACCGTTCCAATTTCCGGCAAATATCACATTTGTTTTCCCGATTCCTCCGGTTAAATTAACGCCAATCCCCGAAATCGAGTAACCCGTTTCATTAAACGTTGAGATTAAGGAAAAGCCGCTGAAATCATCAAAATCCAAGCTTAAGTCCTGATGCCCAATCACGTTCGTTCCGTTTTCAAGAAATGTAATTCCACTTCCCGTGAGATCGGCAATTATTGAAAGCTCAGGATAAGGCGTGTAGTTTGCGTCTTTTTGCCACGTTACCGCGATATAACTTGAAACATTTGATATATCATAATCTCTAATCTCCCACGTGGTAACTGAACCAGGCAGGAGGTTTACCGTATTGGAGCTAATCAATCCGGTAATGTTCTTTGTGGTTCCATTAAATGAGCCGCGTATTTCCGTTCACTTCTTCCGAAAACCCATCCTTGTTCTGGCCATTATCTACCTCATAAAATCCGCCGGCCACATTCGTGGAAGCGGGTGCCGTCGCCAGATTGCCGTTATCAAAATGATCCCTGAATATAACCTCGGCATTACCTATTGATGCACAAGCCAATATTAAAACCGAAACAACCAAAAATCTTACCAAAACGCTCTCCCTCATTGTGTTTATGAAACGCATAAAACTCGATTTATTAAGCTAAAACAACCCGCAAACGGCACGTATTACACTGAATTAGATAGAATCTCAGCAACATTGTCCGATGCCGGTTTAACACCCAGTAGCTGACGCACTTCGGCATACCCTTCGAGCATGGCCCTTCTTTCCGGCGTGTCGGACATAAGTTTGGCGGTTTCGAACGCGAGTGATTCCGGCGTGGCCTGTTGCTGAATCAGCTCAGGACAAACCATGCGACCTGCAACAATATTAACCAGACCAATATGTGCAATCTTCACAACCGAGCGAGCGAACCAGTAGGTAAACGCACTGGTTTTATAAACGAGGATATGCGGCGTACCAATCAAGGCGGTTTCCAGCGTTGCGGTTCCGGATGTTACAATCGCTGCTTCAGCCTGCCGCATCAGCTCACGCGCATTTCCACAGATCACATCCAACCGCGCGGGCTTATCCAGGCATTGGAAAATCTGTTCGTTCACCGTGGTTTCAATTCGCTTATTCGGGGTCGCGATCATAAACGAAAGATCGGGTATTTGAGATTCAAGATTTTTAGCAGCGTTCAGCATGGTTGGCAGAATACGCTCAATCTCCTGCCGGCGGCTGCCCGGTAAAAGTGCAACCCTGCGTTCTGACTGCCATGGAAGAAAGGTGCCGTCCCCCGACAGCATTTCATCGATCTGGGCAACGAGCGGGTTGCCGACAAAGTCGACCTGTAAATGGGTGTCCTTAAATACATCCACCTCAAAGGGAAAAATAACCATCAGGCGATCGATGACCTTCGCCATCTTCGGAATGCGTTTCTTGTTCCACGCCCAGACCTTTGGCGAAATATAGTAATAGACCTTAACGCCGCGTTTCTTCAGCTCGGCAGCAAGGCGCAGATTGAAGCCGGGATAGTCTACCAGCAAAGCGGCATCGGGTTTGCGTTTGTCGACTTCGTCGAGCACCTGCTTCAGTACCGCTTTAAAGAAGCTATACTGCTTCAATACCTCGACCAGTCCCATCACAGACATCCGATCGGTATGTTGCAACAACTCGACGCCTTCTGCCTGAAGGTTGTCGCCGCCGATTCCCCAGAAGGTCGATTCCGGCATACGGGCCTTCACCGCCTGCACAACCTTGGATGCATGCAGGTCGCCAGACACCTCGCCCGCCACTATTAATACAGATCTCTTCATACTTAGATTTACCGCCCGCTACGCTAGAGGACACCGAGGTCCACTGTGGAGATTTCTAACGCTATGCTCTGTGCCCCTCTGTGGGTCAATTTTCTGTCCGCACTGCCACAAAGGCTATGTCGTAGCGATTCGCCAGTTTGATCAGTTTTTCTTTTTCAAGCAGGATCGTTTTTCCGGCCTCCACTGCGAGACACGATACCTTCGCGCGTTTCATCACCTGAAAGGTCTTGATGCCAACCACAGGAATATCAAATCGCATGTCATGGCCGACCTTTGGAACTTTCACAATGACCGTCCCCGCTTTACCAAATTTTCCCGCCCGCTTGATGGTCTGGTTGGTTCCTTCAAATGATTCAACTGCAATAATGATTCCATCCTTCATCGCGACCGTCTGTCCGATTTCAAAATCGCTTGTACCCTTCACGAGCTTCAACCCTAAATCTATATCGGTTTGCTCGCGCTCCGACGGAGCTCGCTGACTCAACAGGCCGACTTCTGGGGTATAACACTCCATGAATGAGTTCCCGGGCAGGACTTTTATACCCCGGTTTTCAATGGCCTCAACAATGGCTCCAAAAATGGTATGCGCATTACGGACTTCCAGCGACTTCCATATAGCCAGCGCCACCTTATCCATCCGAAGATTGAAAAGGTTATGTGGAGCAATTTGCCCCACCATTACGCATTGTTTAATGCCTGTTCCCGCCAGCGTTTCGAGTAATACGCCGATATTACCGATGTGCATCCAGTGGAATTCATCGGCCAGCGGAATAAGGTCGCGTGCCGTTTCCCCCCTGAACCCCAGCACGACAATACGCGTTACACCCGCATCGCGCGCGGCTTTCGCCAGCATCAGTGGATAGGCATGCCGACCGGCAATAATGATAAGTGATTCGGGAATTGCGTTATTCATAATGGGCGCATACTGCCAAAAAGTTCCAATCCTTGGAACCCCATTTTTCCAAGGGGAGAAAACGCTATAGAGATCCAGCGCTTTCAATCAGATTAGTCCTGCTTATTCCCGCAGGATTGTCCCGCTCCTCTATAAGGTCGAGTAACCCGTAAAGTTGTTTGCGGCGCATGATGTCGTGCGCGGTTTCGCCTTTTGCATTCGGGATATTAACATCGCCTCCCTCCCGAATCAGGAAACGCGCCACCTGATAGTCGCGGTTAAGAACGGCCTGATGCAGCAACATGTCTCCATTCGCCAACACCCGGTTGATATCCGATCCGTGTTCAATCAGAAGTTTGGCCGTATCATACTTCCTCCCCTTCAGAGCCAGATCCAGCGGCGTGACATCATTTTCCCCGCGCAATCCAGTCATATCAGGAATCTCCAGTAAGATGGATACAAGATCAAGATGCCCTCCCTGAGCAACCAGATGAAGCGGGGTCATTTGGGCAAAGTTAAAGAAACGCGGATCAGCGCCGTTTTCGAGCAGCAGAACCATGCTTTTCGTATTACGACGGCGGGCCGCTTTATGCAATGGTGTGTCGCCTCGCTTATCATATTCGTTCACGTCGGCGCCTTTTTCAAGCAGCACTCGAATCATCGACAGATCATCGGTCTCAACCGCCAAAAGAAGCGGTGTTCGAAAAATATTATCGCGGGCACCAAGCATGGCTCCCCCTTCGAGCAGCGCAGCAATGGCGTCCGCGGAATGCAACAAAACCGCGTGGTGGATCGGCGGCATTCCTTCGGTATCGGAGAGTTCAGGGTTGAATCCGGCCGCCAGCAGACTTTCAAGCAATGGAAGGTTATCCAGCGAGACTATAATCGGATTCCGGCCCTGCGCATCCAGATCCTCAACGTCAGCCCCCGCCTCAACCAACACCCCGATCGCCTTATGATAGCCTTCGCGGTATGCCATCTGTATCAGTGTTGGGCCGCCTTTGGATTCAAGCCGCTCCAACACGGATGGATTCGCCACGATCCGCTCCTTGAGCAACGTGATACTTCCCCGGCGCAAAAGATCGAACTCACTTCCCGACTGGCTGGAAGTGCGGTAGATATAAATCCCCAACACGCCGATAACAAGAAGTACTAAAATCAGCATGAAAAGCCCCCTGGGCAGGCTGTCAACCCCACCGGTTAGATTATGCGAAGGATTCACCACTCGTTTGGTAGCCATGTAGAACATCAATATGCCCAGCCAGCCCACGGCCAACCCGCCCGTAATGACCGCAGAAAGCAGAAACTGACTCCGGTCGGTAGCAAACTCCAATTGACTCCAGAAATACCACGTTGAAAATACGCCTAGCCCAACGCCAGCTGCCGCCAACTTAAGACTAAATTTCAGCCGTTCTCTGATTATGAAAAGATCCGCCATGTTCTCCGATTCGTACGTATACGTGCCAAACAGATGTACAGGAAGCCGCAATACCCATCAATCCCAAACCGGCCGAGCAGCTTATTCTACTAGGGATCCCGCACAATTCCCGCTTGCGTTTTTTCCATTGATTCCCATTATGTGCGCTTCGTTTTCAACCACTTCAAGTGAAAGGAAAAATATCATGGCCATTAAGAAAGTTGCACTGCTGACCGCTGGCGGACTCGCACCATGCCTCTCCACTGCAATCGGACGTCTCATCGAGCGCTACACCGAAGTTTCCCCCGAAACCGAAATCATTGCCTACATCGGCGGCTACAAAGGCCTTCTTCAAGGCAATTACATTCCTGTAAATGGCGAAATCCGCGAAAACGCCGCCGTTCTCTACAAACATGGCGGCAGCCCCATTGGAAACAGCCGCGTGAAACTCACCAACGTGAAGGACTGCGAAAAACGCGGCCTTGTACAACCCGGCGAAAATCCACTGGAAGTTGCGGCCAATCAGCTCATCAAAGATGGTGTTGAAGTGCTCCACACCATTGGCGGCGACGACACCAACACCACTGCAGCCGATCTCGCAGCCTACCTTGCTGAAAACAACTACAAGCTCATCGTCGTTGGCCTGCCGAAGACCATCGATAACGATGTCTTCCCGATTCAGCAGAGCCTCGGTGCCTGGACCGCAGCAGAAGAAGGCGCAAAATACTTCGCAAATGTCGTGGCCGAACATAACGCCAACCCACGCATGCTCATCATTCACGAAGTCATGGGCCGCAGCTGCGGCTGGTTGACCGGTTACACAGCAAAGGTCTACCACGATAACCTCGAAGAGCTCGACTTCCTTCCGAATATCGGTCTCTCCAAAGAGCGCAAAGACGTGCACGCCATCTTTGTTCCGGAAATGGCAATCGATATTGCTGCCGAAGCCAAGCGCCTTAACAAGGTAATGGACGAATACGACAACGTGAACATCTTCATCTCCGAAGGTGCCGGCCTTGAAACTATTGTTAAGGAAATGGAAGCCGCCGGCGAAGAAGTCCCTCGCGATGCATTTGGCCACGCCAAGCTTGATGCGGTCAATCCCGGCGCCTGGTTTGGCAAACAGTTCGCCGAATTGCTCGGCGCCGAAAAGGTGCTTATTCAGAAATCCGGCTACTATGCCCGTGCGACCGCTTCCAACGAAGCCGACCTCAAACTCATCAAAGAGTGCTGCGACAAAGCGATCGAATCTGCTCAGGCAGGAATCGGCGGCGTCGTCGGTCATGACGACGACCAGAACTTCGAGCTACGCGCCATTGAATTTTCGCGTATCGCCGGTGGCAAGCCGTTCAACATCGACGAGCCATGGTTCGGCGAGCTCCTCGCCGACATCGGCCAGGCCAAAAGTGGCAAGGTTGTTGCAGAGCACTAAACCTTCCCAGCACAGGAACGTTGAAAAGAGCAGGCTCCGCGGCCTGCTCTTTTTTCATGGCTCTTTGACCTTAAGGCGCAAACGATCACCACGCTTGGTTTCAATGTGGAATTCGTCCTTATCCCGAACGGCGGCTTTATTTTCCGCCACGAGCCTGTAGCGCCCTTCAGGGAAACCGTTCTGCAACACGGCGCTTCCTCCCTTTTCCGCAAGGATCTCCACCTCGATTAGGCGCCCCTCCTCCATTCGGGCGGAAACCAGGAAGGCTCCGGTGGCCCGCAGAGAATCAAAGGCGGCGTATTTCCAATCGGAGGGAACCGCGGGAAAGATACGAATGACGCCGTCTTCGGACTGGAGCAACATCTGCTGCACGGCCAGCGCTTTTTTTACGTTATCGCCGAACTGCCCGGCCCCTGAAGCTCCAAGCTCGCGTAATATTCGCAGATCAAACCGAGGTCGAACTTATGGATTGATTTGATATCGTCGCTCATGATGTTGTATTCTCGTTGTTTGGCTATGGGCACAAGTAGGATTTGTGCTTGGCAGGAACAAGGTGGATCCTCGATCTTCAGGAAAACACCCCGCTCCGGAACCCTCCTTTAGCAGAATCCTCCGGACTATGAGTATTCTCGCGAAAGGTCGTCGACGAGTTCGAGCATGAGGTTGCGGCGAACGCTGGATTTTCGCCAAAAGAGGCCAATGATTCGCGAGGTACCGCCGCCCTTGAGCTTTACGTAGTTGAGGTGGGGCTTGCTCCGGGCAACGCATTCCGGGATGAGAGAAATCGCCCGCCCCATCGCCACCATCTGCAGCAACGTTTCCATCGAAGAGGCCCGAAAGTTCAAGACCTCGCCGATGCCGGCGTTGGCGCAATAATCGAGCGCCTGCCCGCGCCATGGGCGATGCGCCGGTAAAAATCAAGTTACGGCATATCGAAAACTGCCGAAAGGCCGATCCCGCCTATGGCGATGGTGTTGCCAAGGCGCTTGGCATTTCTCCTGGTAGTTTAGACCCCGTCTAATGTCATCCGACCGCCTTTTGCGAACGGCATGAGCTCTTCCATGCCCAAATAGCGATCATACGATTCGCCTGTTTTTCTATTCAGCGTGAAATTACCAAAGTCGGGAAGGGTTCCAACGGTCGGAAGATTGACCATTTTCATTACGCCGGATAGCCAAGCTCCGTTACTCGAGAGTCCTCCGTGGTTTTCGACGAGAATGTTGATGCCGTAAGGCTTTGCGGCCTTAGCGAGCTTCGTCAGGCCGTCTTCGGCCAGCTTTTGCTGTTCCTCAAAGGAACCCCGAGCTTCCGGCATTCACCCGGATGGAATGACAACCCAGTTGCTGGGCGGCCGGCATCCAAGGCCGATGTTTTACACCCGTCTGCATTCGCTTTTTCTCATCGGGATCACCCACGGTTCCGTAGCGGTCGCACATGATCAGGATGCTATTTACGCCCTCGCCTTCCGCTCGTTTTTTAAGTTCGTTGAAACAGGCTTCGTCGCCCTCTTTTCCGAAATAGAAAGAGTTCACGTATTCAACCCCGCTAATCCCGCATTCGTTTTTTGCGTACTTCTCGAAGTCGAGAGGATCGAGTATTTCGGCACCGGACTCCTTCTATGGCTAATGATTTATATTTTTTTGGCCTGCAGTTCTTCGGGCAGAGAAAGCTGGTGATAGTGGCAGATGGCGATAGCCAGTGCATCGCCGGCATCTTCCTGCGGTTGCTCTGAAAGGTTGAGCAGACTCATTACCATTTTGGAAACCTGGTCTTTTTGCGCTGCACCCGTCCCGACCACGGCCGATTTAACAGAACGTGGCGAATACTCTGTCAATTCCAGTCCTCTGATTGCGCAGGCCGCAATGGCAACACCGCGAGCCTGGCCGAGGACCATCGCAGTCTTCGCATTTTTTGCAAAAAACGCGCCCTCGATGGCAGCGCAACCGGGGGCGTGTTGTTCGACCAGCTCTGTGATCGAGTTAAAAATATTCTCGAGACACCGCGAGTGTGGCTCGGTGGGTTTATTACGGATACGGCCATAAGCAACAGCCCGCATTTCAGAGCCCCGGGCTTCGATGATTCCCACGCCCGTAGAGCGAAGGGAGGTATCAATACCCAGAATCCTGACCGTATCTTTTACCACATATCTCCCAAACTGTAGGCGGGGTCGGTGATCCGCCATGCTGCAGAGTCCGGAGTCACCGCCTCCGGTTACAACGTTCTATTCCGCTTCGAGCTGGGCGGCGATTTCGTCGGAAATATCGAAGTTAGTGTAAACATCCTGAACGTCGTCGAGTTCTTCCAGTTTGTCGACAAAGTTCATGATCGACGTGGCCTGCTTAAGATCCGTGACTTCCACCACCAGATCAGGAATCATCGTAATTTCGGATTCCGCCATATCAATGCCCGCATTGGTGATGGCTTCGGATACCACATCGAAATCGGCTGGGTCGGTGATGACTTCGAACTGATCGCCTTCCGTCTTCAGATCTTCGGCTCCTGCGTCAAGCACCAGCTCCATCAGTGTATCTTCATCCGTTTTATCTTTCTCGATTAAAATCTGACCCTTGCGCTGAAACACGCGACTGACGGAGCCCTGTGCAGAAAGTTCTGATCCGGCCTTGGTGAAGCAGAATCGTACTTCACTTGCGGAACGGTTCTTGTTATCGGTCAATACTTTTACCACGACGGCAATACCGCCGGCGGCATACCCTTCATAGGAACCTTCGGACAGTTGGCCACCTTCCAGTTCGCCGGTGCCCTTCTTAATGGCGCGGTCGATGTTCTCCTTGGGCATACTGACGCTCTTGGCTTTCTGCACCAATGCGCGCAACGTAATATTGTCGTCGACGTTTCCACCACCGCAGCCTGCTGCCACCATGATATCTTTTCCGATTTTACTGAATACCTTGCCACGCGCGGCATCTGCCTTGCCCTTTCGGTGCTTAATATTTGCCCACTTACTATGTCCGGCCATAACTCTATTCTCCGTTCTTGGCGTAATTTGTAATGAGTAATGCGTAACTCTGATCGAACAGAAATTACGTATTATGAATTACGCATTAATAACTATTTTTGCAAAGCCGCGTTTCCCCGAGCGGATGACCATTCCGTCTTCCGGAACAATCTGCATTTTTGGATCGGCGACTTTTTCATCGTTAATCTTTACGGCACCCTGCGTAACCAAACGGCGCGCATCGCCATTGCTCTTGACCAGTCCGGCATGAACCATCAGGGAAAGCAAACCGATTTCGTCGGCCGCGATTACCACTTCCGGAATTTCATCCGGCAGGTCTTTTTTCGCGAAGATCCGCGTAAATTCTTCCGAAGCATGTTGCGCCTCTTCTTTTCCGATGAAGCGGGCAACCACTTCCTGAGCGAGCATGTCCTTGACGGCGCGGGGGTGCAACTCACCGCTGGCGACCTTGGCGTGCGTTTCCTGCACCTTGCTCTTCGGCCAGCAGAGGATGTATTCAAAATATTTCCACATCAGATCGTCCGGAACAGACATCAACTTCCCGTACATATCGCGGGGAGCTTCATTTACACCGACATAGTTATTCAGGCTCTTACTCATTTTCTGTACGCCGTCGAGACCTTCGATCAGCGGCAGCGTCATTACGCACTGCGGCGGCTGCCCCATCACCTTCTGCAATTCACGCCCGAGCAGCAGATTGAAGAGCTGGTCGGTTCCGCCGAGTTCGAGGTCGGCTTCAACTATTACAGAATCGTACGCTTGAACGAGCGGGTAAAGAAATTCGACCATGGAGATCGGCTGGTTAGCAGCATAACGCTTGGAAAAGTCGTCGCGTGCCAGCATCTGCGCCACGGTGACATGGGCGGAAAGACGGATCACATCGGAGAAGTCCATTTTACCGCACCACTCCGAATTAAAGCGGATTTCGGTTTTTTCCTTATCAAGAATCTTGAAAATCTGCTCCTGATAGGATTGAGCATTGGCGGTTACCTGCTCTTTCGTCAGCGGTTTACGTGTTTGTGATTTCCCGGACGGATCGCCGATCATCCCGGTAAAATCGCCGATGATGAAAACCACCGTGTGGCCTGCATCCTGAAATTCACGTAATTTATTCAGTCCGACCACATGGCCAAGATGAATATCGGGAGCGGAGGGATCGGCACCATACTTAATACGCAGACCCCGGCCTTTGGCGGCGGCCTTTTCGAGTTTCTTCTTAAGATCCTCGCGTGAAAATAAATCGACACAGCGCGCCGAAAGAAAATCCAGTTGTTCTTCAATATTCATTTATTCATCCAAATCGTGGTCTTTATTAAACCTCGCCGTCCTCCTCCTCGTTCTCGAACTCGTACTCGAAAATAAAATCGAGGACAAACGACGAGACCGTGGACAATTACGATCAGGCTTCATGCAAGAAAGCGCGCATTTAGCCATACTGCTGAGGAAAAGTCACAAAAAAACCTACCCAGAAACTGGAATTGGCTATTCGGCCGGATTCGACAGAGCGCGATCCAGTTGACGAGCACCATGGCAGATGGCAATGATCTCGATCAACGAACTCATTTGAGGTTCTCCAGTTTTTGTTCAAGGAAGCTATCACGATGGCCTTCCGAGACAAAGTTACAAAAAAACTCGAATGTAGACGCGACGCCCTCGTCGCGTCCCCTTAGTTCAGCATACTGTTCGTGCGATAAAGCGACGAAGGCGTCGCTTCTACGAAAAAACCGGCACGCATGGCGCCGGTTACCGATGCCACCGGAAGTCCGCCAAAGAGATGGAGGGACGGGCTCTGTTCCGTCCTATCCCAGCTACGGCAGAACGACACGAAGGAGCGGGGCGGACTTCGGCTCTACGAAAATGCAAAAAAAACAAAAAAGCCCGCCGTTGCGGGCGGGCTTTATAAGCTAAAGAAGAGCTGAGCTTACTCGCCCTTTTCTTCCTCTTCTTTCTTGGCATCGCCAGGATGCCACTCTTCGAGCTGATCACCGAATGCATTATCAAATGCGCCGGCCAAGTTGACGAGCTCTGCTCCAGGCTGCAGGCCTTCGAGCATTTGTTCGCTGACTTCGAAGTCTGCGTCGTCCACCTTGGCGGCCTTGACGCTGAGTCCGATGCGGTGTTCAACCGGATCAACCTTCACAACACGGGCTTCGATGGTGTCGCCAACGTTCATCACGTCTTTAACACGCTCGATATGCTCGTCGGAGATCTGGCTGATGTGCACGAGGCCATCAATGCCTTCTTCGATTTCGACAAATGCGCCGAATGAAGAGATCTTCGTTACGAGACCATTCACCTTCGCACCGATCGGGTAACGATCAACGATTCCTGCCCATGGATCATCCTGTGCCTGCTTGAGGCCAAGGCTGATGCGCTGGTTGTTTGAATCGATTTCAAGAACGATGGTTTCAACTTCTTCGCTCTTCTTGAGGACTTCGGATGGATGGTTGACCTTGCGGGTCCAAGACATATCGGACACGTGGATCATGCCGTCAACCCCTTCTTCGAGCTCAACAAATGCGCCGTATGAAGTGAAGTTGCGAACCTTACCGGTAACAAGGGATCCAATCGGATACTTGCCAGCAACGACTTCCCAAGGATTGTCTTCGGTCTGGCGCATGCCGAGCGAGATCTTCTTGTCTTCGGTGCTAACGTTAAGTACCACTGCGTCGACTTCGTCGCCAACAGCCAGAACGTCTGCCGCACGCTGTATGCGCTTGGTCCAGGACATTTCAGAAACATGAACAAGTCCTTCCACGCCTTCTTCGAGCTCAACGAACGCGCCGTATGGTGCGAGGTTTACGACCTTACCGTGTACACGGGCTCCGATCGGGAAGCGGGATTCAATTTCTTCCCATGGATTGTCCATAGTCTGCTTGAGGCCGAGGCTGATCCGTTCTTTTTCAAGATCGATTTCGAGGATCATCACTTCGAGCTCGTCGCCCACCTTCATGATTTCTGTAGGATGGTTGATGCGGCCCCAAGTCATGTCAGTGACATGCAGCAGTCCATCGATGCCGTCGAGATCGACGAATGCACCGAAGTCGGTGATATTTTTAACCTGACCCTTGCGGAGCTGGCCAGTCTGGATTTCCGCCAGAATCTTACGGCGGGAATCGCGGCGGGACTCTTCAATGAGTTCGCGGCGGGAAACGACAATGTTTTTGCGCTCAAGGTTGATCTTGAGAATGCGGAACTCATAGGTCTTGCCCATGTGCTCTTCTGGATTGCGGACCGGAGTAACGTCGAGCTGGGAGCCTGGCAGGAACGCGTCTACGCCAACGTCGACAATGAAGCCGCCCTTAACGATGTTCTTGATGGTGCCCGTAACGACACTGCCTTCCTGGCATTCGTTGACGACATAGTCCCATGCACGCTGTTGTTCTGCACGACGCTTGCTGATGACGATCATGCCGTCTTTATCTTCGAGCTGTTCGAGGAAGACTTCTACTTCCTGCCCGATCGGATCTTCTTCGAGATCTTTGAATTCGTGGACATCGATGATGCCTTCGGATTTGTATCCAATATCGATGAGCACGTCGCCATCGAAGACACTGAGGATTTTACCGGTGACGATTGAACCTTCTGTGAAGTTCTTGAGCGTTTCGTCGTACATTGCTTCCATGGCTGCATCGGTCGCACCCATGTTTGAGTTAGTTGTTGATTCCATACGATTAAAGCGGGAACACGCGCTCCCTGCCCTTTTGTTTAATTATTATGTTCACAGTAAAAATGCCGGCCACCTGACCGGAACACACTTCTCCTGTAAAGGAGCGCGGAATAATAGGCATATCCTGCTCTTATGCAAGCTGTAAATACTTATTTTACTGGCCTGCCGGACAGGAATTAATCGGACTTAACAGCGTTCGCCAGGTCATCGCCGTTTTCATACGCCGTGATGTTTTGCAGGGTCGTTTCTGCGATCGAGGAAACAGCTTCTTCTGTAAAACAGGCCTGGCGACCGGTAATCACGACATTCGGGAAGGTCGTCAAACGGGCAAAAACAGCGAGCCAGTGCCTGGCTATTTCAGAATTCGATTAATAACTACCTCTTCCTTCCCCTGCCGCTCGTTACGTTGCTTTGGGAAAGCGAAGGCGTTGCCTTGCTGGTTTTTGCATCGATGGGATTCGAGCCGACCGTCTGGACACTCGGCGTATTTTTATTTAATCGGTCCAGCCGGTTTTCCGAAGGCGTTAAGATGATGTTCGGATCGCCGCTGATTGCGTTGATCTTCTCCATCGGCTGGGTCTGTGTACACGATCTGTTTCATCCGGAACTTCCAGCAGCCGGATTTATTTCTGATTTGGGCCACCGCCTGCTGGCTCTATGTTACTTTGGAACAGATACCGTTGGCCGGGCAACTATTGCCGTGAGCATGATTGTTTCCGGAAGCCGAATTGCCGCGTTGGATGTAAAATCTTCTATCGACTGGCATGGATGGATGCTATCTGCCCTTCGGCTGATTGTTACACCCGTATTATTCATCCTGCTGCTCAAAATGATTCCAATGGATGAAACGGCCTACGGAATCCTCTGCGTGATTGCCGTCATGCCGGCAGCAGTAACGAGTCTAGTCTTCAGCGAACGAGTCGACGGAGATTCCGACTTTATTGCCGCAACCCTGTTGGTCACGCACCTTGGCGCAATCATCACCATTCCTCTGTTACTCGCCTGGGCACTTTAAAAGCTCTATCCTCAATAGCTAGCCAATATAGATGCTGTCGGATTTTAGATGATTGGTATCCTTGATATGAGGACAGCGTTCAGACCCTATCTTCAAGCGCTACCATCTTGATACAATATGCTTGCGTCAAAAAATTTCATATTTTATTCTTATTTTGTCCACCGGAGTAATATATGCCTGCTTTAAAGACGCTATTACGTCAGATCTACGATCGATTACCCGCGATTCTAAGAAGATCATTACACCGAATATTGGTTTCTTATCCAGTGAGGTGGCTCAAATGGAAATTCATGGGTTACCCCGACCCCAGGTGGTTTATTAACGAAAAAGAACTACGGCCGCATTATCGTCAAGCATTAGCTTATCTTGCTGAAAAACTCGGGACGGATAACGTTGGGGATTATCTTGAGTTTGGCGTTTGCAGAGGCTCTTCCATGATCGTTATGCACCAGGAACTTCAAGAGGCTGGTCTGGATCATATCCGGCTCTTTGGCTTTGATTCGTTCGAAGGGCTTCCAGAGGATGATGAAAGTGAATGGGAGGAGGGCTCTTTTTCAGCTCATATTGATTGGGTTTCCCAACGTTTGGCTGATAACCACATCGACTTGGATCGGGTGAATTTGGTTAAAGGGTTTTACAGCGATAGCCTGACCGATGATCTGGTGGCCAAACATAATTTGAGCAAAGCCGGCGTGATCATGATTGACTGTGATTTGTACTCATCGACCGTAGAGTCGCTTGATTTCTGCGAACCGCTTATCCAGGACGAAGTCATTATGATCTTCGACGACTGGAATCCACTCGCAAAACAAAACAAGGGTGAAAAGCGCGCATTTGATGAGTTTCTTGAAAAAAACAAACACTTCACGGCCGAGGAAACCGGAAACTACGATTATTATCCCGGCGACCAGAACGGGAAGGTTTTCAAAGTTTCCCGCGTAAGCTCAGCATAAGACTCAACGGGCATAAAAATCTGCCCAGCCCCCCCTTTTTTTATTCAGGAATAAACAGCTTCTGACCCACGTAGATGCTATCTGACTTAAGGTTGTTGGCACCCTTGATCGCCTTGACCGATGTGCCATAAGCTGAAGCAATGGCAGATAGCGTATGACCGGATTCAACCACGTGCTCACGACCGGATCCACGGCTTGGCTTGGATGCAGGTCGTGATGCAACAGACTTGGTCAGAAGACCTTCCACGCGCCTGATCAGCTCCTGCATTTCGCGCGCTTGCTTGGATTCGAGCGAACTCATCTGGCTGTTGAGCCGGGCAATCTGGCTGTTGTAAGAATTCACCGCATTTTTAAGCTGCTGTAATTCCTGCATCAGGCGGGCATTTTCCATTTCCACCGATTCAACCTGCCCTTTAACGCGATGCGCCTGCTCTTCGGCGTGGCGGACAGCAAGCTGCTGGCGGGCCGCTTCCTGTTGACGTTGTTGAGGAGTTTTCAGGGTTTCGCACCCCGTTAATACGGCAAGGGCGGACAAACTAAATAAGACATTGATTTTCATTATTCTCTCTCTCTTGTAATCACGGCTTCCAAAGATACATAAGACGGGGCGAATGAAGCGCGCTTAAACCGGGTAATGATGGAATTTTCGAGCTCATCAGGTTGTCCCAAAAACCTTGTTGCTCATAATAACGGACAATATAGAGCTCCTCTACATTCATTTGAAACTTGAGTTCATCAACGGCATTTTGCCAGTAACCTACTCCGTCGATAAGACCATATTTCATGGCCTGTTTCACATTGAAAACACGGCCATCGAGCAGCTCGCGGCTTTCGAGCCCGCGAGACGTTTCAACGATCGAAGCAAAACGATCCTGCATTGAATCAACCAACTCCTGCAGCATCGCAATATGCTGCGGATCAACGTCTTCAAAAGGATTAAGCATATCTTTGTTTTCGCCTGATGCAATCGTGACAGAGCTAAGCCCGAGTTTAACACCGAGTTCTTTCATATTAAGCGTCTGCATGATAACCCCGACTGAGCCGACGATTGCGGTGGGTTCAGCCATGATATAGTCACCGGCCATAGCCGCATAATACGCGCCGGAAGCGCCCAGATCGCGGATGAAGACCATAATGAGACGATCTTCGTCGTCCTGTTTAAACTGTTCGAGTGCGGCATAGATTTCATCGCTGGGTGTTACGGCGCCGCCTGGCGAGTCCACTTCCAGAATAATGGCCTTCACTTCTTCATCAATCGTTGCCGCACGGATTTGGGAAAGAAGGACTTCAACCATATCGGGCTCGTAGCCGAACAAGGTGTCGTTTCCGCCACGCATGATTACGCCGGTGAGCGCGATCCGCACCACCTTAGTACCTTCGCGGCTGCCATAAGACCACACCTCGTCGTAATATGGCGTCTCGTCCTGCGGATAATCTGCTCCCGACACCGCCGACCCCGAAAACAGCGCCGCCGTCAGCCCTATATTCGTTAAAAAACTGCCAAAAAGCATCAGCGCCAGTACGGCGATAGCAATCCAGCATCCGACTTTCGATCCCTTGCTGCTCATTCTTCTTCTCCCAAAAATTTCCAGTGTTTCGAGATCATAGTGGTTCATTTTGATTATTTGAATAAATAAATTCCAATGGCTGGAAAAAATCCGGTAGTTTCCCAGCACTATTTTGAAACCGAGGAGAGCAAGTGGACTATCTTAAACGAGCACGGGAAGTACTGGACGTCGAAATCGCCGGCCTTGAAAAAGTAAGGGACAACATTTCCGACGGTTTCGTGCAGGCGGTGGATGCTATTTTGACCACGGTCAATAATGGCGGGAAAGTAGTCGTTACCGGTGTAGGAAAAAATCTTCATATCGGCAATAAAATGGCCGCTACGCTCACCAGTACGGGAACGCCCGCCGTTGTCATGCACCCGATCGAAGCCATGCACGGCGACTTCGGGATCCTTGGAGAACGCGACATTCTGCTCGCCATGAGCTATTCCGGCGCATCGGACGAATTGATCGCGCTCCTCCAGCCTGTAAAGCGGAAAGGCGTCAAAATCATCGCCCTGACCGGAGAAATGGACAGCGTGCTCGCACAGCATTCCGATATTATTGTTTCTGTTAGAGTCGATCAGGAAGCCTGCCCGTTTAATATGGCACCGACCACCAGCACAACTGCCACCCTTGCATTGGGCGACGCACTGGCCATGGTGCTGCTCGAAGCGCACGGCTTTAAGGTTGAAGACTACGCCAAGCTCCACCCCGGCGGAGCCATTGGTCGCACCCTGCTCCTGCGGGTTGAAGATGTGATGCGCACCGGCACCCGCTGCGCCATGGTTGAATCGGGCCATCCTGTCCGCGAAGCACTGCTGGCCATGACGGGTGCCAAATCCGGCTGCGTTGCCGTTGTGAACGACGATAAAACTCTGGCCGGTATCATGACCGATGGCGACCTACGCCGCCACCTACTGGATACACCCAACCTGATCGACCATACGGTAGACGAGGTAATGACCCGCAACCCGAAAACACTTACCAAAGATATGCTCGCACTGGAAATTCTGAATATTTACGAGCAGCACAATATCGACGACCTTCTTGTGGTCGATGAGCAAAACCACGTAATCGGGGCCGTCGATATCCAGGATATGCCGAAGCTTAAGATCCTTTAAAACATCTGCTTACTAATGCTCAAAAGCACGCTAACAAACCCGTTTTAAACACGGGTAGACTGTAAATTAAAATGCCCAACTTTTCTAAGCCCGATGCATCTCATGCCGCGATCTCCTGAATGAACAACTCTTCTGCGGTTTTAAAATTCAGTATCTTGCGGGGGTATCGATTGATCCAG
>JAZGFK010000036.1:0-10111 GCA_036479375.1 Pontiella sp. | reverse complement strand
TTTGAATATGTTGCCTGCGCCGTTGTTTGGAGCAGTCTGGCCGAAGTCCACACCAATCACGGTGCCTACAGCCAAGGGGTCAGCATTCGCAGAGATCGCCAGCAGACCGGCGACGGCAAGAGACAGTACACCGCCGAGGCGGGATACGATGTGTTTTTGTGATCTCATGATATTTCCTTTGGGTTGTGATTTTGTGTGTTCCACAGAAGAATCCGGCCCGTTTTCTGTATGTTTCTAAACGGTGGAGTTCGGTCTCTTCGATTAGTTGTAAATTGGTTTTCATAGATATGTTAACCGTTGCACACGAAATCTCCTTAACGAATTTAGTGCATCATTAGTGCCAAAAACCCTTGATTGGTTCAGAGGTAGGATTAGGAGTCCAATATACTAAGTTAATTAGCATTTTCGGAAAAACTAAGACCATGCCCTGTGGGTCATGATCATAAATTTACGTCAGATATGCGAAAAAACGCTTATTTTTCACACGGACTGGAAAGATTAGGTCATATCCTCTTTTGCTTTCAATCTGCGTTTTTGGAAGCGGCGGTAAAAGATCAGGCCCCCGCCTGCACCGATCAGCAGACTGGCCACGGTCGGCTCCGGAATGCTTTCAGATAGGGAACTGCGGTTCTACAATCAGATCAAAGCCCATACCGAACTCAGCGTGAATTCCGACGATCTCGATGTCTCGGCACTGACCGATCTTGAGCGCGATACTGCAGTCGGTGCTCGCACGCATCCCGATTTTCCAGAGCCGGCTGAGTTATTATTTTCTAGGTACGCAGGCATAGAAAAACCACGTTTCCAATGTTTGGAAACGCGGTTTTTAGTCGAAGATCATTTGGTCGAAAGTCAAAGGTCATGAATCGGGACTTTAGACCCATCAAAACGCATAGGTGATGAACAGACGGTGATCTGTGTCTGTCGTATGCGGGGTGCCATCCTTCATGCTGCGGTATCCGATGCCTCCTTTATAAACAATCATCAGATTTTCAACGATCGGCTGTTTGATGATGATGTTGAGCTCCTGCCCGTCGAAGGGCCGCTTGTCATGCCATGTATAATTATACAGGGCATACAGTACGGTCTTAGTGCTTTTCATTTTGGTCACCGCTTTGAGATAGGCGGTGTCGGAACCGCCTGCAAACTGGCAGGAGCAGAGTTCCATGGAGGCGCCGAGCGCGTGATTGATCCCGGTGGTCAGCTCCTGAAAGAGCAGGTCGTCGCCACGGACCCCGAAATAGCCCGGCTCCAGTGAAAAGGCTCCCAGCTTCTGTTTCAGGGAAAGACCAAAGGCGTTCGATTCATGTGCATCATTATGGCCGACATCCATTTCGTTTCGGTAGTAGCCGACGAGTGAAGTGGAATCGGAAGCATCCCACTGGATGCGGGTGCCGATCAGGTTGGCAATGTCCCAGGCATAGGCGTCGTACAGCGCAATCTCGAGTTTATCGATGCTGTTGTTTACGGCTTCACCCCAGGTCACCCCGTCAGTGTTATAATTGATGCCGCTGTCGATCGGGCTGAAAACATCTCCATAGTTCTGGAATTCCCAGTGATCACCCGCCTGAATCCAGTTACTCATTCTTCCGGTATGTCCCACAAGAGCGCGGGTGCTGGGAAGGTCCGATGTTTCAAGCTGCACGGTTTCGAGCGAGCGGGCCTTCTGCCGGAAATCATCGGCGCGGAACACCTCGCCGTTATTGATTTTACGTCCGGCCATGACGGTGGTGTTTGAAAAGCTGACGGCGCCGAAATTATACCGTATCCAGCCCTCGTTCAGGATGTTGACCTCGTCGTTAGCCAGGATGGCCGATGCATTGTTATCATAGATTTCGCCAGCATAGTTATAGGTGATGCCTGCATCGAATCCGGCAATTTCCGGCGACGTGTAGCCAAGCACAATTCCGAGGGTGGAGTTGGCACCGTTGGCGCCTTTGCTGTCGAAGTCGCGGTACATGGTCAGAGACTGGATGCGGCCGGATATCGTGCCGTAGCCCTGGTCATTGATCGGCTTCAGAATGCTTTCAGCAGAGACAAGCGATACGGCCATAGCGGTGGCCAGAAACAGATTTATTTTTTTCATTTGTTTCCTTTTTTAAAAAATAGCGGCGGGAAGGTTTTCAACCGTTCCCTCCCTACAATTCCCCCCCCCCCCAATGGGTGGAACTAAACCTCGAAGTCGAGGCCTTCGTTATCCTTCTGCGTCATCAGGGAAACCACCACCAGCGTAATGAAGCTGAGCGGAATGGAGATGATGCCCGGATTGTCGAGTTTGTGGAGGGCGGTGGCCGGATCAAGTCCGTACTGCCCGTACATGCTTGGGGAGGTGAGGATGATCAGCAGGGCTGCAACCATGCCCACCCCGATGGAGAAGGCGATGCCTTTGGCGGTGGTCTTTTTCCAGAAGAGCAGCATGATGATGGACGGCAGGTTGGCGGAGGCTGCAACGGCAAATGCCCAGCCGACCAGGAACGCCACGTTCATGCCTTTAAAGGAAATGCCGAGGACGATGGCAATGATGCCGACCGCAAAGGCGGCGGTTTTGCCGGCCATAACCTTCTGCTTATCGTTCATTTTGATGCCCATGTAGTTATCCATAAGGTCGTGGGCAATTGCGCCGGAGGTCGCAACAATCAGACCCGAAACCGTTCCGAGTACCGTTGCGAACGCAATGGCTGAAATGGTCGAGAAGAGGAAAATTCCGAAGGCCTTAGCCAGCAACGGCGCGGACATATTGCCGCTTTCCACATCGATTACGCCAAGTGTCATCGCTCCGAATCCGATGAAGAGCGTCAGCACGTAGAAGAAACCAATCCCGCTGATGGCGACGATGGTGGACTTACGTGCGTCCCGCTGCGACGGAACCGTGTAGTAACGAATCAAAATGTGCGGTAGTGAAGCAGTACCCAGGAACAGTGCGAGCATGAGCGAGATGAAGTTCAGTTTTCCAATGCTGGTTTTGATCTTGAATTTCTGGCCCGGAATCATCAGCTCTTCACCTGAGGTCACTTCCGGAACAAAGACCTTCACGTGGTCGCCGCTGTCGTCAAACTTAGCGACTTTGCTCTTGGGGTAACGAACAATTTCAGATCCCTGAATGGTGGAGAAGTATTTGAAGAAGCCGACCTTTCCGGTTTCGGTCTGGCCGTCCGGAAGTTTGGTAATATGTCCGACGGACTTAAACTTATTGTCCTCTTTCGGGGCACCATTATAGAGGGTCTCACCCGCGGCGGTTTCCGTTTTAGACTGTGCTTCAAGCAGGATGCCGTCTTCCTGAACAATCCACCAGTTGGCGACGCCGTCTTCAACGACCTTTACAAAGTTTTGGCCGTGGTATTCGACCGTTGCGGCGGCGGTGACGCTGGAGGCCTCAATGGTTTTCGGATTGAAGGTTTCGGGGCGCGTTTCCGTGGAAAAACCTCTGTTCAGTACCATAATGGTAATGACGGTGGAGAAGATAATCAGCAACCCGCCTTTAAGGAACTGAACGTAGGTCGTGGAGGTCATACCCGCGGTAGCAACGATCGTAATTACGATCGCTCCAACCATACATACACCCATCCAGTGTGGAAGTCCGAGCAATGGGGTAACCAGAACGCCGGCTCCAACCATCTGAGGAATCAGATAGAAAATGGATACAGCCAGCGTACTGATCGCAGCCATCAACTGAATGCTTTTGGAATTGAACTTGGCGTCCAATGCATCGGTAAAGGTGTATTTACCCAGACGTTTCATCGGTTCAGCCACAACGAAGAGGGCCACGATCCAACCGGCGAGGTAGCCGATAGAATAGAGGAATCCGTCGTAACCCTGAGTGGCGATCAAACCGCAGATGCCCAGGAATGAGGCCGCTGACAGGTAGTCGCCGGCAAAGGCCACTCCGTTCACAAACCAGTGGATGTTTCCGCCGGCTGCAAAGTAACCTTCGGCGGATTTTGCCTTACGGGCAAAGAAAAAGGACATGCCGAGAACGAATCCGACAAAGGTCAGGAAGATCGCTATGGCGATCGGGTTCGCGATATAATTCATTACTTGCTCCCCCCATCTTCAGCGCTGAGCTCATCTTCTTTTTTAGTGCAGAGATGGTTGTATATGAGGCCGAGGGTGATGGCGAAAATGATCAGTGCCAGTCCATAGATGATCGCGAGATTTGCCCCGGCGAGCACGGGTGTTTTCATAGTTTCGGTTGCATAGACAGCAATCCCCACAAATCCCATGTAGATTAAGCAATAGAGCCAGAATAACTTGATGCCAAGCTTGGCCTTCCAATCGGACGCAGCGTCCTTTTCCGCCTTTGCGGCTGGTTCATGTAGCATGTTTCATCCCCTGTGTTTGTGTTGGTATAAAAGGGGATTGATTACCAAATCCGTCATCTATCTCAATACATTTAATGCCGATACGCGTATTAATATTAAGTGTTAATAGCGGAAAGACCTATCGATTCCTTTCTATCGGTTGGTGCTTAAAAGGAAACAGCCGACCCTGTTTATGAAGGTGATGCCAGAGATGCGGCGGTGCATAGGTGAATTTGAACCCTTGGTAATCGGTGGTTGCGTTCTTATTTAGATTTAGTTTAGATATAAACTATGAATACTGGTTCTCAAAAGTCCCACCAACGCACTTGTCTTAAGATTGTACTCAGTCTGTTGATGGTTTGGTTTACCGTCAGTTTCGGTTGCGGGATCCTATTCCGCGACTGGTTGGATGCCAATGTTCCTCCGGTAGGAAATGCCCCGTTCGGGTTTTGGATGGCGCAGCAGGGATCGATCATAGCTTTTGTATGCATTCTTGTGGTCTATGCAGCACTGATGCAGCTCCTCGATGCAAAATACGGCTATTCCGAAGACTAATTAGGCAGGGAGCTTTTCATGACACAGGATCACCTCAATTTTCTATTTATCGGCTTATCGTTCATTCTATACATCACCATAGCGATTAAGTCCCGGGCCGGATCAACGCAGGAATACTACACCGCCGGGGGAGGGGTTTCCTCGCTGGCCAACGGAATGGCCACCGCCGCCGACTGGATGTCGGCCGCGACCTTTATTTCCATGGCTGGAACGGTTGCGCTTAGTGGCTACGACGCATCACGGTTTTTGATGGGCTGGACGGGCGGCTTTGTTCTGTTGACGGTGCTTATGGTTCCGTACCTGCGAAAGTTTGGGAAGGCCACCGTACCTGACTTTATCGGCGACCGATATTATTCGAAAGTAGCCCGCGGCGTTGCCGTGATGTGTGCGATTTTTATCTGCATGACCTACATCATGGGGCAGATGCGCGGAGTGGGCGTGGTGTTTTCCCAGCTCTTTGGAATAAGCATTCCTGCGGGGGTTCTGATTGGTGCGGCGATCGTGTTTTTCTATGCAGGGCTGGGGGGCATGAAGGGCATCACCTATACGCAGGTAGCTCAATATTGCGTAATGGCGTTTGCCTACACGATTCCCGCTATCTTTATTGCCATGTCGCTGACCGGAAATGTAGTGCCACAGCTCGGGTTGATTGGTGATTTTACGGCGGGTGAAACCGCAGTCCCGTTTTTTGAAAAACTCAACAACATCAACATTGAACTCGGATTTAAGGAATACACGTCCGGAAAAATGTCGAAGATGAATATGTTCTGCATCACCGCCGCGCTCATGTGCGGCACGGCAGGATTGCCGCATGTGATCGTCCGGTTCTTTACCGTGAAAAATGTAGGTGCGGTCAGAAAGTCAGCCTGTTGGACCCTGCTGTTTATCGCCGTGATCTATCTCACCGCGCCAGCCATTGGAGCCTTCTCAAGGGTTAACCTGATCGAGAAACTGCACAACACGTCATATTCAAGTGCTCCACAATGGTTTAAGGATTTTGAAGAAACCGGTCAGATGGCGTGGGTGGATAAAAACGGCGACGGGAAAATTCAATACTTCGGACCCGGGCGATCCGCCGCTAACACCAGTACGGTATTTCTCGGTAAGGGGCCGACCTATCCGGCTTATGACGCACCAGAAAAACAGCGCATCGGTTTAAAGGGGGAACGTCTGCTTGCCAACAAGGCGGATACCACAAATCCCAATGAACTCTGGTTCGGCAACGATATTATGGTGATGGCCAATCCGCATATGGCCGGTTTACCCATGTGGGTGATCGCCTTGCTCATGGCGGGCTGCATTGCTGCCGCACTTTCCACGGCGGCGGGCCTGCTGCTCGTGCTCTCCACCTCTATTTCACATGACCTGATGAAAAAAATCATCAATCCGAATCTGACGGACAAACAAGAGGTCAGCTATGCACGAATTGCCTCCTTCGTTGCGCTTATGGTCGCGGCGTACTTTGGCATTAATCCACCATCAGCCTTCATTGCTAAAACGGTAGCATTTGCTTTCGGACTGGCGGCTTCATCCTTCTTCCCGACCTTGTTGATGGGCATCTTTTCGAAGCGCATGAATAAGGAAGGGGCGATCAGCGGGATGCTGTGTGGCATCTTTTTTACGATCAGCTATATTATTTATTTTCAGTTCTTAGGCGGAACAAAAGAGAACTACATCCTTGGGATCACGCCGGAAGGCATTGGTTTCATCGGGATGCTGATTAACTTTGCTGTGGCCTTTTCAGTCAGCAAGTTCACGCCCCCGCCCCCACAGGAAGTGCAGGAAATGGTCGAGCATATCCATATTCCCAGCGGCGCAACCGAAGCCTCACACCACTAATCAGTCGATTACTTTTTCAAGACGGATATCGAAGATGAGGGCTGCGAAAGGGCCAATTTTGCTGCCTGAGCCACGTTTCCCCCAAGCGAGGTCTGGCGGGACAACGAAGAGAAATTTGCCGCCTTCTTTCATGAGGGCCAACCCTTCCTTCAACCCGTCGATTGCTTCCTTCATGGTGAAGACATCGGTTTCGGTTCCGTGATAGGTGTTTTTAATGATGGTTCCGTTGACCAGCAGGATGCGCTGATTGACTTCCACGGTGCTCCACTCGTCAGGACTTTTCCCGGTTCCCGGATCCTGAACCGTATACTGCAACCCACTGGCGGTAGTAACGACCTCGGGCTTCGCCCCGTTCTTTTTCAGGTAGGCTTCCGACACGGCTCGGTTTTGTCCCGCTCCACCACGTTTTGAAATATTGGTTCTTTTTCTGGGCATGGAAAAAAAGTGATGAGTGATCCGTGAAACGTGAGGATTAGTACGTCACGTTTCACGTTTCAAACGTCACGCCTTACGCTAACGCGTTGTTCACAATCTCTTTCGCTTCACTCTGAATCTGCTTCAAGTGCTCTTCACCTTTAAAGCTTTCGGCGTAGATTTTATAGATATCTTCGGTGCCGGATGGGCGGGCGGCAAACCAGCCGTTTTCCGTGCAGACCTTCAGACCGCCGATAGCCGCGCCGTTAGCCGGTGCGTTGGTCAGCTTGGCGATGATGGTTTCACCCGCCAGCGTTTCAGCTTTCACTTGGTTCGGCGAGAGGGCGGCGAGCTTGGCTTTTTCTTCGCGGTTGGCTGGAGCGTCAACGCGGGCATAAACCGGATTGCCGAACTTGGCAACGAGCTCCTGATAGTGCTCGCCCGGGTCTTTACCGGTTACGGCCAGAATTTCGCAGGCTAACAGACTCAGAATGATGCCGTCCTTATCCGTGCTCCAGACGGTACCGTCTTTGCGGAGGAAGGAAGCGCCGGCAGATTCTTCACCACCGAAACCATAAGAGCCATCAATAAGGCCGTTCACGAACCATTTGAATCCGACGGGTACTTCCTGCAGGTCGCGACCCAGATCAGCAGCAACGCGGTCGATCATGGAAGAGCTGACGAGTGTCTTGCCGACTGCGGCATCGGCGCGCCACCCGGTACGGTTGCTGTAGAGATAGTTGATTGCGACGGCCAGATAGTGGTTTGGATTCAGTAGACCAGCTGATTTGGTTACGATTCCGTGGCGGTCATAGTCGGGGTCATTTCCGAAAGCGATATCGAAATCATCCTTAAGGGCAACAAGACTGGCCATGGCGTAAGGCGAGGAACAATCCATCCGCACCTTGCCATCGTGGTCAACACTCATGAAACTGAAGGTGTAATCGACGGTGTCATTAATGATCGTTAGGTCGAGGCCGTATTTATCCGCGATCGGTTTCCAGTAGCGCAGACCGGATCCGCCCATGGCATCGGCGCAGATTTTGATGCCGGAATTGGCGATGGCGTCCATATCGACCACATTGTCGAGGTCTTCGACATAAGGGTTGATGTAGTCGTAGGCAATGGTTGTGTCTGCTGAGAGCGCATCCGGGTAATACATGCTTTCGACTTCATCGTTGTTTTCCGCCAGCAGTTCATTGGCGCGATCAGCAATCCAGTCGGTGGCATCGGTATCGGCGGGGCCGCCGTTAGGCGGGTTATACTTGAAGCCGCCATTGTCGGGTGGGTTGTGCGACGGCGTGATAACGACACCGTCGGCCAGCCCTTCTGTCTTCCCTTTGTTATAAGCGAGAATCGCATGGGAGATAACGGGGGTGGGGGTATAACCGCCACCTTCATCGATCATCACGGTGACGTCGTTAGCCGCAAAAACCTGCAACGCCGTCTTTTCGGCGGGAATGGAAAGGGCGTGGGTGTCTTTCCCCATGAACAGAGGCCCGGTGATGCCCTGTCCGGTGCGGTATTCGCAGATGGCCTGAGCGATCGCCATGATGTGGTCTTCGGTAAAGCTGTTTTTCAGCGAACTGCCGCGATGACCGGAGGTGCCGAAGGCCACTTTTTCGTCAGGATTGCTCACATCGGGCTGGGTTTCGTAATAGAGGCTGATCAGTTCAGCAATATCGGTCAGGTTTTCCTTCGCAACGGGCTTTCCTGCATCGGGATGTATGGACATTTTATATCTCCTGAAAAATTGTCGATTGACCGCGTTTTTTAGCAGAGCTGTGCCCGTTGCTCAATGTGAAAAGTAAATTAAGGCCGGTTTCGCCCGTGCTCCAGATCCCAGGGAAATTACATCCAGCGATCACGGGAGTGTTGTGCGGCGTGTTTGGTGATGAATCGACTGAATTTCTTGAGTTCGAGCGCGCGCCACTTGAACTGAATGCGCAGATATTGCGTAATATTTTTGTCATCGCACAGGAATTCGAGATATTTAGCTTTCGCATTACAGACCTGAACCAGCATGTCGCAACTTTTCTGAAACCGCTTCTGAATTTTTATGTTCGCCTCTCCTGCTGAGCCTCTTGATTGTTTCTTGTAAAGGTCGCTGATCATGCTGTTATGTTCTTTTACCCAGCGGTCGAAGTCGAGACCGACACGTTCCTTCAGCTCGATGGGTCGCTGTAGGATATTTTACCCATTCGCTGGCTACGCTGTAGACGAGGGCTCTGAACTCATCCACCTTGCGGAGGTTTTTTCCGTAGGCCTGATTATAGGATCTCAAGTTGGCGACACCGCGTACAGTCATTTTTCGGTCGAGCACCGGGCTTCCATTACTTTTCTTTCCAACAATTGGCGCTCAGCTCGATCATGTCCTTACTCGAACCGGTGATGACCCCGCTGTGGTCCTTGATTACGGAGGTGTGGTATTCGAGCACAGTGACCGCATCATCAACCGTGATCCCGGGCGCGAGTTTCAGTGCCGTTTCTTTGGATACCTGAATCCGAGCGAGGTTACGGGTGGCGGAGAGTTCGATTTTGCTCGGTTGGAGTTGTTTTCCGGAAAGCGTTTTAAACTGAAGCTTCATATGTCCCGAAATCACATTCGTACTGGTGAAGATATACTGTTTTCCTTTCATATCCCCGATGCCAATCAGCTCTTCGCTCCAGATTTCTACCAGCGATTCCTTGAGTGGCTCTTGTTCGTTCATGAATGAGTTGTTGCTGGCATCCTGTGCTTTCACCATTTTGGCAGTGAGGAGGCTTGTCAGAAAGCAGGTATTCATACCCAGATGCATCCGTCTTGAAATTCGCGTATCAGGCATAGTTATCTACTAGTCGACATTGGATTATCGACAGGCATTTAATAAAACAGTTTCACTGTCATCCCATAGAGGGCTCTAAACGAATATGAACACCCTGTTTTGTTAAGGTTTTTGAGTCTGGCTTCATTGGGTCAATTCCGATTCTTTGTTGAAGGTTAATGATAGTTTCTCGTTTTAAAC
>JAZGFK010000035.1:0-24268 GCA_036479375.1 Pontiella sp. | reverse complement strand
TCTACAGCCTCATTGAAACCTGTCGGAAACTCGATATCAATCCGGCAGACTACCTTCGTGAAGTCCTTACGACTTTGCCGACGATGAATCAATCCGAAGTGGCCGATTGGACGCCTGCCCGCTGGAAATCAAACAGAGAAACCAGCTGCGAATAACTCTGTCAAGGGGGACTTCGAAAAGCCGCATGCAATACTTCCACAAATCATGAAAGCTTATTTTCTAATTATACGAAATCTAACTGCGTGGATATAATTCCGGCGATCAACGAAGTCTAACTGCGTGATCAAAAAACGGTTAGGACAACGAATAGCGACCCTGCGAAAGAGTGCGGGACTCACCCAAGAGAAGTTTGCGGAAAAGGCAGACTATTCTGTTGAGTTCATTAGCTTTGTCGAGCGGGGCATTCACGCACTTTCGCTTGAAGGTTGCGAACGAATTGCAACTGCGTTGGGTATCAGCCTTAAAGATCTCTTCGATTTCTGAGCCTAACCGATTACCCGTCGAAAAATAAAAGACTCTCCTTGCAGGGCTTTTCCCCGCAAATCTAATTATCGAAGCTTCAGGGTAGCAACGCCGATTAGCGCAAAGATAATTCCAAGAATCCAGAAGCGGGTAACAATCACCGTTTCGACGAGTTCGGGCGGACGATTTTCGTCCATCGCCCGTTCTTTTTCGACAAACTCAAAATGATGATGCAGCGGGGCGCATTTGAATATCCGGCGGCCTTGCCCGGTACGTTTCCGGGTAATCTTAAACCAGGAGCTTTGAAGGACCACGCTGGCCGCTTCGATTACGAAGACGCCACCTACAATAACCAGTAACAGCTCCTGCTTAATCAGAATCGCCAACATAGCAATTGCGCCGCCGATGGCAAGACTGCCTGTATCGCCCATGAATATTTTCGCCGGATGGCAATTATACCAAAGAAACCCAAGCCCCGAACCGAGAAGCGCACCGCAGAATACCGTGAGTTCACTGCTGCCGCGAACGAAGGGAACTTGCAGATATTCCGCAAAACTAAAATGACCCGCCACGTAGGTCAAAAGAAGATAAGCACCTACCACGGAGTTTGTGCAGCCGATCGCCAGACCATCAAGCCCGTCCGTCAGGTTGACCGCATTCGATGCTCCGACCAGTACCAGCACGAGAAAAATAAAACTCCCAATCAATCCCATATCAATAAGCGGGTTTTTGAAAAAGGGAACCATCAGGTCACGTACCCGTTCCTGCATTTCAGGAATCGCCCACAGCACGCTAAAGACGATACCCGCCCAAACGAGTTGTGCCGTAAACTTCATTTTCATACTCAGGCCGTTGCGTCGCTTGATCTTAAGATAATCATCTGCAAAACCCACTGCGCCCATAATACAAAATGTCGCGACGGTAAGCAGCATATACATGTTCGTTGAAATGGCCCAAAGCAGTGTTGCCACGGAGCAGGAAATAATAATCAGCAAACCGCCCATGGTCGGCGTGCCGACTTTGTTCCGCTTATCGAGCCCTTCAACCCGGTCATCTTCGACCAACTCGCCAAAGTTGATGACACGAAGTCGGCGAATCAAACCAGGCGCCACAATTAGTGAAATAATAAAGGCTGTCGAGGCCGCACCCAGGGTTCGGAACGTAACATACTGAAAAAGCCGGAGTTCCGACAGATAGCCTTCCAGTAATGACAAATAATAAAGCATTCTTCTACATCTCCTTAAAACAGCTTAGCACCTTTTCCAGCCGCTCACCGCGTGATGCCTTTAGCAAAACCCGGTCGCCTGCCGACAGGTTATTCTTCAAAATCTGCGTGGCCTCTTCGGGTTCCATACATTGGAAATATCGCTCAACACCATTACATGCAATACGTTGCCCCAGTTCGCCAACGGCAATTACGCCATCGAGACCAAGCCCATCAATAAATCGTCCGAGCGCAACATGCTCCTCTTCGGTCGTATTACCCAGTTCACGCATCCCGCCGACCACCGCCCATTTTTTCCCCTTTCCCGAAAAACTCGCAAATGTACTCAGGCTAGCGCGCATAGAGAGCGGATTGGCATTATAGGCATCGTTTATAAATTGAATACGGTTGATCTCGGATTCTTGCCAACGCATGGGCGGCGCTTTAAATTTTCTTAGCCCTTCCGAGATTTCAGCCGGTGTCATGTTCAATTCCAGCCCCAACGCAATCGCACGTAAAGCATTGCGCATCGTGTGCTCACCGGGTTGTGGCATTGCATAATTGAAACCGTTCACGCTCAGCACATTGGTTTCGACTCTACGGCCGACATAGTCCGCCACGCCTTCGAACGAAATCGTAACCACGGTTGCGCAGGTGTTCCGTCGAATCATGGCATACCATTCGGAATCGCGATCGAGGAGAACCGTGCCCGAGCTTGGAATCCGTTCGGCCAACTTCATTTTTTCGCGGGCAATTTCTTCCAGCGAATTAAAACGTTCGCGGTGAGCGTTGCAGATGTCGGTCAGAATCCCGATCTTGGGCTGAAGAAGATCCGTGAGTGCGCCTATTTCGCCGGGGGCGTTCATCCCAATTTCGAAAACACCGAACCGCGCTGTCGAAGGCATGGATAGCATCGTGAGGGGCAGTCCAATATGATTGTTGTAGTTGCCAGCGGTGCGGTGCGTTTCTCCTTTCACAGAAAGGATATCAGCACACATTTCTTTTACGGTAGTTTTGCCGACACTTCCGGTAATTCCAACAGGAATCCCCTCCCATTTTTTTCGATAGCCACAGGCAAGATCCTGCAATCCTTTTAGCGTGTCAGGAACCCGGAGCACCGGATTTCCCGACCACTGGAAATTATCCTGTATTAGTGCGCCAGCGGCCCCTTTAGTAAAAGCATCCTGAACGAAATCGTGGCCATCGAAATTATCTCCGCGAAGGGCCACATATAAATCGCCCGGTTGTAGCGAACGGGTATCGGTGGAAACTCCGGTCACACAACGCTCGGGCATACCGTTTTTCCAAAATTTGGAAACCCATTGCGACAATTCTCCTGAACGAAATTCCGGCATGTTATCCTATGAGCTCCCGAACGATTTCGCGGTCATCAAACGGGACAGTGGTATCCTTGAATTCCTGATAAAACTCATGCCCTTTTCCGGCGACCAGTAGAATGTCTTTGCGGCCTATTTTCAGGAGGGCTACTTTTATCGCTTCTCGCCGGTCGAGCACGACTTCAAATCCGTCCTGATCCGTATACCCTGCGATTATCTCACTGGCAATTACGCCGGGATCCTCGTCCCGCGGGTTATCGGATGTGATAATGCTGAAATCCGCCAGTTCGGAAGCCACGTGTCCCATCTTTACCCGCTTTCCCGGATCACGATTTCCGCCGCATCCAAAAACAACAATCAATTGGCCGCGGCAAATTTCCCGCAGTGTTGTGAGGACGTTTAGTAATGCATCGTCTGTGTGGGCATAGTCCACAAACACCTTTTTATTTTTGCGATTGGGCACAAGCTCTAACCGGCCGGGAATGGCCTGAATATTTTCGAGCGACTTCGCCATTACAGTCAGATCGATGCCGCTAAGTCCACCAACGGCCAGCGCAGCAAGGGCATTATGAATATTGAACCGCCCGAGAAGCTTTAGCTTTATGCGGCGACTCCCCCATGGTGAGGAAACACGAAACGTGGTTCCACTTGCATCCACCACCGCTTCGCTTGCACGAACCATTGCCTCTTCCGTAAATCCGTACGTTACGATTGATGCCTTTACATTGCACTCCGTGGCTAGTTTTGGCCCCCATGGATCATCCAGGTTGATGACCGCAGCCTGGTCCGGCCCATTTCCCAACAATTGGAATAGGGTTGTCTTAACTTCAAAATACGAATCCATATTTTTGTGATAATCGAGATGATCCTGCGTCAGATTCGTGAACACATTGATGTTAAAATCGATACCGCGCACACGATGTAAAGCGAGAGCATGCGAGGAAACTTCCAACACCACGGCATCGCAACCCGCCTCTTTCATTTGAAGGAACATACCATGAAGATCCGGAGCTTCCGGCGTGGTGCGAATGGATGGTATCGACCGGTCACCAACTTCGTAGGCAACCGTTCCAAGTAGCCCCGGAAGAAAACCGCCGTCGCGCAGCATATCGCGAACCATATACGCCGTGGTTGTTTTTCCATTCGTTCCGGTAATGCCAACCACTTTCATTTTCCGCGTAAGATTTCCGTAAAAGACATTCGCAAGATCTGCCATGGCTTTTCGTGCATTCGGAACATGGACGTGCACGATGTCGAAACCGAGATCAAGCTGGGTTTCTGAAACGACGGCAACTGCTCCTTTCGAAAGCGCTTCCGTAATAAATTCTGATCCATCGACTTTATGTCCGGGAACCGCAACAAACAACCCGCCGGGATTCACCCGACCGGAATTGTAGGCCATACCGGTAATCTCCGGATCAAGCGTTCCGGTTATACCCAGCGATTCGATGGAATTAAGCAGTTGGTTAAGCCTCATTCTTCGGGCCTCGCAACGTAAATACGGTTACCTTCCGGTGCAATGCGGAGATAGCGCACAGAAAATTCGGCGATTTCCTTAAATGCCGGCCCGCAGACGGTACCCCCATAATATTTAATTTTCCGGCCGGAGTCGGTGTATTCACCCGGATCGTCGGCCACCACAATGATTCCAATTTCCGGATTTTCTACCGGCAGAAAACCGACGAATGAAGATATGAAGTTTTTGGAATAATATCCTCCTCCCTCGGCTGCCGGTTTTATTTTTTGCGCGGTCCCGGTTTTACCCGCCACCGTATACCCCTCTACCCGCGCTTTCGTGCCCGTGCCACCGTCTTCAGTCACACGGGCAAGCAGCTTCTGCATCCGGCGTGCAGTGTCGGGATTAAGCGGACGCCCCAGCACGGTTGGGCTAAATTCCTCGAGTACGATTCCATCGGGTGCGACAATTTTCTTCACAAGCATGGGTTGCATCTGCACTCCATTATAGGCAATGGAATTCATCATTGATAAAACCTGCAGGGCGGTTACCCCGATTTCGTGCCCCATTCCGATACGCGTTGCACTGATCTTCGACCAGTGTTTCGGCGAATAGAAAATTCCGCCCTCTTCCCCAGGGATCCCCACTCCTAACCGGTCGCCGAAATGGTATTTTTTGAGACTTTCGTAAAGCAGATCATTGCCCATTTCCAACGCGATTTTAGCCGTCCCTATGTTGCTGGATACCTTAATGATATCGGCAACAGAAATTTTGCCTTCGCCGTGACTGTCCCGCAACGATTTTCCGCCATAGACCCAGTAGCCGTTCTCACAATCAAAGATATCGGTTTCTTTCACAATATCGTTATCGAGTGCCGCAGCAATTACGCCCGCCTTCATGGTGGAACCGGGTTCATAGTTAAAACTAATGGCTCGGTTACGCCGCCATTCTTCCGGTGCTTTATTAAAGCGGTTCAAGTCGTACGTTGGAAACGAGGCCATGGCCAGAATCTCGCCCGTGCGGACATGCTGAACAATCGCCCAAGCGGCTTTTGCATTAAACTCACGACAGACTCTTTCGACCGTCTTTTCGGTGACATACTGCAGTTGCTGATCAAGTGTGAGCACGATGGTTGCACCGTCTTCGGGTGGAATATCGACTTGGCGGGCACTGTAGATCTCATGGCGGCGGCCATCTTTTTTGCTGACCCGATGCCCTTCCTTTCCGCGAAGGTAGCTGTCCATCCGCTGTTCGATTCCGGCGGAACCAACCCCTTCGTGATTGGAAAAACCCACCACGTGCGCCATCAAAGGCCCTTTGGGATAGTTCCGAATCGGGGCTTCTGCAAATTTCACACCGCGCAAATAGATGTTAGTTTCAACACCGTTCACCAGTTCATCCGGGGTATAAACAACCCCCATCGCTCTGGCTTTAAAGCGCTTTAACTGATGCCCTGGTACGTGCTTTTTGATTACCTCGTACTGGCGGGATGTTTTAGCTAGCTTCGCTCGGATGTCTTCCTCAGGAACCTTGAACTCCATGGAAAGATATTTACTTACTGCTTCAGGATCGCCGTATTTTGCAATGTATTTAGGATCGAGGTAAACGTGGTAAGCCGGGCGGTCCATAGCCAGTATTTCGCCATTACGGTCGACAATGCGCCCGCGGTTCCCAACGGGTTTCCACTCGTACATCCGGCCTTCCTGAATGGGTTCTATCACCCATTCAGCCGGATGGAGGTGAAGCATCGATAACCGAAAACCTATGCTCGAAAAAACGAGCAGTACAATCACCACCAAAACAATAATCCGGCCTTTGAACCGTACCTTAGCCATGATTTATTACCATCTCCTGTAAACCGTAGAAACCCGCAACGTGCTTCAGCAACGTTACGGGTATCAGAACCTACTAACGTTGCACTTATGGATGAGCTATCTTCAGCCCTGCCTGCGCCGTTCTGCCCGCCCCATTCCAGCTTCCAATACGTACAATCTGTTGCTCGCGTGGCATGCTCATATCGAGCTTATATTTGCGAATGGCCCGTTCGAGATTGGCTGGCGAAGTGATGCTGGACCAACGATCCTGCTCATTTACCAACCGTTTCTGGGCGGCATATAATTCGCCTTCTTTGCTTTTAATATCCTTACCGAGTGCATCGCATCGGGAGCAGAGCCACATGTAACTAAGGCCGAGCACGGCAACCAGCACAAGAACGTTGGCGAGCAACACCGGAAAGGGTACCTGCACCTGGTTCTTCTTGGTCGTGCGCTTCTTTGTTTTGCGTTTCGTTGCCATGTTATACTCCTACTTCCACTGCCCGCAGCTTTGCCGAACGCGAGCGCGGGTTCGCGGACTGCTCTTCAGCTGTTGCACTCTTTGCCTTTCTCCAAATCCATTTAACAGCCGGTTCTTCGAACACACGTTTTACCCCGCCTTGCTGCAGCGATTCTTCGCGCGGCACATGACGGTTGAAAAACTGTTTTACCATCCGGTCTTCCAAACTATGGAAGGTCAGCACAACAATCCGCCCGCCTTCCGCTACCCTTTCAATCATCGTTTCGAGTACTTTTTCAATTCCAGCAAGTTCGTCGTTTACTGCCATGCGCAAGGCCTGGAACGTCTGAGTGGCCGGATGGGTTTTCTTCCCGCGCCGTCCGCCCTTGGCCCGTTCGACAATTCCTGCCAGCTGGGCGGTCGTTTCAATTTCTACTTTTGTGCGGGCCTCAACGATGGCCCGTGCGATCCGGCGCGAGGCACGGTCTTCTCCATAACGATAAATAAGGTCAGCCAATTCCTGTTCACTGGCTGTATTGACCAGTTCGCCTGCCGTTTGCCCTTGTGTCTGATCCATGCGCATATCGAGCGGTGCATCCTTCATAAAACTGAATCCCCGATCGGCGATATCCAGTTGGAATGAACTAACACCGAGATCGAGCAACAAACCGTTCACCTTTCTAATTCCGCGGCGATCGAGTTGCTCGGCCATGTTTGCGTAGTTGTCGTGAATCAGCTCCACGCGTTTTCCGGCAGCTGTTTTTAACTTTTCACTCACCCGATCAATCGCATCGATGTCGCGATCGAACCCCAACAACACCCCGCCGCTTTCAAGACGGTCGAAAATTTTAGATGCATGACCCCCGTTGCCAAGGGTTCCATCTATATAGATTCCTTTTGGATCGGTGATGAGTGCCTCAAGACACTCATCTAGCATGACGGGTATATGCACTAGATTCCTTTTCCAAGCGGTGGAAGCTGTTCTTTTTTATCGTCTTCTTCGCGGCCAAAACTCCAATGCGTACGATCCCCGTAGAGACAGGAAAACAAGTGGCCTGAATTAACCATGGAAAGATTAAAATAGCGGTCGCGCTCTGGAGCCAGGTCGACTGACTTTGAATAGCTCAGAAACTTTGCAATATCCAACATGCTCATGCCGTCCCCCTATTTGCCTGACTCATCATTAATAACCGCCGAAAAATACGTTTTCCGCCGCGGACGATTCCTGCGGCAGTGCCAAATCAAAATTCTCCGAGCTCCAAAGCTCAATGCGCGTAAGCGCTCCAACCAAAACCACCTGACTCTTCACTTCGATATGCGCGAGCAGGTTTTCGCCAATGCGGATGCGGCCTTGTGTATCCCAGACCAGCATGTCGGCTCCGGCTGTAATGGATCGGATCGCCTGCTGTTCGCTCTTATCGATTGATCCTCCGCCCCGGAGTTCATCCAGCCGCCGCATCATTTCTGCGGCCGTATAGAGATAAAGACACTTCTCTTCCGGATGCGGAAAAGCGAACAACTGATTGGAATCGCCCGTCAGATTTCGCCAGCTCGAGGGAAAGATCATACGGCGCTTGTTATCAAGAGAATGCGTGAATGACCCAACGAATAAAGCGGGTGTTTTTACCAGTTCTGTCATATCACTCTCTCCATATTGCTCCCTCTAATGGGATTTTATGCCATTACACCCCACTCTTCGTCAACGGGTTTCCTGTGTTTTTTTAGTTTTCATTAGCGTTTGATAACATCAGATACCCAACTTCCACTAATTGGTACTGCTAGGCGTAGCCTCCTCCATCCTCCCCCAACGAAGTGACTATCAGTCATTCCTTGCAGGTGTGGTAGCTGAAAAGACAAATCCGTTCATGCAACGAATGGCATGAATCACTGTTGACATCACCGGCTCATTTTTCAAGCTATCGATATAATCCATAATATACCAAACAGTTACGCTGACTCCTTTATCAGGTCTGTTTTTCGTAATCACATGAACCCCGAAGGTTCATGCATCGCATTTTATCTCATCAAAAAAGTAACAAATGAGGGATAGGTGACAAATATTGTTCGATTTAGGTATTTTTAAGGTGAAATCACATCACCAGTGTGATTTATATTGCTGAATTTACAGAACACTTATTTGGACGGGCTTATTTCCCTCGCTTCCATCAATAAAGGTGTTTACGGAGAATTTAAGAGTGAAGCCAACAGATACTAGCAACCCCGAATACTTCCATAAAGTTGTAGATTGCCAATACGCGTGCCCCGCGCATACGCCCGTTCCGGAATATATCCGGTTGATTGCGGCAGGACGCTATGAAGACGCCTACATGGTCAACTGGGAATCAAATGTTTTTCCCGGCATTCTAGGACGCACCTGCGACCGCCCGTGCGAGCCGGCCTGCCGGCGAGGACGAATCGAAGACAAACCGGTTGCCATCTGCCGACTCAAACGCGTCTGCGCCGATAAAAAAGATGATGTCAGCTCGCGAATGCCCAAAATTCCGAATAAGAAAAATGGTTTTAAACTGGCCTTGATCGGCGCCGGTCCGTCCGCACTAACGGTTGCACGTGATCTAATGCCGCTAGGCTATGAAATTGATCTGTTTGAAGCCACCCCGTCAGCGGGCGGGTTCATGCGTCAGCAGATTCCTTCGTTCCGCCTGCCGGATGAAGTCATCGACGAAGAAACCGGCTACATTCTGGACATGGGCGTAAACGCCTTTTTCAACACGCGCATTGAAAGCATGAAAGAACTTGTTGAAAAGGAATACGATGCCGTCTTTGTCGGTTCCGGCGCCCCGACTGGCCGCCCCCTTCCCCTACCTGGTTACGAAATTGATAAAGGGGATAATGTGCAGGTCGGCGTGGAATGGCTCGCACAGGTTGCATTCGATCATATTACGGAAGCGCCAAAAGATGTCATTGTGATTGGTGGCGGAAATACCGCCATGGATTGCTGCCGAACCGCGATCCGGTTAGGTGCAAAAAACGTTAAGGTACTGATCCGCACGCCGATTGATGCCATGGTTGCATCACCTTGGGAAGTTGAAGATACCCTGGCGGAAGGCATTCCGATTCTGGAAAACCACAACCCGCTCGAATACATTATGAAAGACGGTAAACTTGCCGCCATGAAGTTCGAGGTCATCGAATACTCTGTTGATGAAGACGGAAGAGAAGTCTTTACCCCAACCGGGCTGATGGAAACCATCGACTGCAGCCTTGTGCTTCTGGCGATCGGCCAATCCAATGCCTTCCCATGGATTGAACGCGATATCGGCATTGAGTTCGGAGAATTCGGACTTGCTGTAGTTGATGACGTTACCTTCCAGTCGACGCTTCCAAAAGTGTTTTTCGGTGGCGATGCGGCATTTGGTCCGAAAAATATTATTACAGCAGTCGCGCAAGGCCATCAGGCTGCCCTTTCAATTGATATGTTCCTCAAGGGGCAGAACCTTCAGGATCGTCCAGCTCCCGGAACGAACCTGATGAGCCAGAAAATGGGCATCCACGACTGGAGTTATGCCAGCATGGTTTCCGAAGAAGAGAGGAACCTGGTACCCCATGTCGATCTGGAAGAAGCCATACACAGCCATAAGCTTGAGGTTGAACTTGGTTTCGATGCCACCACGGCTTTGGAAGAAGCAGAGCGGTGTCTTAACTGCGATGTGGAAACGATCTTTACAGAAAACAAATGCATTGAGTGCGACGCCTGTATCGATATCTGTCCGGTGGACTGCCTAACCTTTGCTGATAACGATGAAGAGGCCACGTTGCGGCACAACCTGAAAGTTCCGGCACTAAATCTGAGCCAGGATATTTATATTTCAGACCATCTTAAAACGGGTCGCATTATGGTTAAAGACGAAGACGTCTGCCTTCACTGCGGTCTTTGTGCAGAACGCTGTCCCACCTCGGCATGGGATATGCAAAAATTCCTTTATATTTCACCTAAGGCAGGGCATCAGGCATGAAACGCGAAATTATCACCAACAAAGTTGTCATCAAATTTGCCAATGTAAACGGCACGGGATCGGCAAGCGCAAACACTCTTTTCAGTAAAGCTGTATTCCGGATGGGCGTTCCGATCAGTCCGAAAAATATTTTCCCATCCAATATTCAGGGACTGCCCACCTGGTATGAAGTTCGAATAAATGAAAACGGCTGGCTGGGTCGGCGCGGCGGCATCGACATCATGATCGGCATGAATTTGCAAAGCATGGAACGCGACATTGCTGAACTCGAGCAGGGCGGCTACTTCATCTACGATTCCACCAAACCAATTGAGAGCAGTCTGATTCGCCACGATATCGACATTATCGGCATTCCCTTTACCCAGTACTGCCGCGAGATGTACGACGATGAACGCAAACGCCAGCTCTTCCGGAACGTAATGTATGTTGGATCCCTGGCCGCCTTGCTGGACATGGAACTGGATGTCTTCAAACAATTGATCAAAGAGCAGTTCAAGGGTAAGGCAAAACTAATTGAGCCTAACTTTGCAGCGTTGGAAAAAGGATATAACGTTGCCCGCGAGTTGAAAAACTGCCCGATTGCCTATCAGGTCAAGCGGCGTGACAAAGTAGGGAATAGAATCCTTATGGACGGCAACGAAGCCTGCGGTCTCGGCGCGGTCTATGGCGGTGCTTCTGTAACCGCTTGGTACCCGATTACACCGTCCACGTCTGTAATCGACAACTTCACTAAATATTGCCGGAAATTGCGCACCGATCCCGAAACCGGGAAAAAGAATTATGCCATCGTACAGGCCGAAGATGAATTGGCCGCCATCGGCATGGTCATCGGTGCCTGCTGGAATGGTGCACGTGCATTCACGGCGACCAGTGGTCCGGGAATCTCCCTGATGAACGAATTTCTCGGACTGGCTTATTTTGCAGAGATCCCCTTGGTGCTGGTTAATGTGCAGCGTTCAGGCCCATCAACCGGAATGCCGACCCGCACACAACAATCCGACATTCTCACCTGCGCCTTTGCCTCACATGGAGATACCAAACAGGTCTGCCTCTATCCATCGAACCCGAAGGAATGTTTTGAACAAACCGCTCTAGCGTTTGATCTGGCAGAGCGGCTTCAAACTCCCGTGATGGTTCTGTCCGACCTGGATCTCGGCATGAATGACACCATGTCTGAACCTCTGGAATGGGACGACAATCACGTTTATGATCGCGGCAAAGTATTGACCAAAGAAGATCTTGAAAATATGGAAGAACGCTACGGTCGTTATCTGGATGTAGACGATGACGGCATTGGGTCCCGAACCTACCCCGGCACGCACCCGACCAAAGGCGCCTTCTTTACCCGCGGCACATCGAAAGACGAATACGCGGTCTACACCGAGTCCGGCGAGAAATATGTGGAAAATATGGATCGCTTGGTTAAAAAGTGGAAAACCGCAAGCACACTTGTTCCAAAACCGGATATTCGAAAAACAGACACACCGTGTACCGTTGGCGTCATCTATTACGGAACAAGCGAAGCGTCCACGCTCGAAGCATTGCATCATTTGTTCGATCTTCACCGGGTTTCCCTCGATAGTCTCGGCATCAAAGCCTTTCCTTTTTCGGCAGATGTCGGACAGTTCATCGAAGAACATGACTATGTGTTCGTAGTGGAACAAAACCGTGATGCACAGATGCGAACCCTGCTGATTAACGAATTTAATTTCGAGCCGGAACGTCTGGTCCCGCTTCTCCATTACGATGGAAGTCCGATTACGGCACGTTATATCCGTCACGAAATCCGCGACTGGATTCTACAAACCAGCACCCTTCCGCATCGCCACCGCTATTAAGAGGACCGCCCTATGAGTTACAAAATTCCAACATTCCGCCATCCGAATCTGCCCAAGAACGACCTCGGATATACCTCCAAAGATTATGAAGGTGCCGTCTCCACCCTTTGCGCCGGATGCGGCCACGACTCGATCAGCGCATCCATCATCGATGCATGCTTTGAGATGTCGATTCCACCTCATCGGGTAGCCAAGCTGTCCGGGATTGGATGCTCCTCCAAAACGCCAACCTATTTCCTTGGAAACTCCCATGGGTTCAACTCCGTCCATGGTCGCATGCCCTCGGTCGCAACCGGCGCCAACATGGCCAACCGCAACTTGCTCTACATCGGCGTTTCCGGCGACGGCGATACCGCCTCCATCGGAATGGGCCAGTTTGTTCACTGCGTTCGACGCAATGTCAACATGGTCTACATCTGCGAAAACAACGGCGTTTACGGCCTTACAAAAGGACAGGACTCGGCAACAACCGATATCGGCTCCGTCAGTAAGAAAGGCGAACCTAATGCACTGGAACCCATCGATCTCTGCGCCATTGCGCTGCAGCTCGGTGCCAGCTTCGTGGCCAACAGTTTTTCCGGCGATAAAAAGCAATTAGTCCCCATCATCAAAGCCGCCATCAAGCATCAGGGATTCGCCTTCATCAACGTGATATCCCCGTGCGTAACGTTCAACAACGTTCCGGGCTCAACCAAGGGGTACGATTATATTCGTCAGCACATGGCCTCTACCAATGCCGTGGACTTCGTCCCTCCGGCCGAGGAGATCACAACGGAATATGACCCCGGCACAACCGAGCAGGTCTCCATGCACGACGGAACCGTCATCAATCTGCACAAACAGGATGCTGAACTGGATATCCATAGTCGACGTTCAGCCCTGACCCGCATGAAGGATCACATCGCCAAAGACAAGGTGCTTACCGGCATACTGTTCATCGACACCGACTCCCGGGAAATTCATGAAACCATGAATACCACGGAAACACCTCTGCGGAATTTGACCCAAAAAGAACTTTGTCCCGGTGCTTCAACTCTTGAAGAAATCAACAACGTCCACCGATAAGTTTCAATCGCGGGAAAGAGATCTTGTTGTTCAACCACCGATTTGAAAATCGGTGGTTTTTTATTTGCATCAAATTCAACGCATACCCGTTCTGCATGTCATACAAAAAGAGTTTGCGGGCAGGATCGCTCCAAGCTATTTTCCTTCGACCTATCAAGGAGATTTAAATGAACAATCTGATTCGCCTGACCCTCACCGTTGTATCACTTTTTCTAATCCTCAGCCCGCTATCCGCCAAAGAGTTTCTCGTACTGAGCAATCTGGTCGAGCAGGCAATCCAGGCGACCGCAGAGAAATATCCTGATTCCGACGACGTACTGATCGATGACTATACTCAAGTTCAATATCAGGCCGACGGCACATCGGAAACATGGGCTGATACCGCAATAAAAATTCTGACTGAAAAAGGCAAGCGGGACAACCGGACGCTCACGCTAAGCTTTAATACGTCCTACGGAACAAACTCATTCGCCAAAGTAGAAGTCATTAAACCGGATGGTACCGCTGTTACAGTCGACATCCAGGCGCAAAGCAAGGTGATGGTGGATCCGAGTCAGATGAGCGCCAATATCTACAATCCCAATTCCAAACTAATGCGACTCTCCGTCCCAGGGCTCGAAATCGGCGATACCCTGCGTTACATCGCACATCAAGTTGACTTTAAAGCCGTAGTGCCTGACACCTGGAGCGATTATCAGGTCTTTCAACATACCAGCCCCATTGAACGCGCCACCTATCAGGTCATCGCACCGAAAGAACGACCGCTCGTCAAAATTGCACATAAAGCTGAGATTCCCGGCACGGTCTCCTTCAATGAACTGAAGAGCGAACAGAGCAGCGAGATCGTCTACACGTGGAACATCTCTGATGTGCCACGTATGTTCGAGGAACCGAATATGCCCTCTAGCTATACCGTTGTTCAGCGTCTACTTGTGAGCACCATGCCCAAGTGGGAAGATCTTTCCAAATGGTATTGGGAACTCTGTCTGCCGCGGCTCGAAGCCACCACTCCGGAAATGGAGGCCATGGCAAAGGAACTCGTTGCGGACAGCACCAATACGACCGAGAAAATCAAAGCGATCTTTAACTTTGTTTCACAGGATATTCGCTACATGGGTATCACAACAGAAGAAGAAGCCCCGGGTTATGAGCCGCATGATGTGAGCGTTACCTTCTCGAACCGCTACGGTGTGTGCCGCGACAAAGCAGCGCTGCTCGCCTCCATGCTACGCATCGTCGACCTCGAAGCTTTTCCGGTTATCATCATGGCGGGTCCGAAGAAGGATGAAGAAGTTCCCCAGGCTTTCTTTAACCATGCCGTGACCGCTGTGCTCGACGAGAACGGTGAATATATTTTGATGGATTCAACCGACGAAAATACGAAAGATATCTTCCCGTCCTATTTACAGAACATGAGCTATATTGTCGCCCGCCCTGAAGGCGAAACCCTGCTAACCTCACCGATCATCCCTGCTGAGGACAACCTGTTAAAGATCACGTCTACCGCTTCTCTCGACAAAGCAGGAAATCTGAAAGCTGAAAGTACGCTGATTTTCGACGGCATCAACGACACGGCATACCGCGGCTATTTTTCAAAGATAAAGCCCGAGGAACGCCGGCGTTTTTTTGAGGGTCACATTAAAAAATCCATGCCCACTGCCAAACTTAAATCCTTCACTATTCTTCCGAAAGAACTGCGCGATACAACGCAACCGCTAACGGTCAAATTGAAGTATCTCGCTGATAACCTGCTGATCGAAGGTGGAGACTATAAAATGCTAAATCTTCCAAAACTTGGAAGCACGCTCGGTTATGCCAATTTCCTGCTTGGTCAAACCGGACTCGAAGAACGCAAGTATCCCCTCTATACACGCATGACGGCAGGTGTTCGGGAAACGCTTCAGCTCAAAGTCCCCGATCATATCGGCACGATTATTATTCCAGAATATCAGAAAATTGAATCCGACCAAATCACGCTGAAAATGGAGTTGGCGCAAGCCAACGGCATGCTCAGCTCCACGAATACATTCCTGTTAAATACGGTCGAATTCACGCCGTCGGAATACCTCGCCTTAAAGAAGGATCTGAAAGAGATCGAATATAACCTGCGCAAGAAGCTGATCCTCGACCGCCCCATTCCCGGGAGTAATATTGAATCCGATATCCGCATTCTGGAAACCGAAACCAGCATCGTGCTGGACGATATAAGCCACTGGACAGAAACCTCACGGACAAGGGTTGAAATCCTCACATACGCCGGGAAGAAGAGTAATTCAGAGATAAAACTCTCCTATAACCCAGATTGGCAAACCATCGAATTGACCAAGACCATGGTCACCCATCCGGACGGGAGCGTGAAGGAAATCAGCGCCGAGGAAATAAATATAATGGACTCAAGCTGGGTTGCCTCTGCTCCTCGCTACCCTACCGAAAAAATTCTTGTCGCCAACATGCCCGGCGTTGAAATCGGCAGTATTTTAGAATACGAGTATAGATCCACTGTTTCAGGAAAGCCGTTCTTCTCCACCATACGCACATTCAACGGACATGAACCGATCGATAGAAAAACCCTGACGATAACCGCTCCAGAATCATTAAAACTCAACATCCTGAATACTGGAATCGATGAAACAAGAACGGCGACCAACGGAATGATTTCCTATGTCTGGAAAGCCGAAAACCAGCCGGCTGTAAAAAAAGAAGAAAGCCTACCTGCGTGGTGGACCTTTAATCCTACGGTGTTTATCTCTTCCAGCGATTGGCAGTCCTATAGCAAAAACGTACGGGGCCATCTACTTGCGGCAACAGCGGAGCAACCAGCTACCGAGGAGCTCGCCACACAACTCACCGCAGAACTGAGCAGCGCGTCAGAGAAAGTCGTTGCGGTTCGGGATTGGGTTGCCAAAAACCTTCGGCCTGCCGGCCCCGGGTTCACCAGCCTTCCGCTTTCGGCTATTACCCCGGCCGACCAAATATTGGAAGAACGCTATGGAAATAATTCTGATCGCATGGTGGTTCTTTACAGCCTGCTTAAAGTTGCAAAATTCAATCCTGAGTTTATCCTTTCCGGTGGACTGTCACAGATCCCTGAAGAGGCAGAACCACAGCTTGCTATTCCTTCACGCACGGCCTTCACCACGGTTCTGGTGAAAGTGGAAGTTGAAGGCAAAACGATTTACCTCAACGGATCCTCACACTATGCAGAACTGGGCACGAGCAGCTACGACCACCGCGTCATGCTGAGCCTGAATAAAGGCACCATCGGAACAATCGATGTCGCACCGGACAAAGACGACCAAAGCCATGTCGTGATCGAAATGAATATTGCAGCGGATGGCGAAGCAGGTCTTACTCAAACGGCAACTATGCAAGGAACCTCGTTCACAGGTTTCCATCAAAACTACGCAGAAATTACCCCGGAAAAACGGCGCCGCCACTTCCTTGAAATTGTCTCCGGGTTTTCGCAATCCGCCAAGGCCGCTTCGGAACTCATTACCGACTTCAGCTCCTACCCTGGGAAGATGGAATATTCCATCGTCGTTAACCGATATGCCGTTCAGGATGGTGAGTACCTCTATTTTGTCGTCCCGGGCGGGCTCGGCAATTTGCTTAATTTTCGTTCCAGCGAACGCACCCTGCCCCTTGCATGGAATAATGATCTCGATACTATCATAGAATACAACATTGTCCTGCCTGACGGATATGAACCGGCCATCCTACCGAAATCCTTTTCATGGCAAGCCCCCAACGGGGCGGGCATGATCGAAGTGGCTGTCGTCTATTCAGAACGTGCCAATGCAATCCGAATGGTACAGATGGCCGATCTTAAACCCGCGCTCATTCAGGCCGATGATTTTCCGGTAATCATTGATGCCAGCCGCAAACTGGCCCACCCGGATATGCGCACGGTCCTGTTGAAAAAGAAGACGTTGGCAGAATGCTTGGGTGACAAAATAATTTTCCCTTCAACAGGGGAAAGGAACATTAATCTGCCCAAAGAAAAGGTATTATGAAACTGCATTGGCTTCAGCATGTCCAGTTTGAAGGGCTTGGGTATATCGAGGAATGGGCCATTTCCCGAGGAGCCGAAATTTCCTGCACCCGCCTTTTCGCTGGCGAAACACTTCCAGACCTTGAACGTGTTGACTGGCTGATCGTCATGGGCGGACCGATGGGAACCTACGATCATGATGATCATCCCTGGCTGGTTGCGGAAAAAGATTTTATCCGGCAAGCGATTGAGGCAGACAAAACGGTGGTCGGCATTTGCCTTGGTGCACAGCTGATCGCTGATGCACTCGGCGCAAAGGTTTATCCCGGGCCTCAAAAAGAAATCGGCTGGTTCACTATCCGCCGTTCCGAACATGCACCGCATCTGATTCCGGAAGAGCTTACCGTTTTCCATTGGCATGGCGATACCTTCGACATTCCAGTCGGCGCCGTAAAGTTGGCCGCCAGCAAACTCGGCATCAATCAGGGTTTCGCTTATGGAGAGCGCTCCGTCGGACTTCAGTTTCATATGGAAACAACGCCTGACAGTATGGATGCACTGATAGAAAACTGCGGACACGAACTGATCGACGCCCCGTCTATCCAAACCGCTGACCAACTGCGTGACGGAATTTCCCATATTGGGAACGTAAATGCTGCCATGAAAAAGCTACTGGATTCTCTGTTGAAATAATTGATTCCGACCAACGATTGACACCGCCATGCCTCTATTGTTAATTTAAATGACAAATTGGGAACTATTTATGAAAATCGGCATTATCGGACTCGGCAATATTGGTCGTGTACATGCAAATAATATACTAAACGGCCTTGTGGGAAACTGCGAACTTGTCGCGGTGGCTAACCAGCCCATTGAATCATTGGACGATTTCAAAAAACAGGGCATTGCATGTTTTGACGATGGATCAGCCTTGATCGAATCCGGCTTGATCGATGCAGTATTGATAGCCCTTCCCACAGCCCTTCATGCCCCGCTGGGTATCCATGCACTCGAAGCCGGACTCCATCTAATGATGGAAAAACCCCTCGCCTGCCACAAAGCCGAAGGCGAACGGATTTTGGCAGCAAAGCAGCGGGACGATCAGGTTGTCTCCCTCATGATGAACCAGCGTACACATCCCTGCTATGTGAAGATCAAGGAATGGATCGATGATGGCGCACTGGGTGAATTACAGCGCGTTTCGTGGATCATGACCAACTGGTTCCGCCCGGAGATCTATTATCAATCAAGCGCATGGCGTGCCACGTGGAAAGGCGAAGGCGGCGGCGTGCTGATGAACCAATGCCCACATAATCTCGACGTGTTGCAATGGCTGGTCGGCATGCCCTCCTCTATTCGTGCACAGTGTTCCTTCGGAAAATATCACGATATTGAAGTGGAAGATGAAGTGAATGCCTACTTTGAATTCCCTAATGGCGCAACCGGACAGTTTTCCGCCAGCACAGGAGAATCACCGGGTAGCAATCGGCTTGAAATCGTCGGTGACCTTGGAACGGTCATTACCGATGGTACCGAAGCCAAACTGATCCGCAACAGTGAATCTGTTTCTGGCTTCAGTCGTTCAACGGATGAAATGTTCGGCACCCCTGAAACCACGGAAGAAAATTTTCAACCCTCGGATGTCGTCAATCAGCATGCCGCGATTTTGAACAACTTTGTACAAGCCACCCGAGGCGAAGCCGAACTGATTGCCCCGGCAAGTGAAGGGCTCCGATCACTGGAGCTGGCCGGCTCCATGATTTATTCCGCATGGATCAACGATGCCGTGAAACTACCGCTCGACAGTGCGGCCTATGAAAAAGTTTTGAAGGAAAAAATTGCGCAAGCCATACCGCGCAAAGTTGTACAGACCTCCGCCAACGTGGATATGTCGAAGTCATACCGATAGGACTATTATGAGCAAACATCAGATTTCAAGTGGTGCAAGTTATGCCCCTACCGCAGAAGCCGAAAAAGTCGTTCAGCCCGGCGAGTTTAATTTTGCTGCTGCATTCCTCGACCACGGACATATCTACGGCCAAACCAACGGACTCCTGGATGCCGGCGGAACACTGAACTGGGTTTATGATCCTGACCCGGAAAAAGTGGCCGGGTTTGTCGAAAAATATCCGCACGTTCAGATTGCTGCATCGTATGAACAGATTCTGAACGATGAATCGATTAAGATGATTACCGCGGCGGCCATACCGAATAAACGCGCAGCGATTGGCTTTGACTGCCTGAGATCGGGCAAAGACTATTTCACGGATAAGGCGCCATTTACCACCCTCGAACAACTCGATACCGCCCGGAAATTGGTGAAAGAAACCGGTTTAAAGTACATGGTGTACTTCAGCGAACGCCTCCACAATGAAGCAGGTACGAAAGCCGGCCAGCTCATTGCCGACGGTGCCATTGGGCGCGTTTTACAGGTGATCAACCTGGCGCCGCATCGTTTAAGTAAAGAAATCCGTCCGGACTGGTTTTTCGACAAGGAACAATATGGCGGCATCCTGACGGATATCGGCTCGCACCAGTTTGAGCAATTCCTTTCCTATACCGGCGCAATGGATGCAACGATCAATTTTGCCCGCGTGGAAAACTATAATAATGCCGACAAGCCCGGACTGGAAGATTTCGGTGAAGCGTCGCTGACCGCTGATAACGGAGCATCCTTTTACTGTCGTCTCGACTGGTTCACGCCTGACGGTTCACCTGTTTGGGGTGATGGCCGCACCTTTGTGATCGGCACGGAAGGCACACTGGAAGCCCGCAAATATATGGACCCCTGCCGTCAGGCCCCAGACAGCCGTATCTTTCTGACGAACGGTGAAACGCAACAGGAAGTCGAGTGCTTCGAAAAGGTGGGATTCCCCTTCTTCGGCGAGCTGATCCTCGACTGCCTTAACCGCACGGAGAATGCCATGACCCAGAAGCACGCGTTCAAAGCTGCTGAACTGTCGCTCAAGGCGCAGGCACTTGCCAACCAAGCTATCGATTGCTAACTGGACCGTGTCCTCACTGTCCGCGGCTACGACAGCGGCCCCGCCACGGAGAATGGTGAACTGGTTTTTTCCTCACCCATACAGGCTTTCCAAAAATTCATGTAGTGATCCGAATGCTTGCCGAAGTCCGTTGGAAGTTTTCCTGCAGCAAGCAGCTCGCCAAAGACCCGGTCTTTTTCCGGGATCATAATAATCCCATCGTCTATCGCAACGTATGGGCAACGGAATTGATGAGTGAAACGTGATGATTTAAGAGTCACGCATCACTTTTCACGCAAACTTGCATCTTAATCACTAACTTCATATTCTCCGAGGCATGTTTATTCTCAACAGCATAGCCCCTATATTTTTGCTGATCGCACTAGGGAAAATAATGGAGAGGTCCGGCTTTCTGCCGGATATCTTTTTTAAAAGCCTGAACAAATTCGTCTTTTGGCTGGCGCTGCCGGCCATGCTGATCTCCAATATCAGCGAAGCCAGACTGGAACTGGATACCATTTCTAAAATCGTAATGCTGTTTAGTATGGGTACGGTTCTGAGCCTGGCGGTTGCCTGGGGTATATCCCTGGTTTTTAAACTTCCCTCCCCGACCACGGGTTCTTTCATTCAGGGTTCCTTCCGCGGCAACGGCGCATTTGTCGGTTTACCAGTCATCATCTACACCCTTTCCGGTTTAGATCCCCGAGCCGAAGTTCTGGGCACGGTAGTCCTCGCTCCTGTCGTCATCTTATTCAACATTCTTGGCGTTACGGTTCTCCTGCATTATGGAAAAGGAAAACACAATGCCGGCGATTCCATCATCACTTTCTTTACTCAGCTGGTCAAAAATCCGCTGTTAATGTCCTGTGTTATCGGCATCACCATCAATCTGCTGGGCATACACATCCCGCTCTTCATGCATCGTTCCATGGAGGCATTGGGAAAATCATCCCTTCCGCTCATCCTCATGAGCATCGGCGCCGGGCTGGAATTCCAACGGCTGAAGGGTGCCGCATCACCGTCCTTGGTTGCATCGCTGATCAAAGTGGTGATCGCGCCTTGCTTTGGATTTCTGCTTGCCGGGCTGTTTGATCTCTCGACCACTGAAAAAATGATTGCGATATTCTACCTCGCATGCCCGACCGCCGGAATGTCTTATGTGATGGCCGACGTGATGGGAAACGATGCGACACTTGCCGGCCGCATCGTTGCGCTGAGCACCCTGCTCTCCGCTATCACTCTTCCTATAATCATCGCCATCGGGCTTTAGTATGCTTGAGTTCAACGACATTACACTACAGGTACACCAGCAATTGTTGCTGGAGCAGGTCAGCTTACAGATGGCCACTGGCGATAAAGTGGTGATTTGCGGGCCTTCCGGAAGCGGAAAAAGTTCCCTACTTAAAGCGACGGTCGGTGCATTACCTTTGTCTGGCGGAAAAGTTCGGGTCGAGGGCAAGGAGCTGTCCGCTCAAACGGTCGCTGAAATTCGTGCCGGTATCGCATTTATCGGACAAGAACCTGAACTCTGCGCCGAAAGAGTGCACGAAGCGCTCTTGCTTCCGTTTAAATTTAAAACCCATCGTCACAATACGCCGAATAAGTATCAGATTTTGGAATACCTCGAACGATTGCAGCTGCCGGAAGCCATTCTGAATAAACCCTGCAACCGAATATCCGGCGGCGAAAAGCAACGTATTGTCATTATTCGTGCACTCCTGCTCGGTAAAAGTATTTTTCTCGCCGACGAAGTGACCTCTGCACTGGATCCAGAGAGCCGCGCTACGGTCATGACTGAGCTCTTCCGCCCTGAAATAACCCTCCTCTCCGTCTCGCACGATCCTGAATGGATCTGTGCTTGCAGCCGGCTTGTCGAGTTTTCCAACCACCAACTAGTGGAGGCCGGAAAATGACGGCCGAACTAACGATTCCCGCACTACTTTCCATGTATGCGCTGATGCTCGTTCCGTTGGCAATTTTCTTCTACCTCCAGCTCGGCATCATCCGCGAAACCTTGATTTCCATCGTACGGATGACCGTGCAACTCGTGCTGGTTGGCCTCTATCTGAAATATATTTTCCAGCTCAATAATCCGTTAGTAAGCCTGCTATGGGTGGTCGTTATGCTGGTGGTGGCCAATATCAGTATTTTGAATAAAGCCGGTCTTAAAGCCGGTCTGTTTTTCTGGCGATCCATGATAGGCATTGCCGGCAGCACGCTGTTTGTCAGCGGCTGGTTCATACTTGTGGCCATCCGTCCGGAACCATTCTACGACGCACGCTATATGGTTCCAATCGTTGGTATGATCCTTGGAAATTGCCTTCGTAGCAATGTCCTGAGCCTGGAACGTTTCTACAGTGGAATCCGTGAAAACGAACAGGCGTTCATGACCCACCTCATGCTTGGTGCCACGCTTCGTGAGGCAACCCGCCCTTTCTTGCGCACGGCCGTCAAAGCGGCGGTCAATCCGTCGGTTGCCACCATGGCGACGATGGGCATTGTTTCCCTGCCCGGCATGATGACCGGCCAGATCCTAGGGGGCGAAATGCCGATGAATGCCATCAAATATCAGATCGGCATCATGATCTGTATCTTTGTTGCAATGGTCACGGCCGCTCTCGTTAATATTCTGCTCAGCCTGTCCATCGCTTTTGACGATCACCAACGCCTTAAACAGGATATTTTCCAATAATTGGTTTTTATTACAACAATTACTACGCTTTCAGCGTTATAGGACTTTAACTGGAGAATTTGATGAATAAAAACATCCCCACATCCATTGTTGCAGTATCATTAATCATTGCGCTCGTAAGCATTGCATCGGCCCTATCTCTTTCAAACAAGCGCAAGGCCGAGATTTCAGCACTCCGCGATCAGATTGCGCAGATGGAGGCCAGTCGTCTGAATATAGATCCAGTTTTGTTGGCTGAATCCATCGAAACCAATGACGTTTCCGTTCTAAAATCCATGATCGTTGAAAAAGATGCTGAACTCGTTGCCCTCAAGACCGAACCGGAAGCTGTTCAGAGAGAAGAACGCCCTCCACGTGAAAGCTGGGATGATCGCATGGCCCGAATGAAAGAAGAAGAACCGGAAGAATATGCTGAAATGGTAAAGCGGCGTGAAGAGCGCCAAACAGAAATGCGCTACAATCTAGCAGAGCGTACAGCCACTTTCCTCGATCTCGACACCAGCAACATGACGGAAGAGGAACTCGCCAATCATAATTTGCTGGTTGAAAAAATGGCCTCCGTCTGGGAGTTGACCGAACAGTTCCAAGATCCCGAAGCGACTCCTGATCGCGAGGCCATGCGGGAACTATATGATATTGCACAAGAAGTCCGGCCTTTAATGAGAGATGAACGAACGATCATGTTCAAACAACTGGGAACCGACCTTGGATATGAGGGTCAGGATGCTGAAAACTTTGCCTCTCACGTTGAAGAGATCATAGGAGCGACCTCGCTACAACTGCCGGGCGGTGGTCGTGGTGGTCGCGGTGGCGGTGGCAGATAGCCGTTATACTGCTTCACCATCTCTACCCTCTAAAAACTCCTTGGTAGACTGTAAATTAAAATGCCCAACTTTTCTAAGCCCGATGCATCTCATGCCGCGATCTCCTGAATGAACAACTCTTCTGCGGTTTTAAAATTCAGTATCTTGCGGGGGTATCGATTGATCCA
>JAZGFK010000034.1:0-9806 GCA_036479375.1 Pontiella sp. | reverse complement strand
AGCATCTGCGACATTATATTTATCCAACCCATACCGAAGCTCCCAATCGTCTGTAATTCCATCCCCATCACGATCAAGCTGATTCATGGTCGGTTGCGGGATATTTGAAAACGGACAAATCTCAGCCTCATATGGAATCGGGAAAGCGCTGCCGATGGCAACCACTCGCAATTCACTTGAAAACAGTCCCTGCTGTATGTCTAAGGACTGCATAGGGTTTTCTGCGGTATAGATGGAATCTTCCAATGCCTGAAACGTCATGGCATCCGGAGCATGCTCATTCTCCGGATTCATCCATTCTTTCAAAATGAGCCTGTCATTTCCAGCAGAAACCCACTGCCATAGGATTATCGACGATGCAACCAAGGCAAGACATAGTCCCGTCAAGAAAGCAGCCTCTACCCCGACTTTCTGATCTGCGGCAGCGTTCATTTCGACTCAACCTCCGTCTCAAAATTAAAAACGTTTACCATGAGATGGATCCGTAAGGCCTCACGACCGGCAATAATACGCTCTGGACGAGAAAGTGCTTTTTCCCCGACCAGAATACCTCCAGCAAGATATTTCAACGTGTCGTCATCCCCTGCTCCGCCCCGTTTAACTGCATCCGGACTGTAGTTCAGAATAGATCTTTCTGTTGAATGAGATAATTCCGACACCACCATAAAGTGCGGGGCAGAAGCGAACTGATCGAGTACACGCCAGACAACACTCTCTTTTGCTTTAAAAGAAACGCCAATCCGTTCGATATAATATAGTTTTTCCGGATGAACCTCCGATGCAATCAAATGTTGCGGCTTGCGATCATTGGATACGATTGCCGCATTTCTTGTTGACCGCCGACGAGGGGCTGATCGGTCGATCTCGTTCGTCATTTCGAACATATCGCGCGTTAAGCTATCAATCGAGTCAACTCCGCTTTGCACCAGCACATCGGCAACACGTTCCACTGAATAGAGTTGACGTGACAGCCGGGGCACATTCCTGATATCCGGCACCGCGCCGCCACTGGCATATTCGGCAAATCCAACTTCGAGCGATTCCGGCAGTACCACGCCTGATAACTCCGCCCGTTTTTGGAAGCGCTCGATCACATCCTGCGCCCTGGCCGAAAAGTCCGCTGCCTCGACCGCATCCAAAGGAAAAGGGTCGCCCTTAACAGTGGAGACCAGTTCGCCGAAATAATACTCGAGACCATCTAGATTTTCTTTCAGCGCTTCAACATTTTCAGAAGAAGGGAAGGGGTTCCGGTTATGCAGCTGCGATAGCCTGCGAACGCCACGCTCCAACTCCTGCTTCTGTTTGGATAGTTCCGCATTGGCCAACACCAAAAATATCATTTCAATCAATAGAACGATTCCGAAAATTACGCAGCAAACAACTATTCGTTTATTCTTTGGGAGGTTCATTTCAGTAACGCCTCCTCAAAATAAACATCCAGCATAAACTGCCGGGCAAAGAGCCCTTTTGACGGGCGGCTGAACACCTTGGTTTGTGCAGTGAAACGATCACTTTCCCGCAGACTGTCCCGCAACAGTTTCACCGAGTCCTCACCAGCGGGTTCTTTATCGAGATAGCTCACGACGGCGACGCGCATCCCTTTCGGTTTTTCGGCCACGTACAGCGGCTCGCTCGAAAGCAGGAACATCCCTTCCGGCAAACGCCCGCGAATATCCTCCAGCACCTCAATCAAGACCGTTCTCTGGCGTATTGCCACTTGATAAACTTCTGCCTGTTCCTCTAGTTTTCTGATTTTATCTTCCAGCGGAACAAGTTCATTTTCAATTTTTTCCAAGGTCTGAATACGCGCAGTCACCGCCGTATTTTCTTTCAGGAGATGGCTGGCCATTTGCTTCAGCCCAACAAGCCAAATCCCTGCTATAAGTAACAATACTACGAAACAAGCCAGCCACCATGGCTGGCGCCGTTGTAACAACCGTTCTCGAAGTAACGAAGGCGGGATCAGATTAATATTTATACTTGTTGCAGAAGCATCCGAAACAACCATGCCAGCCAAAACAGAAAATCCGGAGACGTCGTGCTGAACAATCTGTTGGAGGTCGAATACGACTACAGGAATCCCCATCCGGGCTTGGAAATCACTTACGTCAGCAACTTCACCCGATAAAAGGATTCGTTGCGGAGCATTACCGCCCGGTTGGCTGGAGTAGAACGTGATGGATCGGGCGATTTCCTGAAACAATTGCGTCCGTATATCTGCATTAACCGAAAGCGAGCGGAAAAAGGTGCGCGCTCCATCAACAAAGACCAGGTTTGTTGAATGCGCCCCTATATCTACCAGTAACAGCGATTCAGTTGAATCTGGATAAACAAATCGTACCGCATTCGCTAATGCGGCAGGAGCCACAACCACCCGTTCCACCGACAGCCCGTTGGCGCTGACCGCATGAACCAGTCCATCGATCAACTCAGCCTTCACCGCAACCAGCATAACTTCCTGTTCCGTACCTACCGAATTAACCACGTGTGCATCCCACACCACTTCATCAATCGGAAATGGAACATTCTGCACCGCTTCATGGCGGATCGTCTCCTCAACTTTATCTGGAGAGACAGGCGGAAGCTTGACCAAGCGGGAAAATACGGACGGTCCTTCAATTGAAATCACCGCTGTTTTAGCAGCAGGCTTCGTCTCATCGAGCAATCGTTTCAGCGCCGTGGCCACCTCTGCCTCGCGCACCATTCCGACATGGGAGCCGGAGTCAATCGCAACAATTCCATTTGCAAGCAACTCCAGTTGGCCGGAGCTCTGACGGAGGAACACACCCATACGGATGTAATCCTCGCCGATATCAAGAGCTATGAACCTGTCCGCTTTCACATTGCTGATCCTTGCAGTAATCCTTTAATTGGAAAAGTTTGACGCCAGCCGAAGGCTTTAAAAAGAAAAAAGAGGTTAAATCAGACTAAGCAATTGGGCCGCCGCCGCCCCGGGAGAAAGTTCCCGCAGCAGACTTTCGCCTACTAAAATAGCGTGCGTTCCCGCTTTTTTAAGCTGAACCACGTCCTCCGGCGTCTTAATCCCACTTTCGCTAATGAGGGTGCAGCCCGCAGGGGCCATCGTCGCCAGATCAAACGTGGTTTCCAATGTGGTAACAAACGTTTTAAGGTTTCGGTTGTTAATACCAATGCAATTCGAACCGACGTCAATCGCGCGTTGCATTTCCTCGCGGTCGTGCACCTCAACCAAGGGCTGAAGTCCCAGTGCCGAAATTTCTGAAATAAAATTTACCAACGCTGAATCGGTCAATGTGCCAACAATGAGCAGCACTGCGGAAGCGCCCATCGTTTTGGCGTGGGCAATCTGCCACGAGTCGACTACGAATTCCTTATAGAGCATCGGTATCGAAATCGCCTCCCGAACTGCGGAAAAATCCTCTGCACCACCGCCGAAATACTTATGATCCATCAGGCAGGAAACCGCACTCGCTCCGTTCGCCTCATATTCCCGGCCAATTTCCGCCGGATTAAATGGATCGCGAATCAGCCCCGCTGAAGGCGATTTGCGTTTCACCTCCGCGATTAACCCCATTGATGTGGCCCGCAACGCCTGCACAAAGTTGGGCCGGCCCTCAACAGACGGAACCCGTTTCAGCAAATCTTCCATAGATTGGAATTTTTTCCGTTCCTCAACTTCGACACGCTTATCGGCGATAATTTGTTCGAGAATATTCATTAGCGGTTTTTCTTTAAGTAGGCTTCGATGAAAGGATCTATGTTTCCGTCAAGGACCCCCGCAGCATTACCGACGACCTCATCCGTACGGTGATCCTTAACCTGCGTGTAGGGCTGCAAAACATAGGAGCGGATCTGCGATCCCCAGGCGATCTCGCCTTTATCCCCATAAAGCTGGTCGACCGCCTGCCGCTTTTTATCTTGCTCATGTTCATAAAGGCGCGCCTTCAGCATCTTCAGCGCAGAGGCTTTGTTTTTATGCTGCGAACGTTCGGCTTGGCACTGCACCACCGTGCCAGTCGGCAAATGCACAATCCGCACGGCAGAATCGGTTGTGTTTACATGCTGTCCACCTGCACCTTGTGCACGGTACGTGTCGATGCGTAGCTCGGACTCAACAATTTCAATGGCAATATCATCGTCGAGCTCTGGCGTTACATCCGCGGCAACAAATGAGGTGTGACGGCGGGATTGCGAATCGAACGGGCTGATACGTACTAAACGATGCACGCCGCGTTCCGACTTCAGCAGGCCATAAGCATACGGGCCGCTGATCAATAACGTTACACTCTTGATGCCCGCCTCTTCACCTGCCTGATAGTCCATGATCTGAGCTTTGAAATCCTTTCGCTCAGCATAGCGCGTGAACATCCGATAGAGCATATCTGCCCAGTCGCAACTTTCCGTGCCCCCTGCCCCGGCGTGCAACGTAAGGTAAGCCCCGTTAGCGTCGAACTCACCACCGAGCAGTGACTGCATTTCCAAAACCTGAAAACTGGATTCAACCTTTTTTAATTCAGATTCGGCCTCCACCAGCGCATCGTCCTCGCCTGTTTCCGCCAGTTCCAGCATCAGCTCGGCGTCATCCAACCCGGCGGCAATGGATTCGTATGGATCCAGCACCAGTCTAATCGTCTTTGCTGCAGCAATATTCGCCTGCGCCTTATTTTGGTCGTTCCAAAAATTCGGTTCAGCCGCGATAGCCACGAGATTTTCAAGCTCCGCGCGCTTCGCAACGATGCAGAGATAGCCCTCCATCTCGGTTAGCTGTTCACGAAATGCCTCAATTTTTGGTTTCAGTTCGTCGTGCATAATTCATCCCGTGGTTGGAAGGCGCAAATATAGCCCAACGGCTCTCTATGCCAAACCCTGCAGTGAGAAAAAAAGCCGCCGGCTAAGGTTTAACAACATCCACCCGGAAAAAGCTGCCGGCAGCTGACGTCGTTGTGGTCGCTGAGTTGTGAGGAAAAACTATATTGGTTTTCAAAGGCTGGAATTCCACATAAAGAAGGTTGGGCGTCCAGTACACATTGTAGGTTCGGTTTGTAGTAGCAGGCCATCCGAGAATGAAGCCGCCGGGAATGATATTTTCGGTCAAGGCAAACAGAGATGCGGCGTTGGTTGGGTCGGTTCCGGCAATGTATTCAGACAGATTATCCTGACCGTCAAAATCGAAATCGTTCGTGGCAGTTTGCTCGAGGCCAAGGAAATAGGCCAATTCCCAGACATCAAGCATACCGTCGGAATCTGCATCGTCCGATACCCAGTTCCAGATAATTGAAGAAGTCAGATTGCTCAACACCACCATTACGCTATTGGAATTTCCCGAAACCGGAACATTGCCTGTTCCCGCCCAACCGATACAGGTATAATTGGTTCCGCCTCCGTTAACCATTGCTTCCACAGAACAGGCCACGGTGGATTTCCAGGCATAGACGGAGTTTCCAACCTCGGGAACCGGCAAGCCATAGGCGGAAGCAACGGACAACGAATAATCGCGAGAATCAAACACTATAATTTTTGTCTGCGCTTCCGGTGCGGGTGCATTCCGTACCGTGCGGAAACCAATATACATGTTATCTACCCCGGGAGATGCCGCATTTAATGTATTATCCTTATATCCTGTTCGAATATAATAAGCTTCATTATCCCAGCTACCGCCTCGGCGACTTTTCCCCGAACCAATTGTATTCCACCACCACTCCCAAACATTCCCATTCATATCATATAGCCCATAGCCATTAGGCGCAAAAGAACGTTCGGGACTGGTATACGGAGTTCCTCCTGAATCATAAACCGGATGGTGTCCAACCTCATCATTATCATCGTACGGTTCATTTAGGGAACTGAAGTAATTTACATCATCGTGTGTACTGCCATGACCCCAGGGGAACCGCTGATTTTGTACACCACCTCGGGCGGCATACTCCCATTCTTCATCCGTTGGCAGCCGATACCCATTGGCGCTGAAATTACAGCTCCAGCTTATTGTATTGTAGCAAGGCGTTAACCCTTCCACTGTACTGCGCGCATTGCACCAGCGAGCACATTCATACCATGTTATATCCTGAACCGGATGATCGGAAGCTTTCGCCGCACCACTACTCGCACTTACATCAATCGTAGAGTTTGCAACAAGATCCCATAGTGGTTTCGTGATCTCGGTTGAATCCATGAGGAACGCATCTACGGTCAGATTGTATGAACCAAAGTCAGGATCATTGCCGGAATTGGTTCCGGCAGGGATGGGCACCATGCCGGATGCAATGGGATCGGAAACCTGCAGGGTGACGGTTAGGTTAGATGAAATTATTCCATTCAAATCGGTTCCGCCATTCCAGATGACATGCAGGCTGGTTCCTTCGAAAATGCTGGATCCGACATTTCCCGATAGCGTTGGAGAAGTAACCTGCGATGCTCCATTGGAAATAATGACGAAAACAGAGGCGGAAGAATCCGTTGAGTTGTCTACATCAAAGTAGATATCGACAAGTTTTGCCCCCTCTCTCTGACTGATTCTTACGTTCGAAAGCGTAATTACCGCGTCCGCGTTAATGTAAAGTGCGAATAACGTAAACAGTATTTTCGATGTGAAATTATTCCGAATTCGAAGCATCTTTCTTCCGCTGCTTGCGAGTATTGGAGCGCAGCACGAAGAGAACGGTGGCACCCGCGAGGAGCGAGACCTTGGCGAACGCATTGCCGTGGCGCGTGTAAAATGTTTTCTCAAGCCCGACAGGACGCGGACTGATGACGGCCGTGGTGAAACCTTTGGTGCGTACATCGAGATTGCGTTTCACATTGCCGTAGGCATCGATGATGCAGGTAACGCCCGTGTTGCAGCAACGTGCCATGGGCACGCGATTTTCCACGCACCGGAAGACGGCGTGTGCCAAATGCTGCTCAGACTGGGCTGATGGATCGAACCAGGCATCATTGCTTTGATTTACAAGCCAGCGGGCTCCGGCACGTACGGCGTTTACAGACAGTGGTGCTACGATATCCTCGAAACAGATCAATGTGGAAAATGATGCAACGCCTTTCAGCCGCAGCAACGTACTTTCAGTTCCGCTACGAAAGTCGATTTCGACGGGAGTAAACTTACTCATGACTTTGGGGAATGGAACATATTCGCCAAATGGCACCAGGTGCTGCTTGTTATAGACCGCCACCTCAACTCCATTCGTATCGAACAGGATTGAACTATTGTGGTAGACGCGGCCGGTGTCCACGAAGCGAACGTCCATACTACCAACTAAAATCGGAGTCCCTTCAGCCGCCATCCGCTTGACGAGATCATAACTTTCCCTACTGGTTCGCACAAAATCCGGCACCGCTGTTTCCGGCCAAATGATGAGGTCAAGACCCACGAGCCGCGCAACGGTACCGGTCAACTCTTCAAGGCGTTCGCGGACCGCTTCATCCTTTTCGGCATCCCACTTTTCGGATTGGGGAATGTTGGGCTGAATCAGGGCAACATTAACGCCTTCGTAGAACTGCGGCTGATTAAATAGAATATTTATACCGTGAGCAACAGAGAGCGCAACCGGAACAATGCCGAACATCAGCTCATAATGCGGGCGGTATTTCCGGGCTCGGGTGCCATGCGTATATTGTCGGAAGGTGATGAATAAACCGGCATTCATCCAGACAATGTAGGCCGAGATCATGTGCACCCCGCCCCACTCCGCAATTTGGATGATCGATGGATTGGCATATTGAGAAACGCCGAGCGGATTCCACGGGAATCCCGTAAAGAGAATGCCTCGTAAATATTCGGAGCCAACCCACACCATCGTGAGGGCAAACATGAAACGAATATTTTTTCGTAGATTGTTTCCCGCCCATTCCCTGGTGCCGAGCGCAACCGTTATCGCGAAAGGGACAAAGTAGAGTGCGCAATAGAGAGAAAGAACAACGTAGCCCAGTAGTGCACTTGCCTTGAGCGCGGGTCCCTCAACCATGCCAGTTAGATTATGCAACCAGGACATCGACATCATGAAAAATACAAAGCCGGATAAGAGCCCAAGCCATGCTGCTTTTTTAACCGAAGCCGACTGCACGGCAAACATCAATGGAACCAATGCTGCAAAAACTATCGTCGAATTTCCGTAGCCGGGAAATCCGAGCGCCAGCAGCATGCCCGAAAGGATGCTTCCAATGATTGGAAGAGCGGGCGTTTGAAAGAAGGGATGGGTGAATTCCGGAGTTGGGCGCTTTTCATCGAAAGCCTGCCGTTTTTTATCCATTTCCTTGAACGATCCTATCATTGGAATCCTATTGCTAGTTATAAGTCGAGGTTCAGAAGCGATGGCACCGCATTCCAATTCCGAGCATCTCTCTGTTGAATAAATAGAGTGGCAATATAGTCGAGCAAATCATCCGTCGCTGTAATCGTCTGGCTCTTCTTCATTTTTTCTTCGAGGTTCAATGACGCCAATCCTTTTAACCCCAATATCCCTTCACCCTGCGTAGCATCCCAGAAGATAAATATGCTTTCAAGAATTGCGCGAATGGACCGGTAGAGCATCATTTCATGCTTTTCATCTTCCGCCAAAACCAGCCGCTCAAAATCAAGGATCCACATGCGATCCAACTCTGCACCAGCCCATTCTGCGGGTCGAATCACTCCCACAGAAAAATAGGGTAGCAACGACGGGAACTGATGAAGCTCGGAGAGAATTTCCAGCCAGCGGGTAATATGACGGCTATGCGGCTGAAGCGATTTTAATACCCGCTCGGCCGCACCCCGGTCGTTTACAGCACAAAACGCGCGAGCAATCAACAGGACCAACTCGGAACGTTGCACGCCTTGCGCATGAAATTGCCGACAGTACATCGCAACACTTGCAGCAACATTGTCAGCCATCGTTCCCGGCGGAATATCAAGCGATTGAAAAATCTCCTGCAGATGCTCTACCCACGCGTCTTTCTCTTCGACTGTTTGAAAAGCGATGGATCTCATTCGCGACCGATTAGACGTTCGACCTCATTCATGAACTGCCCGGCATCGCGGAAACGACGATATACAGAGGCATAACGGATGTAGGCAACTTCATCGAGTTTCTCGAGTGCGGTCATTACTTTTTTACCTAACACCATGCTTGGGATTTCTTTTTCAAATTCTGATTCGGCTTCCAGAATAATCGAGTCGGTTAAGCGCTCGATCTGTTCAACGCTGATGTGCCGTTTGCGGCAGGCAATGTTTAGACTCTTAATGAGCTTATCTCGGCCGAGCTCTTCACGCCGTCCATCGCGTTTGGTTACCTGAAGTTGGGCGCGCTGGATTTCTTCATAGGTCGTGAATCGGTGACCGCATCCAACGCAAACGCGCCGTCGGCGGATGGCATCGCCATTGCGGACTTCGCGACTATCAATCACACGATTTTCCCGACCTTCACATTTAGGGCATCTCATAGAGTGTTCCTTTTCGCTATAGGCGCAGAAGATAGACGGAAAGCGCGAGTGCGAACAACAAAAAACGCCCCGCACTTGCGGGACGTTTTCACATTTAATTGGCGTTTGGCCTATTTCTTTTTCTTCGCAGCTTTTTTCTTAGCTGGAGCCTTTCTCTTGGCTGGAGCCTTCTTGGCGGCGGCTTTCTTCTTGGCCGGTGCTTTCTTTTTAGCTGGAGCCTTCTTCTTGGCTGGAGCTTTCTTTTTAGCTGGAGCTTTCTTCTTAGCTGGAGCCTTCTTGGCAGCTTTCTTCTTCGCCGGTGCTTTCTTTTTGGCAGGAGCCTTCTTCGCGGCAGCCTTCTTCTTAGCTGGAGCCTTCTTGGCAGCTTTCTTCTTCGCCGGTGCTTTCTTTTTGGCAGCTTTCTTCTTCGCCGG
>JAZGFK010000033.1:0-14399 GCA_036479375.1 Pontiella sp. | reverse complement strand
AGGCTTTCCGTTGGGGTCGCGGGTGTGATAGGCCGCATCATCAAACGCCGCGAGCCGATCCGCCCTCCTTTTTTCTTCGGCCATTTTATCGACGCGGTGGGGATCGCTGTAGAGCCGGACTGCTTCGAGGCCAAGTGCAACAAGGTGCATACAGATTTTACTTTCTTCGCGATTTTCCCGACAAGGGCAGTGGTTTTCAACCAACCCATCCTTGAGTACCTCAAACTTACTGCGCATACCGCGAATACCAATTGAAAGCTGTCCCGTCACAAATGGCGGATTAAACTCTACCTTTTCAACCTTACCCTTTTCAAAAAGGGTCGATCCTTTCAGGAAGGTCTGATGCCCCGCCCAGTCCTTTAAAATTTTGTGTGTAAATGGTACGTGCATAGGTATTGATTCGTGATGAGTGATACGTGACTAAAAACCGAAATGCGGACGAATGTTGAGCCACAGTCACGTTTCACGGCTCAATCGTCAGGTAATCGCAAAGCGAAGTTTCTACCACAGCGGCTTCTGTGAAGGAAAGAAATCGTATGCATCAGCTTTGCCATGTACAAATTCGGAATGCCTTTGAAACTTCTATCTTTTCGTTCTAGCCCACTGAAAACAGGGTTGAGCCTGATTCTGGCCTACCTGCTCTTCTCGCTGATCTATTTCCATGTGCCCTGGACCGTGCGCAAGGGACTGTATGAAAAGGTGCCGCAAATTGATCGAATGTTCATGCGAACAGGTTTCGGCCTGTTGGAGAACTGGGATGAGCTGGCCCTGTTGGGGAAAGATGCCGCAATACCATTATACAGTAGCTTCCGCGGGGATCATGAATATGCCGGATATCCTTCGCAGGGCTTTAAGATGTTGGGGCGGGTGAAGATACTGGAAAACAGGGGCTACACCTCGGGCTATAGCGATTCCATGAAAAATCCGCTCTGGGTCTCGTATCGCATCTTTGATGTACCCAAATTAAAATCCGGTGAACGGTCGAGCTTCACGATCGATCAACGGACCCGAGCGAAAGTGAAATCCGGCGACTACACGCATTCGGGGTTGGATCGCGGCCATATGGCGCCCAATTACGGCATTGCCACCCGCTACGGCAGAATCGGACAAAAAGAAACCTTCCTGATGTCGAATATCATTCCGCAAAACCCAAATGTGAACCGGCATGAATGGAAGGATCTGGAAATGCGCGTAGCCAAAAAGTATGGCCGCTTTTTTACCGAAGTATGGGTCATTACGGGCCCCGTTTTTCAGGACCCGGTCAAGAAGCTTGATTCCGGGATCCCGATTCCATCCCACTATTACAAAATAATGGTCGATGAGCATCGGGACACCCTCCGTACGCTGGCTTTTTTAATACCGGCGGATAGCCCTCCATGGACCCGTATCAAGAAACGACTCACCAGTATCGACGAAATTGAAACACAAACGGGGCTGGATTTCTTCCCGGAATTATCCGAGGAAGACCAGATCCTGCTGGAATCATCCGCCGCCGCCCGCCTTTGGCCGTGGATCGTGCCATCGCTCAACTATCACATGAAAAATCGAACCTATTGATAGGTCGGCTGGTTTCTTGTTTATATTAAATCCGATTAACGGGCTGAAAATCGAACGCCCCCGCGTCTTCTAAGCTGAGGTTAAGCATGAAAAATTTATGGTTTGGACTAGGGCTGGTCATCGCCAGCTCAGCCGTCGCGCAGGAAACAACCAACAGTTGTTGTGAAAATCTGCCGTCCCGTTTTGGAATTACAAAAGCAGCGGCTCCGGAAGGCATGATTTGGATTTTCGCTGGCGAATTTACCATGGGCGGCGACAATCGGTTTGCGCGCCCGGATGAAAAACCGTTGCATCGGATTAAGCTCGATGGCTACTGGATCAGTCGGACGCCGATCACGAATGCCGAGTTCAAGGAATTTGTCGATGCAACCGGCTACATCACTACCGCCGAAAAAAAACCATTGCTCGAAGACATCATGAGAGGAGCGCCTCCCGGAACCCGCTCTCCACCCGAATCCATGCTCGTTCCGGCCTCCATGGTATTTACTCCGCCCGGCTATCCGGTAGGGCTCAATAATCCACTCGTATGGTGGCAGTGGAAAGAAGGGGCCAGATGGAACGCGCCGACCGGCTCTGGAAGCTCGATTACAAAAATTATGGATCATCCCGTCGTGCAGGTTTCCTGACACGACGCCAAATCATACGCCACGTGGAAAAATATGAAGCTGCCCACCGAGGCCCAATGGGAATTCGCCGCACGCGGCGGGCATGAACAGCAATCATTCACATGGGGGGAGGAAGGCGTTTTAGAAGGCACCCCGAAAATCAATACCTGGGAAGGAACATTTCCTGCCCGCAACAGCAAGAAAGATGGTTACTACAACACATCGCCCGTAACCACCTTTGCCCCGAACGACTATGGCCTATACGACATGGCTGGCAATGTCTGGGGATGGGTCAACGACTGGTACCATGTTGATGCCTATAAAATGAGCGCGAAAAAGAAGATTTCCGAAAACCCCTATGGTCCCTCCGGGAGTTATGACCCCGACGAACCCAATATGCCCAAACGCGTCACCCGCGGCGGATCCTTTCTCTGTAACGACTCCTACTGCTCCGGCTACCGACCCGCCGCCCGAATGAAAACCGATCCCTCCACCAGCCTCAACCACACCGGCTTCCGCGTAGCCTGGAACCCTCCGAAACCGGAATAAGGTTCAGACCCGGATTTCGATTCTCTTGAAAAAATGCGGCGAGTCGCCCCATTCGTTAAAGCCGATGGATTCGCCAATGCCTTGAATGCGGCGGCTCAGGCATCCGCGGCACATATCCGAATTTTCGTCGAGGCAGGGCTTGTTGTCATAGAGCGTATAGTTGGGGCGGAACTCGGTTTCGGTCACGTTGGGCATAATCACATTGGCACCGCACTGAAGTCCCATTTCGCGGCCGGTATGTTCCAGCGCCTGTAGTGCCGTGGCGGCCGCAATGTTGATGTCCTTCAGCACAATTCGCGTTACGGCAATCATTTTCAGACCCAGGGTTAGCGCAGCCTGTTTTTGCTCGTCTGTGTAGGGCGGTATTTCGGCGCCCATAGGCGTTTCCCGGTGCGGGATATAGGGACCCATGCCGACCATGTCCACATCAATTTCCCTCATGAAAATGATGTCGTTCACAAGGTCGTCCATGCGTTGACCGGGCAATCCCATCATGACGCCGGTGCCGACTTGCCAGCCCGTTTTCTTAAGCAGGGAGAGGCAGTGCATGCGCGCTGCTAGCTCGTGGTCATGTGGGTGCAGTTTGCCGTAGAGTTCCGGGTTGGTGGTTTCGATGCGTAGCAGATAGCGGTGTGCGCCGGCTTCCCGCCATCGGCAATACGTCTCTTCGGTCTGCTCTCCCAGCGAGAGCGTAATGCCCAGTTTGCCGCCGGTTTCGGATTTGATGCGCTTCACGACGCGCTCGATCATATCAACAAATTTAGCATCCTGCCTTTCCCCGGCTTGGATAACGGTTGAGCCGTATTCATTTTCAAACGCCCAGATGGCTTCGCGGACTATTTCATTTTCATCCATCTGGAACCGCTCGACGTTCTTATTGCTTTTGCGGATACCGCAGTAGTAGCAATCCTTCACGCAGATATTACTGCATTCGATAATGCCTCGGAAATAAACCACCGTGCCGACCTGTTTTTCCTTAACCCGATAGGCGCAGTCGTAGAGCGCCTGCAATGCGACCGGATCGGAAATCTCCAGCATCGCCTTCATCTCTGCCTGCGAGATTTCTTCGCCGCGATCAACTTTTTCTATAATGGATGCCGTCATAATCGTTCCTAGAAGTAGAGGTCTCGATTGCCTTCTTTAATTTGTTCAATCCGATCGAGCAATTTAATTTTCGGGTCGCCGTCAGGCATGCGTTCAAGTTCCCGCTCAATCTGTTTCATGCCGGCCGTGCGGGTTTCGGGGGAGGAGTAGTCTTCCATGTATTCGAGAAAGGTCAGCACGGCATTCGGTGTGCAGAAGCGTTTAACGAATCCCGGAATGGCGAACTCCATAAAGTGTTCGCCGGTACGACCGAGCCGGTAGCATCCGGTGCAGAAGCTCGGGATAAAATCAGCTTCACACAGCTCGCGGATCACCAGGTCCAGCGAGCGCCCGTCGTTGAGCACAAACTGACTTTTCTTATACGCCTCTTCATCGTCCTGCGAGTAAGCGCCGATACCGATATTCGAACCCGCGTCGATCTGCGAAACCCCGAACTGGATAATTTCATTGCGCAGCTCCACCGATTCCCGGCAGGTCAGAATTAATCCGGTGTACGGAACCGCCAAACGAAGAATGGCGACGAGTCGTTTGAAGTCGTAATCACTGACTTCATACGGCGGACGATCGCATAATTCCGTGCCGATGGCGGGTTCAATGCGCGGGAAGCTGATCGTATGCGGACCGACGTTGAATGTATCCTCCAGATGGATCGTGTGGTAGAGCAGTCCCATGGTTTCGAAACGCCAGTCATACAATCCCATCAGCGCGCCGATTCCCACATCGTCGATCCCCGCCTGCTGTGCCCGGTCCAAGCCGTGCAACCGCCAGAGATAGTCGCTCTTCGGACCGGAAGGGTGCATCTCCTTATAGGTTTGCTGATGATAGGTTTCCTGGAAGATCTGATAGGTGCCGATATCGGCCGATTTAACCTTTTCAAAACCTTCTACATCGAGCGGTGCGGCATTGATGTTCACCCGGCGAATTTCGCCATTTCCGTGCTTCTGCTTGTATACTTCCTGTACCGTATCGAGGATAAATTGCGCGTCATATTTCGGATGCTCACCGTAGACCATGATCAGCCGTTTATGACCGCGATCCACCAGCGCCTTCACTTCGCAGTCGAGTTCATCCAAGTTGAGTGTTTTGCGCGACACCTCCCGGTTCGTGCAACGGAAGCCGCAATACTGACAGTTGTTGATGCATTCGTTGCCGATATACAGCGGCGCAAACAGCACGATCCGATTTCCGTAAATGCGCTTCTTTAGTTCGCGCGCGCCTTCAAAGATTGCCTCCACCAGCGCCGGGTCTTCGGCGTTGATCAGCACGGCCATCTCTTCGGGATCAAGCCGATTTTTATCCAGCGATTTCGCGATAATTTCGCGTACCCGTTCGGGCGTCGGTTTCTGGGTTGTTTCCAGCCATTGGAATATTTCCTCTTCGGGAATAAAACTTTTCAGGCCTTCGGTGTTTACGGGGGGTAATCCATGTTTCATTTTATAGTCCTCTCAAATGCATCGAGTGCCGCAGGGAAGGGTTGAAGCACCCTTTTGAGCACGCCCTGCGTTTGCGAAATGCAGAGCCCGTAGTTGGTGATCGGAACGCCGGCCGCTTCGCATTTTTCTATGCGCGATAAAATTTCTCGGCGGTTATGCATGCACCCGCCGCATTGGATCACAAGGTTGTATTCCGCCAGGTTGTCCGGAAAGTCGCGGCCGGCATAGACGTCAATCTCCAGCTCGCAACCGCAGTATTGCCGGAGCCAGCGCGGAATCTTTACCCGGCCGATATCGTCTTCTGCCGCGTGGTGGGAGCAGGATTCGGCGATTAGAATTTTATCGCCGTCCTTCAACTGCTCGATGGCCGCCGCGCCCGCCGCAAATTTCGATAGATCGCCTTTCAGTCGCGCAAATAGGATCGAAAACGTTGTGCAGAGGATTTCGTTTGGCGTATCGCCGACCATCTTGAGCACCACCTGCGAATCGCAGATAATGATGTCGGGTGGCTTGCGCAGTTGATTCAGCATATGGGCGTATTCGCGCTCCTTCACAACCAACGTTGCGGCATCGTTGTCGAGTACGTCGCGGATGGTTGAAACCTGCGGAAGGATCAGGCGGCCTTTTGGCGCCTGTAGATCGATCGGAACAATCAGCATCGCGATGCCGCCCGGCTTTACCAGATCGCCGATCAACGGAGGCGGCATAATAAACTCCTCGGGGCAGACCTGAATCAGCCGGGCTTTCAATTTTCCCAGCACGGTTTCGCGGGAAGATAGGTCGGTTGAATTGCAGGCCAGAAAAGCCGGATCAGACCGATTTAGTAAATCGGCTTTATTCCCGATGCGGATAACCGGAATTTCCTTTGTTGCAGCGCGACGTTCGATGGCCTTTTCAAAATCACTGAAAAGGTCTCCTTCGCAGATCAGGAGAATGATATCTGCGCGATCAAAGACCTTCTCGGTTTTTTCAATACGTTTACCGCCGAGTTCTGTTTTGTCGTCGAGTCCGGCGGTATCGATAAATACAACCGGTCCGATCGGGAGTAGCTCCATAGTCTTTTCAACCACATCCGTTGTTGTGCCCGGCTGACGGGATACAATCGAAATATCCTGACCCGTAATCAGGTTCAGGAAACTCGACTTTCCTACGTTCGTTCGTCCGAACAACGCAATGTGCAGTCTTAAGCTTTTTGGTGTCGTTTTCATTGGTTTGTAATACGTACTGCGTAATTCGTAATTTTCCTGATCACGTATCACGCATTACTCCCTATATCCCAGTGCCATTAGATTTTGAGGTGAAAGGATTTTCTTCACGCTCTCTTTTCCTAGTTCCTGTTCCAGAAACCCGCGGACGGTCAGCTGGTTTTGTGTCTCATATTTCTTGACCAGTTCCGCGCAGCGGTCATATCCCAGCAGGGGTAGAAACGCCGTGATAATTTCCGGAGAAGCATACAGCCGCTCCAGACATTGGCCTTGATCCACGTCAATATCCTCCGCGTGTTTTGACAGCATCTGTACGGCCGCATTCAGTAGATCGATCGACTCCAGCAGGGCGTCTGCCAGCAACGGCATAAACTCGCAGATCTGCAATGAACCGCGGGCGGCGCAATCGGAAATAATGCCGTTGTTGGCTTTCACCTTGATGCTAATCTGGATGACACTCTCCAGTATGATGGGATTAACTTTTCCGGGCATAATCGATGAGCCCGCCTGAACCGCGGGAAGCTGGATTTCGCCAAGCATCTGCAAACGGCGCAGGTCGTCGCTGACTTTAATCAGATTGACCGCCGCGGCGTTCAGAATGCCCGAAACTTCGACAAAGCAGTCGGCGTTGGCCGTTGCTTCAATCCTGTTTTCAGCAGAGCACAGTCCCAGCCCGGTTACTTCGCGCAGCTTTTCGATAACGAGAAAAATATAACTCCGCGGTGCGGTGAGACCGGTTCCGATTGCAGTGCCGCCCAGATTAACAGTCCGCAGGCGCTCCTCGCATTTAAACGTGCGCCATCGGTCCCGTGCAAAGGCCTCTGCGAAAGATGCAAACTGGGCGCCCATAGTCAGCGGTACGGCGTCTACGAGTTCGGTTTTTCCAAGGATTGGCAGGTTGGCCCAGGTTTTTTCCAGTCCCTGAAAAACGCCCTGCAGCGCGGCGAATGATTCGCTCAGTTCCCGCCCGCCATTGATCGCAGCAACCTTGAGCGCAGTAGGGTAGGTATCGTTGGTAGACTGGTGCAGGTTGACCTCTTCGATCGGGTGTGCCTCGGCGAGGTTTCCTATTACCTCATTCACCATCATGTTGGTGGATGTGCCCGCGCCACCCTGGAGGGCAGAAAGGGGAGGGTCGAAATTAGAATCCTGAAAATTGTCACAGGCGGAAATAATGGCATCGGCTTTTTCGGCGCCGAGGTAGCCGAATTCCTTGTTCGCCAAGGCGCAGGCTTTCTTGACCTGCGCATAAGCGCTGAGCAGGCGGGGATTGATCGACTTTTCGGGAATCGGAAAATTCTCGTTAGCCCGGGCGGTATGGATGCCCCAAGCTGTGTCCATCGGCAACTCCATGGATCCGATACAGTCTGTTTCAATTCTTGTTTTCATTTGGCTTTGCTCAACATGGATTTAACGGAGACCCCGCTTAACGATCCTAGCTTGCCGGTCAGTATGCCGAGCTCATCGGTGGAGGCATCCACGATCAGGGTGATGGCTGAGCAGGCGCGCTTTTCGTAGGGAATGCCGGTGCGCGCAACAATAAGGCTTCCGAACTGGCCGAGCAGTTCGTTGACGGCCGACGCATGGGCGTCGCGGTCTTCAATGATGATTCCTACAAATCCCAGTCTCTTATCCATCGTTCTGTCCTCACTTGTAGCTGAGGCCCTCGACCTCGGTTCGCGCCCACGGGACGCACCTACATAAAACTCCGCGGCATTTCTGCGACGGAGTGTTTCTTCGGATAGACCCGGTATGGGCGTCTATCGTATTTAAACTGTTCCGTTCGCCTAAGCTCGGGGAAGAACCCCTTACCGCAGAAAACCGACCGAACAACCTGTTCGGGTTTTACTTCTTGTAGACTTTGCGTTCTTTGTAATCCGTGTGGAGTAACTCGTGTGCCTTATGGCTCAATGGTTCTCCGAGGAAGTCCTCGTAAATTTTTGTAATCATCGGATTGTGATGCGAGCAACGCGTCACACTCTTCTCGTCATCGGAATAGATGCCTGCGGTGCGTTTCATCCGGATTTCATCCGTTGCACCGTGGGGTTGTCCGCCGCCGCCGATGCATCCGCCGCGGCACGCCATGACTTCGATGAAATGGTATGGCGTTTCCAGACCCTTTTCCCTCGCGTCACGAATCTGATCGAGTAGGGCTTCGACATTACCCATCTGGTGGGCGACGGCTACGCGAACCTTGGTTCCCTTGATATCCACCTCGGCCGCTTTCACCCCTTCGAGGCCGCGGACATCCATAAAGTTGACATCTTCAAGATCTTCTTTGGTGATCAGGTAATACGCGCTGCGCAGCGCGGCTTCCATGACTCCGCCGGTTACACCGAAGATGGTTCCGGCACCTGAATATACCCCCAGCAGGCTATCGGCTTCTTCTGCCGGCAGTCCTTTGAAATCGATGCCTGCCTGCTTGATCATACGGGCCAGTTCACGGGTCGTGATGGCAATATCGACATCCTGGAAGCCGGAGGAGTCCATTGTTTCGCAGCGCGAGACCTCGAACTTTTTGGCCGTACATGGCATCACTGAAACCACATACATGTTTTCGGGTTTCACTTCCGACTGTTCGGCGTAGTAGGTCTTGGCAACCGCGCCAAGCATCTGCTGAGGAGACTTAGCCGATGAAAAGTTCGGGATAAAGTCGGTCGCGTATTTTTCCATGTAGTCGGTCCAGGCCGGACAGCAGGACGTGATCTGCGGGAGCACGCCGTTTCCGGTAAACCGTTTAACAAACTCGGTTCCTTCCTCGAGGATCGTAAGGTCGGCACTGAAGTTGGTGTCGAACACGGCATCGAAACCAAGACGGCGAAGTGCGGCGTAAAGCTGGCCGGTCATGAGTTCGCCGGGCTCCATGCCGAAGGCTTCGCCGATCGCGACACGGACGGCCGGAGCAATTTGAACCACGCAGTGTTTGTCGTCTTCTTGGAGCGCACCCCAGACGTCGAGCGTCTGATCCTTTTCATAGATCGCGCCAACCGGGCAGTGCGCGGAGCATTGGCCGCATTTAATGCAGGGGCTTTCTTCGAGTGTCGCGTCCGCTGCCGGAGCCATGCGGGTATTTTCACCGCGTCCGAGAAATTCGAGTGCCCAGACCCCTTGCATGTCCTGACAGACCTTGATGCAGCGTCCGCAGGCGATACAGGCTTTGGGATTGAGTACGATGGATGTCGTTGACGTATCCGCCGGAATATCGCGGATCCGTATATCGTAAGGAATCTCACGAATACCAAACTCTTCCGCTAGCGTTTGTAGCTCACAATTTCGGTTGCGAGGGCAACGCACGCAATCGTTCGGGTGGGTAGAAAGAATCAACTCCAGCACGGTGCGGCGGACCGTTACGATTTCGGGATCGTGGGTAATGACTTTCATGCCCGGTGCAGCATTCGTTGCGCATGCGCGGAGCATTTTAGGGGAGCCTTCCACTTTGACCACGCAAATACCGCAGGCGGCCCAGGGTTCGAGGTCGCTGTGGTAGCAGAGTTTGGGAATATTCACGCCAACCATTTTTGCAGCATCCAGAATGGACGTTCCCGGTTCAACATTCAGTGCGATTCCATTGATCTCTAGTTCAATCATAATTTTCTCCGGCAATTCGTATTTATGTGCGATCAATCGCTTCGAATTTACAATTATCGAAACAGAGGCCGCATTTGATGCATTGGCTTTGATCAATCAAATGCAGTTCTTTCGCTTCTCCCGCAATGCAATCCACTGGACAGGCTCGTGCGCAAAGTCTGCAGCCAATGCATAGGTCGTTGATCGTGTAGGTGACCATAGATTTACATTTACCGGTCGGGCACTTCTTGTCGTGAATGTGCGCGTGATATTCCTCTTCAAAATATTTGATCGTGGACATCACGGGGTTGGGTGCAGTCTGACCCAGACCACAGAGTGAGGCCTTTCGCATGGCGTGGCCGATATCCGTAAGTTTTTGAATGTCGTCCGGTTCACCCAATCCTTTGGTGATGCGATCGAGAATGTCGTAGCAGGTACGGCCGCCCACACGGCAAGGGGCGCATTTTCCGCAGGATTCATCTACGGTGAATTCCAGATAGAATTTGGTGACGTCGACCATGCAGTCATCTTCATCCATCACGATCATTCCGCCCGAACCCATCATTGAACCGATAGACTGAAGGCTTTCGTAGTCGATCGGGACATCCAGAAAACCCGCTGTGATACATCCGCCGGACGGGCCGCCAGTCTGAGCGGCTTTAAATCGTTTCCCGCCCTCAATGCCGCCGCAGATATCGTAGATGATTTCACGAAGGGTCGACCCCATCGGCACTTCAATCAGGCCGGAGTTTTTAATTTTTCCGGTTACGGCAAAGACCTTGGTTCCTTTGGAACTTGCGGTCCCGATTTCGGCATACCATGCGCCGCCCTTTAGAATAATCATCGGAATGTTCGCGCTGGTTTCAACGTTGTTGATTACCGTCGGTTTGCCCCATAGCCCTTTGACCGAAGGGAACGGAGGGCGGGGTATCGGCATACCGCGTTTGCCTTCGATTGAAGCGAGCAGGGCGGTTTCTTCGCCGCAGACAAACGCACCTGCTCCGAGGCGCAGTTCAATTTCGAAGGAGAAAGCGCTGCCGAGTATGTTCTGTCCGAGCAGTCCGCGTTCTTTGGCCTGTTCGATGGCCATGTTAAGGCGCTCAATCGCTAATGGGTACTCCGCCCGGATATAGATGTATCCCTGATTCGCGCCAATGGTGTAGCCGGCCAGTGCCATGGCTTCCAAAACGGTATGCGGGTCCCCTTCTAAAACGCTGCGATCCATGTAAGCACCGGGGTCGCCTTCGTCTGCGTTGCAGACGATGTATTTCTGGTCAGAATCGGTGTCTTTTGAAAAGCCCCATTTCTGCCAACAGGGAAATCCGGCACCACCCCGGCCGCGCAGGCCGGATGTTTTTAATTCCTCGATAATGTCATCGCCCGTCATGGTGGCAATCGCTTTACTGAGTGCTGCGTACCCTTCGCGGGCAATGTATTCGTCGATTTTTTCGGGATCCATGAATCCGCAGTTGCGCAGGACGATGCGCTTTTGTTTTAAGGGTTCGGCTTCGGGATCGAATAGGTCGGCCGCGGGCGTTTCGTATACGTGTTCGCTCAGTGCAATTCCGGTGGAGAGATGTTCTTTTACGATTCTTTCGGCGAATGCGGTATCGACGTTGCCATAGACGGTTGAGGTGCCGTTAACACTTTTGACTTCGACGGTCGGCTCGGAAAAGCAGAGGCCGAGACAACCCGTTTGTTTGAGTTCGACTTCGACTTGCAGGGCATTTTCGGAAATTGATTTTTTTAAACTTTGGAACGCCGTTTTTGCTCCGGCGGCAATTCCGCAGGTTCCCATGCCTACGAGCACTTGTGTTACGGTTTTACCCGCGCGCAGTGTATCGCGATGCAGGTTTAAATCTTCGTGACTGAATTTCATTGGGTTCTCCCGAATTTTGCAAGGATGGGGGCCAGTTCATTGGTTTTGACGGTTCCAAAGGCTTTGCCGTTAATCGTCATTGCGGGGGCCAGACCGCAGCAACCAATACAGCGTACGGCTTCAACAGAAAACTCGCCGTCTTCCGTGACGGTATTGATGCCAACACCGAGTTGGCGTTCCAGCTCCTGAATCAAATCTTCGCCGCCTTTAAGATAACAGGCCGTCCCCATGCAGACCGCGATCTGGTTTTTACCGGGCTTGGTGAGTTTAAAGAGATGGTAAAAGGTAATGACGCCGTAAATTTTGGCAACGGGCACTTCCAATAGTTCGGCCACTTCAAAGACGGTTGCGCGTGGGATATATCCAAAATGTTCCTGCACTTTTTGCAGAACCATAATCAGATTTCCGGGCTTCCCTTTCCACTCGCGAATAAAGTCGCATACTTCAGTTGGTATCGTTATCTCAGACATAGGTGTGCTCCAAATTTGAAACGAACCATAATCACGGGTTGATCGTAGGCAATTTAAATGTCGTTAACATAGTTACATTAGATTAAATGTAGGTAATAATAATGACGTGAAAAATGTTAGAACTGGATAAATATGTTACGAATATAACAATAAAAAACATATAGAACCCCGGTAGGAGATCCCTATGAAAACCGAAATCATTAACCGTCTGCTGAAATACCGTACCGTCCTGCAAAAGATGAAAGCCTTGGGATTTATTCGGGTTTTTTCAGATAATCTTGCGGATGCGGTCGGTGTTTCCGCCTCCTTGGTTCGCAAGGACTTTTCCATGTTCGAGCTCACCGGAAATAAGCGCGGAGGGTATCAAATCGATGTGCTAACCGAGCGCCTAAACGTCATTCTTGGGAAGGATAAGAAGCAAAAAATAATCATCGTCGGGTGCGGTAAAATGGGCGGTGCGCTAATGCAATACAACGGATTTCCCCGGGCGGGTATCCGGGTGGTTGCTGGTTTTGACAGCGAACAGAAGCTACTCGATCCCGATGGCCCGATTCCTATTCTGCACGTCAGCAAGATGAAAGACTACATTGCCAAAAATAACATCAAACTCGCAGTACTCACGGTACCCGAACCCTCGGCACAATCGATACTCGATTCGTTAATGAAAGCGAACATCCGAGGCGTTGTAAACTTTGCGCCGCTCCCGCTCAAAGGAAGCGACACCTGCATAATTCACAACATAAATATTGAGCAGGAACTCGAAACGCTTTTCTACCAGATTCAGTTTGCCGAACGCGAAGCATCCGGAAAATAGAGCAAAGCGGGCAGTTGATCTAATACGGCGTACCTGTGTAAAACTAGATACGCAGTGAACAAACCAACCCAGGGGAAGATAATGAAATTCACAGTAGACCAGGAAATCTGCATCGGTTGCGGGGCATGCGAAGAAACCTGCCCGGAAGTATTCGAAATGCCCGATGACATTTCGCAGGTAAAGCTCGAGACCGTTCCTGCAGTGCTGCAGGAAACCGCGCTTGCCGCCGAGGAAGAATGCCCCGTCGCCGCCATTTCGCATGCGTAGTTCTTTCCTGCAGGAAAGATGCTGTATCCGGTGTCGGTACAGTTATCTCTTGAGGCACGTCAAATCCGGAAAGATTCCGCAGACACGGTCTGCCAAATCTTTTTCCGAGACACTGTCCCGGGTTTCATCGGCGATTCCTAGCCTCAAGGGAATGTTTGAGCTAAGTTGGTCGCACTATAGGGGCAGGCAAGCTTGAAACATCGGAGTTGCAGGAGATGAAAGTTCAACTTCCCTCCATTGAAGAGCAGCAAAAGATCGCGGATTGTCTATCGGCGGTGGATCGTAAAATCGGGCAGGTGGCGCGGACTCGGAAATTTAAGCAGGGGCTGCTTTAGAAAATGTTTGTTTGATTTAGCCGCGAAAAACGCAAGAAGCACAAGAGGTAATTGAGATGGCCGAGGAAAGTACACTTTACCATTACTGTTCGAACTGATGTGTTTTGTTCAATTATCGAGAAGAGTATGATCTGGCTTTCTGCGTTGACTCATTCCAACGATTGGATGGAAGGACGGTTGGTTTCCGAATTATTTGCTGAAGTTGTTCGCGAAGATAATGAGTTGGCATCAAAAGCCGAGTACCTTCAAGCGATACAAAATGCGCTTCTCGATTACAGTCCAGGTTTTGCGTTTTGTCTTTCAAAGAGAGGAGATGTACTTAGCCAGTGGCGCGGATACGCTGATGATGGAAATGGTGTTTCGATAGGGTTTAATCCGATTTGGTTGAACGGGAATCCCAAAACAATTTTGGTTCCTCCTGCTTTAGAAGAGGTGATTTATAAGCGGGAAAAACAGATGGAAGTGCTTCGCTCTCTCTATGCACAAATGGTAGACTGTAAATTAAAATGCCCAGTTTGGAAATCGAGTGCCCCATGCCAGAATGAACCTTTCTTCAATTCACTACAAACGAGGATAGGAGCATCGGCATGGAGCAAGAGAAAGGTAGCACCCAA
>JAZGFK010000032.1:0-15379 GCA_036479375.1 Pontiella sp. | reverse complement strand
GTCCTTACGACTTTGCCGACGATGAATCAATCCGAAGTGGCCGATTGGACGCCTGCCCGCTGGAAGTCATCCCGCGAACTCACCACTGCTTAACCCTGTCAAGGCGGTCGCTGAAGAGCCGCATACTGAGTATTGAGCACCTTGAGTATATTAATCTAGAGTGGTTGTCGCATTACAACTTTACCAGACCGCACCAAGGCAAGGAAATCGGCAACGAGGTTCTCAACGTTGACTTCACCCCCACGACTGACGGTGAAATCAAACGGGAAAAGAAACTCGGCGGAATCATCTCGCACTACTACCGAGAAGCCGCGTAGTCCTTCCGTCGCCAACATTAAACCGCACCCCTCTGCTCAAGCTGAACGGATATTCCCGTGCGCCTTGATTGTGCAGATTCACTTGTTTCTCGGAGTTCCAACGTCTTTTTCGACCCGCTTTACTGCTCCACTTTTAAAAATTTCAGCTCAATCGCGCTCATTCTCCGCCTGCTTTTACCCACCTTCGGTACGCCACATCAAACCGCACCCATCAATTCGGGGTTAGAATATCTTTGTCGCCATAACAACCCAGCATGGGTTTAAGATCGTCTACCGCAATGAAGAGGATATTTGGTTTTTTTCTGAATCAAAAGGTTTGGATTCCTTGGATAAAGCACTTCTTATTTTCTGAGAAATTGCCTCTGTCATTTTTGCGGAACCGGCGGATTTCCAATGAAACCGATCAGCTTTAAGTTCAGGATAGTGAGCCATAAGACCATAGAGATCATTAATAGCAACTCCTTCTTGTTTCATGACCTTGGCCGCAATGGTGTTGCGCTCTACGATGGTGAGATTATGCACTGGGTCAAGAACTCGGGGATTTTCTTTGGACTCGCTAATCGAGGTTGTACTGGCCCAGATCAAAACGGCTTCGGGTTCCTTCTCTTTGAGCACATCAACATACGCTTTCAGTAAAGGTTGGTATTGTCCTTTTGGGATGCGCCCATCGGACCAACCATGCAGACCAATATTGAAATGAACAACGTTGTACTTCCCTTGTTCCAGAGCCTCCGTCAACAAGCCATGCAAACCGCTGCTGTTGAGGTGCTTTCCGGTTACCCAAACATCGACATCCGCCGTATCTTCCAGTTCGCGAACAACCAGTTTGCTGTATTGAGAACAAACTGAATCCCCAATTAACAGAATGCGGGGTCGCCCGTCGTGATACTGTTTGGCAGGCCGGAACCCCCATCTCCCCCCACCGGTATGAAGGCCTAACTTCTTATCTGATTTTGCCGAAGCACCAACTATCGATATTAAAAAGCACCCTAAGAGTACTGCTATTATTCTAAATTTATACTTATTCTTCATGGTGTCCCCTGTGTTATTTCTGGTTATTAAGGAATTCGTAAATTTACTTACAATGGTCGGGCTTCGATAATTCCACCGTTTCTTGGAAATCCCCTACGGTTCGCAAAAAGATGCTGACCCAATAACGATAACCGCACGAGCATCATACCCGGAATAATTATTCACCGAGCAACATGGCTTCCGGTCTTACCATGTATATTCTTACTGCTCCTAGCTGGTGCTGCAAACACCATATACATTTTACTGGCTCCACCGGGATCATCATCGGCATTAGAACCAAAAGTAAGCGCGGAGCCCTTCTCTACCCAACGCCGATAGAGAGAGAATACGGTATTGGCAACTGTAATTTTATCCGCCGTTTCCGCATACTGATCCGTAAGCCAAGTTGGTCGTTTCAGACGGTCATCATGCGCAACATAAACATCGCAATCATTAATTACATCGACTTGAATAAGATCCACTGCTGAATAGCGGCGGTCTTCGTGGGAAATACTAATATAATCACTTTTCAATAAATACTGCGGCAACTTTTTAAACGTCCACGCACGATCTGTGTAAACTGTTTTTCCTGAACCAAGAGAACTCCCAATCAGGCATTTTCCCGAGGGGCCTGAATAGGAAAGGTTCCCAAGGAAATTTCCATTTTTCCTGCCCGTCATTGCTACGGCCTGCCCAACCTTTTTTTGCACGGTGATTTGCTCCTTTCCAGAAGAAACCAACAGGCTCTGATCTGGAACCATCGGCAACTGCGAGCTGATTCCATACTCAAGAGGAACCGGCTTCGAATTCAATATCAGGGTTGCTGGTTTTAGGCCCGCTACAGAAGCAGAAACCTCTATTTTTCCGGCAACGGGCGTCGAGCGTATCGCTACACGGTTAATACCGCACTCAAGATCCAGAAAGGTCTTGTTAATGGAGTTTGTCTTTCCACTATTGTATCCTCCCCGCCAGATTGCAGAACCGGTTGTTTTAAAATCAATCCGACCTTGGAAAGTCGGGCACCGAATGCCGTTGCGGTCCACCACCTCGGCATCAACCAAAGCCACATCAGCCCCTGTTGCCCACAACCCATCAGGTCCCGTAATTACCGAGAGCCTCACGGAATCAGGTTTTCCTGAGGTTTTTTTGACCTGAGAAGCAACCTTCCGACCACCAATGTAGCCACGAACTTCAACTGCACCGGCTCTCCATTGAACGTGAGGGAAAGTAAATAAATAAGGAGCCTCTCGTTCATCCTGATTCCATCGATCGGAAGCAATCTTTCTACCTAAAGATCGCCCATTAACAAGCAACTCCACTTCCTCGCAATTAGATGCAACAAATAGATCCTTGATGGTGCCTTCGGGATAGGTCCAGTGGCCGATTAAATGAATTTGAGGCGTCTCGCTAAAGAGTACCTTACAAACATGGTAGGCCTCTTTTGGCAATCGAACCGCATCCACCTCGCCACTGGCACGGGCAACTTCGCAAGCAACCCGCCCCCCACTGGTCGAATCGGAAAAGATCCAGTTTGCGCCTCCCCCATGAAAGGTCGGGATAATCTTTTTAAACTGGAAAATTTGATTCACGGCAAACTGTTCCGAGGTGAGGTCATAGGTCTGCCCTTCTCCTCCTACATAATCAAAGTCGGGTGGTGAAAAATCATCCCAGACGCGGCGGGGCGATTCCTCGCGGTTATACTCCCCCTCGACCGTCGGCAGGTCTTCACGGAAACCGGAACCCTCGGTGCTGACACTGAAATCACTATAGCTACCCGTTACAGCATTGGCTCGGCGGTGGCCATATAACCGACCACTCTTGGGGTCGAACTTCTGCACATGGGAAACGAGTTCTTCCAAATGCTCTTTTGAGACACTTTGATTTCCACCTTCCCACAAAAAGATGGAGGGATTATTTCTGTAGTAAACAATCATGTCCCGGAAAGTTTGCGCACGCACATCCCACTGGTGCCCGTGGATATCCCCTTCCGAGTCCACTCCAGGCTGAAGCGTAACCAAACCATACCGATCCGAACTGCGAATATCTGCCGGCCCTCCAGCCGTATGTCCCCAGCGGATAAAATTTGCTCCTGCTTCTTTCATTAATTTCAGCGTGTAGTCATGCATCCAGTCCGGATGAGCCGCGCCAAGGCCAGGCCATTCACTAGTCGATTTTTGTCCCCAACCCACAAGCTTGATATGTTTCCCGTTAATGAAAAATCCTTCATTATCGTCCATCCTAAACGACCGAATTCCCAGCGGAGTCCGATAGCAGTCGGTTAGTTGATCGGCAATATATACTTTTGTTTCCACGGTATATAGATAAGGAAAAGAAGGAGACCAAAGCTTCGGACTTGCCAGTTCCCCTTCAGTCGAAATCTCTATTTTACTATGGGGTGAAATTTTCCGAGTACCCTCAACGGAAAGTACGACTTTCCCAGCAGCATCCAGCACCTCGTTAACCACCCTGACGTTCGCGCCAACCGCAGAATCATTCGCTACCTCAACATCGAACCCGATATCCGCCGCCTTCTTGGAGATGTGCTGTGTATATACATACGTACCCACCGTTTTCATCGAATTGTAAAGCGGCAAGGTGACGTGCACAGGGTTGACCACATGCAGGTATACATTACGATAGATCCCTCCATGGGCAGGGTGCCAGTGTGGATCATTCCACGGCAACCCTTCCTTATGATGAATCCGGCAATCGCTTCCAACGGGGTAGAAGGTATTATCACACATCAAAGCAAGTATATTTTCTTCCCCAAACTTCAAATGCGGAGTTAAATCAAAACCAAAGGGAACAAAACCATTCTCGCATTTTCCCAAATAGGTTCCATTAAGATAAACTTCCGCGATCTGGCGAACCGATTCAAATTCAATATAAATCCGCTTGCCCTCCTCCTCCTTATTGATCGTGAAATGCTTACGGTACCAGGTTTTTCCATTCCACTGATTGAGTTCGCCCACATGCCCCTTGGGGGACCAATCATCGAACGTATCAATATCATTATAGGTGTGTGGACAGCTAACCGTAGCCCAAGCGGCATCATCAAAACCAACTTCAGCGGCACCTGCCACATTCGCCTTAATAAACTTCCACCCCATGTTAAAGTTCAGCTTTTGCCGTGGCTCCAGCTCAGCGGCATTAACCACATTCAAGCTAAAGCTGCCTTGTAGAAGGCTTAATAAAATAACAATCCAATAAATATTTTTCATAATAACTTTTTAACACTCAACTATTTTCATCACTCAGACCCTGACTACATCCCGTCGGGTTCCCCGTACTACACACAAAAACCGGCTTGCTTAAAGGAGGTCTCGCCTCGTTTGATTCCCAATTCCCCATAAATCAATGTAGAATAAAGTGGCTTTTCTTTCTGATTCCAGCTTCAGACGAAGACGAACCAACCATGACCTCGAAACGTCCAGGCTCGACCACCCATTCATTTTCCTGATTAAGCATTTTAAGGTCGCGCTCTGGCTGGAGGCTGAAAGAAACCGTGCGGGTCTCCCCTGGCGCAAGCGTAACCCGTTCGAAACCGCGCAACACTTTATCGAAGGGGGTAACAGAGGCCACCACATCCTTGATATAAAGCTGAACTACTTCATCTCCAAGCACCTGCCCCGTATTGGTGATGTCGCACGAAATCTCAATCAAATCAGAATCCTTTGGATCGGAAGGCTGGATTTCAAGGTGACTGTATTCAAACGTTGTATAGCTCAATCCATGCCCAAAATAATACAGCGGATCAATAATACGCGTGCTACCCCATCCGTTTGGATCGGGAGTCTTATTTTGCCCCCCCCACGCACCATTCCGGTGCGGCACGGCCAGCGGCAATTGCCCTGCCGTTTGCGGAAAAGTAATCGGAAGTTTCCCCCCGGGATTATAATCACCGAACAGTGATTCAGCCACAGCTTGCCCTACTTTTTCCCCAGCATGCCAACAAACAAGAACGCCAGGAACATGGCGGTCGATCCAGTTGATCGAGGCAGCACGCCCCACCATCAGCACCACCACCACGGGCTTACCCATTTTAACCATTTCCTGCACCAGCAACAGTTGATGCCCGGGAAGATCCAACGAAGTACGCGAACGCGATTCGCCAACCGTACTATGATCATCCCCAACCACTGCAATAATGACATCAGCCTGCTCTGCCAATTCAAGGGCAGCATCCAGCCTTCTCTGCTCCTCTGCATTGGGAGGCTCCGGCAATATGTCGGAACCGGGAAAACGGGTATCCTTGTACTCAACGCCTTTGGAATACAGCACCGTTGCCTTATCTTTGAGCAGGGCTTGAATTCCAGCAAGCGGTGTAATTACATCCGACACGCCAGGGCCGTAGCGGCTAATCATCGGATCCATATCATCCGCTCCAGGGCCAGTAACCAATACCGAGCCCAAGCTAGTCGGATCCAACGGCAATGCTCCATCTTCATTCTTAAGCAATACGATGGCTTTCCGCGCGGCCTCAAGCGTTACGGCTTCATGCGCAGGTTGATGCACAATATCCTGCGCAGCGGCAGAATCAACAAATGGATCATCGAACAAACTCAGTTCAAATTTTACCCGCAGGACATCCGCAACGCGGGCATCCAATATTTCCTGGCTGATTCGCCCCTTGCGAACGGCCCGCCTCAAAGGTTCCACGAAATCTTCCATGGATTTGAAATTGGTTCGAACGTTGAGACCTGCGTTGACCGCAGTCACAACCGCATCTTCAAAATCATCTGCGATGCGATGTTGTTCATGGATTCGGGAGACGGCACCGCTATCCGAAACCACATAGCCCTTGAAACCATATTCCCCACGCAAAAGGTCGGTTAAGAAATAGCGACTTCCAGTCACTGGAATTCCATCGAACGTATTGTAGGAGCTCATGGTTCCTTTTGGCGAAGCTTCTGTAAAAACCTTCTGAAAAGGGTGCAGCAAGATTTCCTGCATATCGCGAAAGGGAATCTGGGGATCGGTTCGGCATTGGGCATCGCGCCCTCCATGAGGAGCGCTATAGGCGGCAAAATGCTTCGGCGTAGAGGCAACCCCCTGCGATTGCAGCCCAAGCGTCTGCGCCTTTCCTAGCTCGCCAACAAGAAATGGAGACTCGCCATAGCACTCCACCGTGCGGCCCCAGCGCGGATCGCGAACCGTGTCGAGAATCGGGGAATAGATGTTGGAGTAACCCAATGCTTTCCCCTCTTTCCCGGTAATCTCGCCCACGCGGCGTACGAGAGCCTTATCCCACGTTGCCCCCATGCCCAACTGACTCGGGAAATTACTGGCATGCGGATGGCAAAGCCCCCGAATACCTTCGTTTGTAAAATCAACAGGAATCCCCAAACGCGTTTCCTCAATGAACCAGCGTTGGATTTCGTTAAGCAACTCGCCATGTTCACGCAGGCCGGTCATTTCCATTGCCCCGTGAACCCCATTGGCGTGCTCATCGATATTGGCAACCCCATCCTTCCAAATCCTTGTTTTCCATTTTTCCGTGGGAAAGGGCGTTTGCAAGACTCGCTTATACCCATAAATCGTACCCATCTGGCAGGTCTTCTCTTCCAGAGTCATACGCGAAAGCAGGTCAATCACCCGCTCCTCCACAGCAAGCCTAGGGTTTTCGTACGGATCCATGCGTCCATTTTTATTCCGGTCGATCCAGCCCTCGCGATAGATCTCGCCGCCCATTGCCGAACCTCCCGACAGCACAAAAAAACCTGCAACAGACCACAATGCTATTTTCTTCATCTTTGGTTCCTTTCAAATATCCAGACCAATCGTAGCATTCCAACATTGAGTCGCCCTTTTTCTTCAAAAGCTAGAGATCCAATCCCGCTTACACTGACTCTGGCAAATGCTTGGGTATAACGCGCCTAATCCACCGAACGAGTCCATAAATTTCATGACCTCCCTATTAATCCATGTACCGATGGCAGAACATCCAGATAACAACACCACGTCCGACTAAACCCACTAGATAATAATTATAACCAAAATCTAAAAAAAGGTGGCGATTTCCGCCGCTTACCCCCTCTCTCAAGAAAGGATTAAACCACTTATCGATGCTTACATCATAAAATGACGTCGGACGAAAAGAAGCCCAGCAACCGCATCCTTCAACTTACGTTTGTTCACTTAAGTTACATATTAGATTCCATTCCGTCAAGGGGGATTCCAAAAAGAAACACGGCATGCCTAAATTCCAAGACACGAATGCGTCATTCCACCCTTATTCCTTTTTTTTCAATGAGGTCGGATCGGTGCCGTTCAGGGTCAAAAAAACGTGCATTCCCCCCCTCGACATCATGATCGCCTATATCTTTTCGAGCCCATTCGGCATGGTTGAGAAGCTCGGCGACAATTTCTGGATATTCGGCCACAACATTGGTTGTTTCGCCCAAATCGGTCAAAAGATCATAGAGTCGCGGCTCGTCGGAACTCAGCACATCTTCCTCTTTCAAATACCGAGTCCAACTGGAAGGGGGGTGGGAAAGCTGTAGTTTCCAGCGGCCGACACGGACCGCGCAAAGGGTGGTTTTCTGATAGTAAAAGAACGCTTTATCCGGAATTTCCGCACCTTCGGCCCCGTGGATCAGACCTCGGATGTCATGCCCGTCAATAACACGATCCGCCGGTACATGCCCCCCGGCGAGCATCGCGAGAGTGGGAAGCATGTCCATGGTGGATGCAATTTCCGTACAAACCGTTCCTACCGGAATTCGGCCGGGTGCGCGCATAATGCAGGGAACACGCAGACCGCCTTCCCATGTGGAGGTCTTGGCTCCGCGCAACGGCGCCGCTGATCCGCCATACGACTCGACCATCTCGCCATATTCCTTAATGTGCTTCCCACTTCGTCCGAGATACCATGGTCCGTTATCGCTCATAAAGAAAACATAGGTGTTCTCATCAAGCCCTTCATCCTTAAGCAGATTGAGGATACGGCCAATATTGGCATCTATTTCTTCAACGACATCGCCATAGAGCCCTCGAGGGGATTCCCCTTCAAAAGGATCGGAGGCCGCGAGGCGTACATGCGGCATGGTATGGGCCAAATAGACAAAAAAGGGCCGATCCTTGCTGCGCTGGATAAACGCGATGGCTTCATCGGTATAGCGCTCTGTCAACAGAGCCATATCCACATTTTTTTCAATCAACTCCCCGTTACGAATAAGATTGACGTTGTTGTCGTTGCTAGTCGGGGTTCCAAAATAATAGTCGAAGCCTTGGTGTGTCGGAAGGAGTTTTGGATTATAGCCTCCTTGCGAATGACCGGCCAAATCCCATTTCCCGAAACAAGCAGTGGCATAGCCCACCTCTTTGAGCACCTCGGCAACGGTAACTTCCTGGAGGTGAAGATGTGGATGTGTCTCTACCCTGTTTCCAACAGTTGCAACCCGCAAAGGATAGCAGCCTGTCATTAGAGCCGCACGCGATGGCCCGCATATCGTTTGCGCATAGAAGTCGGTAAAGCGCATTCCTTCCGCCGCCATCTGGTCCAGATGGGGCGTACGGATGTCGAGAGATCCAAAACACCCCACATCCTGATACCCCTGATCATCGGTGAAGATCAGAATAAAATTTGGCGGAATGGATTGCTCCGCCGCATGAAGCTCTGAAACGGTGATTGCGACCAATAACGGTAATATAAAGCACTTAAACAGTTGTTTAGAATTCATCGAGACCTCCGGTTTAAAGAATAACTGCTGGTAGACAGACCAGGACTGGCATCAGCCATATCTATTGCTTCTCCAATATCGTTTTCCAGATCAAAGAACTTTGGCTTGTTTATCTCTAGATGACATCTTTGGAGTCGATATGCCTAACCCATTTCGGATACCACGGCGGTTGCGCAGGACGAGGCAAGTAAAGTTTTCTCATCATCTTTTTCTCTGATTCCGCATCCAAATATCCGAATTTTTCTGTCGGGGTATACAGTTAACTCAACCGACCGCAATATATAGGGCAGGCGATGAAGAATTAGCACCCTAAAAGACAACATGTGGTAGATGGCTGAGTAAAGTGCATACCCCTTTTTTCTATTTCCCCTTACCTTCCACGCCCCATTTTTCGGCGCGGCGTTGCATGACCGCCAAAATGGAACGAATCGTCTGCTCTTGCGCGGCAGATTCCAGGAACCAGTCATCGAATTCGTGGAAGTATTTACCGAACATAAGGAGTCTACTACCCGGGCCTTTTACGCGGCCTTTTTTCCCTAGGTTGCCATCCGTGTGAAAGGAGTAGGTTTGGGTTTCCGGATCGTAGCACAGCAACAGGTAGGCGCGGATGAATCGGCGCAGTTCTTCTTCGGAGAATTGATAGCGACCCGATTCGTAAAACTGCCGGAGCCCGTTCAATGTTGCCCTGCCATGACCAAAATCTTCGGCGGGTGGTGCTGGTTTTCCGTAGCGGTAGGGCCAGGTCCAGACGAGACCTTTCTCATGCTCAACCGGCACGACGCGGCTCTTGATGTTGTCGATGCTGGCCTGAACCATTTTATCATAGTATTCAATGCGTTCGGGATGCACGTCGAAGAGTTCCATGGCGGAGGCGGCCTCGGGCAAGGACGCAATAGTCAAGAACCACCGGTTGTAGGCCACGACGGGTTTCAGATCGCCGATACTGGGATATTCGAACACGAATGTTTCTTTGTTCAACCGATTGAGAACTATATTGGAAATAGCCAGATCGAGTTTATCCAGATAACTGAGGGCTCTCTCCCGGTAGGTTTTCCCCAGCTGGTTGGGATCGCCGTCGGGCACGACTTTATCCCACAGGGACTTGTCTTGCGCCACCAGCAGGCAGAACGCTGCGGAAGGTTTTAGCAGCGAGGCCTGGGCGGTGTCGCACTGGGTAATCATTTCCTTTTTATCGTTGTAGAAACAACGCCTCATATGCGGGAAAATTCCGGGCATTTTGACAAACCGCTCCACGGTTCCAAGCCCCTTGTCATCCATTGTTGCCGAGAGCACCCCTTCGGACTTCAGCCCGACAAGCAAAAGCTGTTCAGCAATCCTGGCGGCATGGTCGAGGAACCAAACATCGCCGGTTAAGCGATAGAAGTTGGCGCAACCGCTCCAGATGGAAAACGAAAATACATTGCAGTTTTGCAGGTTGCTGTGAGGATAACCACACGTTTCATAATACGATTTGATGTACGCTATTTCCGCTTTGGTTAACATTCCCTCAGACTTGACGGCTTTGATCAAAGCCGTAGCACGGGCAATTTTTACATTGTATTGATCCCAGGTTTGACGCTGTTCTTCGAGCGCGGGCACCCAGGGTGCCAATCGCAGGGAGGGCAGTTTCTTCGGGTATTTCTTGAGAACACCATGCTTAAAGGACGTCACCGTGGCATAAGGTTTAAACCCCTTTGCGTTATGGCACAGGCCAAAGGGAGCGTTCTCCGACAAGCTATTGTCGGTATAGGTTCCTTGTCCTTGGGCGTAGGCACCTGTCACTTGCCAAAGAATTTTATTCTTATCCGCCCCTTTTCCCCGACAAATCAAGATGCTTACCGGCTTGCCCACGTAGGGCAACGGGCCATTCGGCCATTCGGCACCCTCGCCGATGACCATCCGAAGATATTTTTCACCTTCCTCAGTGACCAAAATCGTTTTCATTTCCCATTCCGTCGGACCCGTCCGAAACAGCAGCGGCATCGAATCCCGAGACTTGGCGTAGTTTCCAATATCGATGCGTGTTTCTCCAACGGCAAGGCCGGTAAAGGCACCCGTAGCAGGTATGATCGTAACATGGATAGATTCGCCCGGACGTAGCGAGCGGCCTTTGGCATAATAAATTCCGTTGCCTGTCAATATCGCCGCTCCTTCTTCACGTTGAACAGCACCTTCTTTCTGTTGCTCCGCCGGAGTTAATTGGCCTCTGGCGTAATCAATTCCCTCAAAACGATACTCCGTATCAGAGGCCTTTTGAAAATCATCAACAACAAGCGACTGCCCCGCGATGGGCGTCATGGGGTAATGAGGAATCTCGCCGCCTTGACCAGGTTCCTTCCATTGTGCCTGTACTATGTTGGAGAGCGTGCAGAATACCAGTATGACTGAAAGCCTTAGCATCTGTTTCATTTTCAGTTCATCCAATCGCAAATGGGGTGAAATGGGGTTGATTTCGTGGTCGTAATCGATGAGTCGCTTCATTTTCATTTTTCCTTTTTAATTAAATCGTGTCGAATAACATATCCGCTTTGCTCAAGTGAGTTCTTTATATCAACAGGTTTTTCTGATTTGCACAGATTAAAAGGGGGAATTCTCAAAACCTGTGGACAAAACTTTTTTTAGTTCTCATCCATGATGAGTATAACTTTTTTCTGTTGGTTTAAATTGTCTACTATTTTTCATTGATGAAAACCCTTTAAAATTACACTGAATGTCCGGAAATGTTAAGCTGGATACAATCATTTAGTTTCTTCTTTTTCGGGATGGGCTTCATGGTGTCTCAGGGTTGGGGTTGAAGAAAGCGATCATTCAAGGGATGATCGATCCGACCTCCTAGTTTTGCATCAACTCCCCGAGTTTCTCATCGATCGCCCCGGCCCAGATCTCGTAGCCTTTGGTGTTGAGATGGAGGAGGTCGGGCATGATATCGCGCGAGAGGATCCGGTTTTCGTCAAGGAAGGCTTTGCTGATATCCAGATAAAAAATGGTGCGATTGTCGGCGAAGGAGGAGACGATCTTATTCGCCTTCATGTTCACAATGCGGTGTCGGTCGGTGTCGTCCTTCCCCCGGGGGAAGATTCCGAGGATCAGGATGCGGGTGCTCGGGCATTTTTCCTCGATGGTATCGACGATGGCCTTGACTCCCGCCGCGATATCCTCGGGGGAATCCGATCCGGAGTTGTTTGTGCCGATCATGACCACCGCGACCTTGGGGGAGATCCCCTCAAGGTTTCCATTTTGCAATCGCCAGAGGACGTGCTGGGTCCGGTCGCCGCTGATGCCCAGATTCACGGCATTGCGCTTGGCGTAATATTTTTCCCAGACGGGACGTCCCCGTTTGGCGCTTGCCCAGAAATGGGTGATCGAGTCGCCCACGAAAATGATGTCCACATTCCCCTGTTTGACCCGCTTGTTCAGGGACTTGTGGTGATTCTGTTGCCCGCGTCCTTTGGCAACCGGACGGGCTGTCACGGGTATATTGGAGTCATTCGCCACGCCAGAAAAGGTGGCCTTTTGGATGGGGACAGTCGGTTTGGCGGTTTTTTTTCGTGGTTCCTTGAGAGCGATCTCGCTGTTTTTGGCGATGGCTTCGGCCATGATGGCATAACCCTTGGCCGACCAGTGGATGCCACCGCCGAGATCGAGTTTGTCGATGACTGCGGCGTAGAGGCGGGTGACCGGGATGCCATTCTCCTTCATAACCCTCTCCGCAATGGCGTTGCGTTTGACGATCTTGGCATTGTTGGGCTTGAGTTTTCCGGTCTCCTTCTCCCAGACCGGAGTGATGCTGCCCCATATCAAGTGGGCACCCCCTGCGTATTTTTTGTAATTGGCGACATACTTGCGCAGCAACGGCTCATATTTCTCCTCGGGAATCCGGTCTCCCAACCCATGCAGGCCAATGTTGAAATGCACCACATCGAAATCCTCAGCGGCCAGGACGACGCGCTGCACCTCCTCGATATTGCCACGCCCGAGATTCATCCCGGTCACCCAGACATACACGTTGGCCTTATCGGCCAGCAATTCCCGCACCTGGCCGTTGTAGCCGCTGCAGATCGAGTCGCCCACGAGGAGCACCTTCGGAAGGCCGGACTTTGGGTTTTCGAGGCCCCGGTATCCGTTTTTTTTGAGTAGGGCGGCATCGGCGTCCTGATTTGCCGGTAGGATATGGATCGCCTGGCCACCGTTGTTGGCCATGTCTGCGTGGATCACAGTGTCGGAGGTGACTTCCATCGTCTTGACCACCAGCTTCTTGGATTCCGGATTGCCCTTGCCCTTGCCGCTGGGGTCGATCTCGACCCTCAGCACCGAAGGGTCGTCCGAGTAGATGGTCGCGGTGTATTTTTTGCCGGGAGTCAGGAAGCCGAGCGGGATGTTGGCCTTGCGGGGCTTTCCGGCGTTCATGGTGCCGACAAACCAGTCGTACCCGGTGCGGCGGGCGAGAGTGATGAATTCGCCGATCTCGCCTTGGATCACGACTTTCTCGTCCCAGACGGTGGGAAGTGCGCGAAAAAAGGCGAGGTAGTCCTCTTCGCCGGTGAACTGGTTGGGCTGGTCGTACCAGTAGAGGGTTTGCAAGGGGCTGTAGTAAACCACGGACGCGGCCATCTGGTGGGCCCAGCTCATCTTCAAACTGGGCGCGTGCCAGCACATGGTGAAATCCGCCGGTCCGCACATGCCGCGCAGAAAGGCGGTGTCGAGATCCTGTTTTGGGGTCGGTTTGGCTTCGTTGCCGCGGATGCCCTCGGCGGTGAGAAAGTTCGGGTAGGTGCGCTCGGTGCCGGTCGGGCGGTATTCGTCGTGGGCATCGACGATCATGTGGTATTTGGCCGCCTTGGCCAGCGACTCGTGCAGCCACTTTGTCCATTTCTGAGGTCCCTCATTGATGAAGCCGAATTTCATACCGACGATACCCCATTTTTTGTAGAGGGGAAGGATTTCGTCGAGCTGCTTTTCCAGGGCACGGCGGTTGACATAGACGATCAGGCCGATGTCTTTTGTTTTGCCGTAGGCGCTCACGTCGCGCAGATCCTGCTCGGTGAAGTCACCGCGTGAGCGGGTAGGAGTGACGGTGGTGGCGTCGGCGGCGGCGTCCCGCTCGTCGCCATACCAGCCAGCGTCGATTTCGACGTAGTCGAGGCCGAGCTTCGCGGCCAGATCGATCATGGCCATGCCTCCCTTTTTGGTGATGGTCACATCGCGCATCTGCTTTCCGGGCTTGATCCACGAGGGGTCGCCGATCCTGCACGGCGGGCTCAGGTTCAGGAGCATATAGTTGCGTTGGAGCAACTCGCCCGGGTTGTCGGCGGGCATCACCAGACGCCACGGGGTGCTATAGGGGGTTGCGATTTCGCAGGGGCTTCCCAAGCTGCTGACCACGGCATGCGGCGCACTTTTATCGAGCGCGATGCGCATGCGGGCGAAGTCGGTGTTACCGGCCTCGAGGATGGAAATGTATTTCCCTGCGGCGGTCTTCATCACGAAGGGACGCTCGTATTCGTTGTCCGGCTTGAGCATGGAAAGCGGGAGGATCTCGTATTTTCCCTGGGCATTGCGGGTGACCCACGCCTGATGGTCGCCGGTGAAGCGGAACTGGGTGTCTTCGTTCCTGATCGTCAGCGTGTTGAAGGCCTTCTGCTTGGGGAAGGTGGTGCGGAATGCCGCGCCCTCGTCGTAGGCGCGGAAGTCGAGGATCATCACCCGTGGCGGGGTCTGGTCATCCCGCACGGTCACGCGCATTTCGTTGTAGTGATCGCGGTATTCCGAGGCTTCGCCGTAGGGCGGCTTCCAGGTCGTGTCCTGCGAGTCGCGCTCGACCTTCACGATCGAAAACCCGCCATCGAGTGCCGGAGCACCCTCCACGGTGAAGCCGAGCCGGGAATCCTCCATGACCGTCAGGTTCTTCCAGGCGACCTTCCAGAAAAGGGCGTCTTTGATGTCGGCGGCGTCCCGGAGGGAAACCGTCACGACGACCTTGCCATCCGGGGAAGACACGGAACCGAAAACAGGTTTCGCGGCCGCAGCGCCCCCCGCGATGACGGACAGGGCTGTGACCAGTACGATTGCTGCTGTATTTCTTTTCATAGACTTTCCTGATTTTCCTTAAATTAACCACTTGATATTCACACAAAGCACACCCTTCGCACCCTCCCCGTGAAGACGAACCGGGAATGTATCCACAAATCCGCCTGCAACGGCTTATGGATACATACCCCGCATACAAAGGAGAGCCATCAACAATGAACACGGTCTAGTCATCGATAGAGATGTGCAAACGGATGAAGCGGTTGGTTTCCGTACTTGAGATTTGATTGGTGACGGCTTCAATACCGGAGCCGAGCTGTGCGTAGCCTGTCGGGGAATTGG
>JAZGFK010000031.1:0-6673 GCA_036479375.1 Pontiella sp. | reverse complement strand
TTGGGTGCTACCTTTCTCTTGCTCCATGCCGATGCTCCTATCCTCGTTTGTAGTGAATTGAAGAAAGGTTCATTCTGGCATGGGGCACTCGATTTCCAAACTGGGCATTTTAATTTACAGTCTACCTTTCCGCTGGTTGAGCTGAGTTCGCCCTTGCCGGTCTTGAGCTTATAGTGTTTCATTTCCTCACCTGTTGGGTTGGTTTTTTGTTTTAGCGAACGGCTATATTAGTCATTCTAGCCCAACAGGTAACTATTATTCGCAAGAAATTAACTAGCGGATTCAGGTAATTTTATTAAATTGGGAGCAACTGTGTTTAATAGCCCTCCTTCAACGGAAACGTGTTTTGAGTGTTGTCTTGTTGGGAAAACTTTTTTTACTATTGTAGTAACCTTTTCTTTGTTTATGGGTTCGGCAGCTTCTGTTTACGTTTCGCCGACTGGCAATGACTCTGGCTCCAGAGACAAAGAACATCCTTTGCGAACCCTCATGGACTTCGATTTCACCCGCCTCGCTCCTGCCGGAAGCGACACCAGTACCCCATTGCTCGAAACCGCTCTGAGCGGCAATACCGACACGTCTGTCCCGTCGTCACTCGTCTTTCGCATAAAGCTGTTAGACAACAACCCCGGAGAATTATAGCGTGAAATTATTATCGATAGCCTCTCTGCTCCTTCTATCCGCCGCATTTTCTGAACTTGCTCTGGGCGAATCTGTCATTTCCCCCAATGGCGATATCTCAATCCATTTCCAGGTTAAGGATGGCGCTGCCGCCAAAGGTGGAATCTTCTGGCGCGTGGACTATAAGGGGAAAATCGTAATGCAGGACTCCTCTCTTGGATTTACCCTGAAGGATGCGCCGTCCCTCGACAAAAATTTCAGCATCAAGGCGGTTGAACGTAGCGACCACGACACCTCGTGGAAACCGCCTTACGGAGAGTGTTCGGAGTATCTCGACAAATACAGCCAAATGCAGGTAACCGTTGAGGATGGCAAGAGGCGCCGTCTGGTGCTTACCTTCCGTGCCTATGACGAAGGCGCGGCCATGCAGGCGACCTTCCCGAAACAGAAGGCCTTCGAGGAGTTGACCATCGTCTCCGAAGACACGCAATTCCGCTTCACCGGCGACCATCAGGCTTGGACAACTCGTAAAGCGCAGGGAAAGTATGAAAAGAAGATGCTGTCTCGATTGAATCCAAAACATGAATATGAGCGACCCTTTGTAATGAAAACGAGCGAAGGAACCCACCTCGCGATCTTGGAGGCCGGATTGCTCGACTACGCCCGGATGCAGATCGGAGTGGACAAACGCACTCCCCATACCCTCGTCACGCGCCTTAGCGGCTCCGCCACCATCAAGACACCCTACAGTCTTCCATGGCGTGTCCTCATGGCGGCACCCGCTCCCGGCGGACTGCTGCAAAACAACTACCTTCTGCTTAACCTCAGCCCGCCGAACCAGCTTGCCGATACCGCGTGGATCAAGCCGGGAAAACAGTGCCGCGAATATACGCTAACCACGAAGAACAGCATGGCGATGATCGACTTTCTGGCGGCCAATGGCCTCGACTACCTTGAACTCGACACCGGTTGGTACGGGACGGAACGCGACGAAAAGGCAGATGCCAGCACGGTCACCCGTCCCCCGTATTTTGCCAAGAACGGCCCCTTCGACCTGCCGGAAATCATTCGCTACGCAAAATCCAAAAACATTGGAGTGGTTCTCTATGTCAACCGGATCCACATGGTCAAGCAACGGGATGAATTATTGCCCCTCTACAGGAAGTGGGGGATTTCGGGAATCAAGATGGGTTTTGTCGAGGTCGGCCCGCAGGAACCCACGAAGTGGCTACACGAAACCATCCGCAAATGTGCCGAACATCAGCTATTCGTCGATGTACATGATGAATACCGCCCAACCGGGATCGAGCGCACCTACCCGAATTTCATGACCTCCGAAGGTGTCAAGGGCAACGAGGGACACGGCCCGACTCCGCAACAGGATGTGGAAAACACCTTCATCCGTTGCCTGTGCGGTCCCACCGATTTCACGATGGCCTGGCACACGAAAAGACTGAAGTTGTCCTGGGCGCACCAGATGGCGGCTGCTGTGGTTTACTACAGCCCGCTCCAGACCCTCTTTTGGAGTGATCGTGCGGAAAAATTCACAGGGAAGGAACCGTATCTGAAATACTTCGCGGCTCTCCCGACCGTTTGGGACGAAAAACAGGTCATCCAGGGAGAGATCGGCGAATTCATCACCGTGGCCCGCCGAAAGGGCGATGACTGGTTCGTCGGCACCATGAATGCCATCAAGCACCGTCAGGCGGAAATCCCGCTCTCTTTCTTAACACCCGGTAAAAAATATACTGCCACCATCTACTCGGATCCCACGCCCGAGATCGAGGTGGTGATTGATCCAAACCCCAAAGGCAAGGGTAATCCCGAATCCAAGAAGCTGAAAATCACAACCCTAGAGGTCACCTCCAAGACGGTGATCTCCGCGAATATGGCGAACAATGGAGGGCACGCAATTCACATTGTTTCCGTTGTTAAATAGGAAATGAAGCCCGCCGCCGTATTTTATACGGCATGGGTTTGGGTTCGGCCGAGAGACATGGATTTATTCGGTTAAGAGTTGAGCACTGGTAGGATGGAGAGTAACGTACGATATTTATGGGTAGAGATCGATTTTGGCATGCATGGGCATCCGTTTCGACTCCGAGGCCGTACTGGAATTCGGAAAATTATTAACTATGGAAATCATTCAACAAGGCAGGTAAACATGAAGCGTGTAGTTCTTTTTATTTTCATATCAACAGTATATTCCTATGCGGGGTGGCAAACGGACCTTTCAAAACAATTGCCGTTACTTGGACATCGAAATTGGATTGTGATTGCTGATTCGGCTTACCCATTGCAGACCGCTCCGGGGATTCAAACAGTCTATGCCGAGGAAGACCAATTGGCCGTGGTTGGACAAGTGCTTGAATTGCTGGCAGAACAGCGGCACGTCAAACCAGTTTTCTATCTTGATTCCGAACTTTCACAAGTATCGGAGAAGTATGCCCCGGGCATTAGTCGCTACCGCAAGCAACTGGCTAAAGTTCTTGATGGGAGCCAGCTGGATGTGCTTCCCCATGAAGCAGTGATTGCCAAGCTTGACGAGGCGGGAAAGACCTTTAAAGTATTGATCATAAAAACGAATCTGACCCTGCCCTATTCGTCGGTCTTTATCCGGTTGGATTGCGGATACTGGGACTCGGAGGCCGAAAATGAATTGCGCAAAGCATTGGAGGCTTTGGCAAACTGACTTAAGGGCAACAAATTCGAATCACTAACCTTATCGAGAATGTGGATAAACTGATTTTTATCTATATGATCATCTGTATAAATTAAAAGGAATTCTTATGAAAATACATACGATTGCACTTACCGCCGCTCTTTTGTCTTTGAATCAATCCCAAGCAGAAAAGTCGACCTCCGTGGAGGATGCCAAAATTATGCAATTATTGCAGGCTGAACCCCATCATCTGACCCCGGTGATCAAAAGCTTCCCCGCGAACTTTCCCAGTACCTTGCGCGAACGGGGAGAACCGAACGTGTACACAAAGGATAATTCCAATAATTTCGCCTATCTCGGTATGCCAATCGGTGGATTATGTGCCGGACAGCTCTATCTCGGCGGCGATGGCGTTTTGTGGTATTGGGATATTTTCAACCTTGGCCACAGAATGGGCGAACGGTCCTACATGGATCCGTTGGAGTTTCCGGCAAAACCAAAAGTACCCAACGGATTCGCCATTCGTGTTGAATCGGCTGAAAAGACGGTGACAAAACGGTTGAACCGCGATGAAATCGAATCGATCTCATTCCAAGGAACCTATCCGACGGCCACGATCAACTATCTCGACCCATCCCTGCCAGTGGAAGTCACGCTGAATGCATTTTCACCATTCGTTCCAACCCGGTTTGTGGACTCTGGATTTCCGGCAACGGTCATGCAGTGGACGGTTGCAAACACGAGTTCCAATTCCGTCTCCGTGGATTTCGGGGGCTGGCTGGGTAACGTGGTGGGTTGCCGGACGAAGGTAAAGACGGCCTCGCAGCTGATCAATCGCCGCGTGACCGAGAAGGGTATTACCGCCTTGCAATGCACGGCGGAGGGTTCGCAACTGAGTGGACAGCCCGATGAGGGAACTATGACATTGGCTTTGCTTGATTCGAACGGCACGGTTGTACCGCAACTGGGCGACGATGATTTTACAGCCACATTATTTGGAAACGGGACACAGGAAGCAAAGATCCCGGCGCGAAAAAAAGGGTTGGTCGGGGGAGTGGCCACGCGCTTTGAGTTGGAGCCGGGGCAGAGCAAGACGGTGAACTATCTCGTTGCCTGGCATTTTCCGAACAGCACGATTCCCCTCTCCGGAAGCGGTCGGTGGTATGAGTCAATCTTTGACGATTCATTCGCAGTGGTTCGCGAAATTTCCAAGCGGTTTGACGAACTTGAACAAACCACAAAACTTTGGGTAGACACCTGGTATGATTCAACCTTGCCATACTGGTTTCTTGATCGAGTATTTGTGAATACCAGCATCCTTGCTTCAGGAAGCAGCCATCGGGCCGCCGATGGCGAGTTCTATGGGTTTGAAGGGGTGTATCAGGGAAAGGGAACCTGTACCCACGTTTGGGGATATGCACAGGCAATGGGTCGTCTTTTTCCTGAACTAGAGATCGCATTGCGCGAGATGGTCGAGCTCAATACCAACGTAGCTCTCAATGCTGAAACCGGTGCCGTTGGCTATCGACGCGGTGAGCACGATGCTGTGGATGGTCAGGCATTTGTTGTTCTTAAGTCTCTGTTGGCACACGAGATGTCAGCCGACAGCGGCTTTCTGGAACGCAACTGGCCCTCAATCAAGTTGGCGATGAACTATCTGATTAATCACTACGATGTCGATGGAGATGGCTTACTTAGCGGTTCGCAGCACAACACACTTGATGCGAACTGGAATGGGCATGTTGCATGGTTTTGCCTGCTCTACAATGCGGCATTGCTAGCAAGCGAACAAATGGCCATTGAGGTGGATGATGCCGATTTCGCTAGGATTTGCCGTGAACTCGCTCTCAAAGGAAAGGCTGGAATTGAAGAGAAACTATTCAACGGAGAATACTTCATACAGGTAGCTGACAAAGGGCCGGGAACCTACAATGGCTGCAGCTACTACGACGCCATCGGACAGAGCTGGGCATACCAATTAGGACTGGGAGATATTGTTGATCCGGACAAGACCCGTACTTACCTAGACTCGCTGTGGAAATATAATTTTACAACCGATGTCGGTCCTTGGCGCACGGCTCATCCCAAAGGGCGCTGGTACGCCATGCCGGGCGAAGGCGGACTGATCGGATGTACCTGGCCCGAGGGTGGAGCTGAAGTGCTCAAGATTGGTAGCGGCAGCTTTGCCGCCTATAACAATGAGTCCATGAACGGATTTGAGTATGCCGCTACTGGCTTGATGATGTGGCACGACCAACCTTGGAGAGCCTTGGCGCACACTTGGTATATGCATAACAATCGCTATCACGGAAGCAAGCGTAATCCGTGGAACGAAATCGAATGGGGCACCCACTATTCACGATCCATGGCCAGTTATGGATTGCTCACCGCCGCTTGCGGATTCGAGTATCATGGACCAAAAGGTCATATCGGATTCTCCCCAAAAATAACGCCTGAACACTTCAAAGCTCCCTTCGTCACCGCTGAAGGCTGGGGAACGTTCTCCCAGAAAGTACAGCACGGCAAGCTAGAGGATTCGATTCTAATGCGATGGGGTCGTCTGCGGGTCCAGACAGTGGCACTACAGGCTCCAAAGACAGTCAAATCAGTGGAAGTCACCATCGCCGGAGATAAGGTACGATCAAAATACAAGATAACCGATAATCAAGTATTGATCACACTTCAAAAACCGGTAACCCTCTCCGAGGGGCAACAGATGAATATTTACATCCAATAGTAAAAGAAAACCTGAGAGAAGGATTCGGAAATGCGGCTGATCGGGAAGAGTTAAGCAATAGGGGTATTCACTTCGCTGGAAAACCCAATATGTTGTGTTGCCAACTCTTCCCGTGGAGGCGCGTTTCCGATGGATCTCGAAGAATTGAAACTCAACTTTTAAACGGAAGAGACGCATACCTTCGAGATAGACATAGGGATAGTCGCCATCGAGCAAGCGGGGATGCGGTCGAGACCTTCTGATTGAGGTTGCTGAGCGTCGAAGGCTCCACACAGTGCCGGCGTACCTGTTCGGATTGCGTTGGCCTGTGAGGGGTGTGAGTGGGCCTTGAAGTTGCGTGGAAACTGAAGAGAGGCCTATTCAAGCCCGCTGGGTGTGGGCATAAGGCTGGAATAATATTTGAAGGAACCCGCTTAGCCACTGGTTGCATGATTCAGGGCGGCTTGGTTGCAGAGGCTGAGCCAACGGGCAAAAGTACCTACAAAGAACGAACCAGCTTAACGGGACCATTCATGATGGAATCGAGTACTAGTACTCTGAATATCTTAAAGCTTCGGATATAGCCTCTTGAGTTTGATCCGAGCATCTTTCGTCGTAAATTGCCAGTCCACCGGGGTCTGGCGGTTGTTCCGGTCCGCGTTCCATGCCGCAAC